>JALHFU010000409.1:0-1380 GCA_022838525.1 Hyphomicrobiales bacterium | reverse complement strand
TTGTTGGTGAGTGCGCCACCGGAGATCTCGTAGTAGCCGAAGCCCGATTCGCCGATACGTCCATCGGCGGCTGCCCCGCCGGTATTGAGGAAAACGCCGCCGGTCTGGTAGACCACGCCGACTGAGGTGCCGTCGCGCCCGACGTGCAGACGGCCTTGGATGAAGGCGTTGTCGGAGATCGTCATGACGCCGCGCGAAGAACCGAGCGTGCCGACGCCGATGGCGGGCTGAGCGCGGTTGTAGCCGTTATCGGTCGTGGTGATAACGGTGTTGCCGGAGAGCGGAAGCATGGCGCAAGAGGCGGCCCAGTTGTCAACACCGACCTGCACGCCGTAAGGGCCGAGATCGAGGGTGCCGCCATCGAAGCTGTTCAGGTCGAGTGTGCCGTCGTGAATGCGTACCGGTCCGCTTACGGGCCAGTTGCCCGTGAGCGAGAGGCCGTAGGGCCCGAGCTTGGAGAGGCCGAAGGCGGGCCAGTCGGCGGTGTAGGTAAGATCGGCTTCAGCCGTGTCGATGCCGAGGTAGGCGGTGGGCGACGTGAAGGCACCCGAGGCGGCGAGTGCCTCGATCTGCGCGAGCGACCAACCGTCGGCAGCGTGGCGAACGGCAAATTCGCCGGTGCCGGAGACTGTCAGCGAAGCGGGCGCGCCCGGCACGGAGCCGGGGGCGTAGGCATGGAGCAGCGAGTTGTCGACGGTGGTGTGGCCGGTGTAGGTGTTGGCCGGATTGCGCAGGTAGGTGTAGCCGCCGTAGGTCTTGAGGAGTCCGCCTGCCCCGGAGATCTGGCCTGCGATGTTGTTGTGCACGTACGACGTTTGTCCGTCGAGGATGGCCTGGCCGCCTGTCAGTGTGACCGGCCCGGCCCAAGTATTGTGATTGGTGGTGCCGGAACGGACGGTGAAGCGTGCGCCGTCGGCGAGGGTGAGCGACCAGTTTACGGGCGGAACGAGATTGTGGAAGTCGAAGCCCGCGCCGTCGGCGACGGTGAGTGTGTTGACGGCAGAGCCGCCGAGGTCGGTGGATGCCTCGATCCCGAGAATACCGCCCTCGACATCGATGGCGGTGTCGGGCGTCACGCCGGCGATCTGGGTGGAGGTGAGGATGAACGAACTGGAGCCGACTTTGCTCAGCGAGTGGCCGGCGAAATCGAACAGCCCGTTGCGGATATCGAAGCGGCCGCGGGTGCCGTTGTAGGGGAGCGGGGTGGGGCCGATACCGCCGATCGCGGCGTCGTCGGCGAGCGCGATGGACTTGAAGGCGTTGTACTGGAGCGCATCATGGTCCATCGAGCGCAGGCGCCGCTCGATGTCGGGAGTGACCGGATATCGCACGCCGCCGGGCCCGATCACGTTCTTCACCCGCTGATTATCGCGAATCGTC
>JALHFU010000150.1:0-7326 GCA_022838525.1 Hyphomicrobiales bacterium | reverse complement strand
CCGTCCATGAAGTCGAAGATCACGCGCGGAATGCGGCGTCTGGCCCGGTCGCGAAGGTCGTCGATGCTGTGTGCGTTCATCGCAGTGATCCAGAAGGCTTCACCATGTCGGGGCCGGCAACGCCGTCGGCCGGCACCGCCGCTCAGTCCGTCCGCATGATCTGCGCCGGGTTGGCCCGCGGGTCGCGCGGCGCCCATTGCCCGGCCTCGACCTGGGCCAGGAACTCGGCCAGGAAGCGGTTGAAGAGATCCGGCTCCTCGAGGTTGAGCGTGTGTCCGGCCTTGGGCAGGACGCAGAGCCCTGCCGCGGGAATCGTCTTCTTCAGGAAGATGCCGGGCTGGAGGCAGTGGTCGTCCTCGTCGCCGACCATCACCAGAACCGGCGCGGCGAGCGTCCGGAACTCCTTCTCCAGCGCATAGAGCGAGGGACGGCGCGCCTGCACGCCGCGCATGGTGTTGGCCGCGCCGCGCTCCGAATGCAGGCCGAGCCGCTCGGCGAACAGCGCCCAGCCGCGCGGGTCCTTGTTCTGGAACTGCACGCGGGAGGCGCCTTCGGCATAGATCGGCGCGAACGCGCTGGCGCCGCGCGTCTCGAAGTTCTGCGCCACCTGCTCGGACACGCCCTTGAAATAGGCGTCGTGCTCCAGCTCGGCGCCGTAGCCCGTGCCGGCGGCGACGACCGACAGCACCCGGTCGGGATGGCGGATCGCGGCGTGGAGGCAGGCGAAGCCGCCCATGGACAGGCCGACGATGTGGGCCTTGTCGATGCCGGCCGCGTCCATGACGTGGACGATGTCGTCGGCCGCCTGCGCCTGCGAATAGGCGTCGACGCTTTCGGGAATGTCCGAGGGGGCATAGCCGCGGGCCGCGAAGGTCACGCAGCGGTGGCGGCGCGAGAAGAAGCCCATCTGCGGCTCCCAGCTCCAGTAGCTGCCGCCGAACTCGTGGACAAAGACGATCGGCGTGCCGCCGCCCGCCTCCTCGTAGTAGAGCCTGACGCCGTCGCCGGCCGTTGCGTAAGCCATGGCCGACCTCAGATCACGGAGCGGCGCGAGGCGATGCCGCCGTCGACGGTGAAGATCGCGCCGCTGGTGTAGCCGGAGCGGTAGGAGGCGAGGAAGACGATGAGATCGGTGATCTCGCGCACATGTGCCGGCCGCCGCAGCGGGTAGCGGTCGAGCAGCTCCTCGTAGCGCGACTCGTCGCCGAGCCAGGCCTTCGCGCGCTTGCGCAGCATGTTGTAGATGCGGTCGGTATCGACCGGGCCGGGATTGACGCCGACGATGCGGATGTTGTCGTCGAGGCTCGAGCCGCCCATGGCGCGGGTGAAGGCCATGAGCGCGGCATTGCCCGTCGTGCCGGCGACGTAGTTGGGGTCGAACACCTCGCCGCCATTGCCGATGTTGTTGATGATGACGCCGCCGCCGCGCTGCTTCATGCGCGGGTAGAGGGCGCGGGTGAAGTTGACGTAGCCGAGCACCTTCAGCTCCCAGCCGGTGCGCCACTTCTCCTCGTCGATGTCCCACAGGTTGCCGCTGGGGATGACGCCGGCATTGTTGACGAGGACGTCGACGTCGCCGGCCGCGTCGAGAACGGCATCGACCGCGCCCGGCTCGGTGAGATCGAGCGCCTGATAGCTGACCTGGGCGCCCTTGGCCGTGAGATCCTTCCTTATGCTCTCGAGCCGGTCGCCCGAGCGCGCCACCAGGTGCAGCGCGCATCCTTCCTCGGCGAACGACGTCGCCAGCCCCTCGCCGATGCCCTGCGACGCGCCCGTGATGAGGACTTTCTTACCCTTCAGACCAAGGTCCATCTCGTTCTCCCGATTTGTGCCTGCACTGCCCGCGTGACGCCAACAGTCAGAAAAGCTTGACTTGCTCGTTGTTGCCGCGCGCGCGCTCGACCAGATCGGGCAGCAGGGCGACGAATTCCTCGACCCATTCGGCCGGCACCGAGGTGCTGACCTTGACGAAGCGGTCGCCGAAATTGGGCGTGTGGTAGGCGCCCTGGCGGATCATGATGTTGCGCTTCTGGTATTCCGCCACCAGCGCCTCGGGCGCGACGCCCGCCTTCTGCGTCTCGATGACCACGAAATTGCCGCTCGACGGGAAGACCGGCATTTCGAGCCTGTCGATGCGGTCGACGGCGTCCTTGATCAGCTTCTGGTTGGACCGCGTCAGTTCGAGCACCTGCGGGAACCATTCCGCCTTCACCCGGATGCCGGCGGCGGCGGCGCGCTGCGACAGGATCGAGGAACCGAGATTGTTGGGCGGCGCGACCGCCAGCCGCTCGACCAGATCCGGGTGGGCGACGATGGCGCCAACGCGCAGGCCGGCCAGCCCCAGCCACTTGGAGAAGCTGTAGATGGTGATCGTCTTCTCCGGGTAGAGCGTCGCCGCCAGCGTGTGGTCGTAGGCGAAATGCCGGTAGGTGCAGTCGTGGATGAGCCAGGCGCCGGCCTTGCGGGCGATCTCGGCGATCGCGGCGATCTCCTCCCGCGTGCAGGCGGTGCCGAGCGGGTTGTTCGGGTCGACGAGATAGATGAGTTTCGTCTTCGGCGTGATCGCCGCCGCCAGCCTCTCCGGCGCGAGGCGGTAGCCGTACTCCTCGCCGTAGATCGGGATCTGCTTCACCGTGGCGCCGACGGCGCGGGCGAAGGCCATCGGCCAATTCCAGGTCGGGTCGGTGGTGATGAACTCGTCGCCGGGGGAAAGCAGCGTGTGGCATGCATGATAGAGCGAGGCGACCGCGCCGTCGGAGACCAGCGCCGACAGGCCGGGGAGCCCGAGATCGGCAATGATGCCCTCGCGCAGTTCCTCCAGGCCGGCCGGCGGGCCGTAGATGTGGAACTCCTCCTCGGCGATGCACCGCTGCATGGCCTCGACCACCGCCGGGTGCACCGGGGCGTGGTTGGTGTTCTGGCCGAGCCAGCGCAGCCCCTTCGTGTTCACCAGCCTGTCGAAATGCGCGTTCCGCTGTTCAAAACTTCTCATGGCGTTCTCCCCAGTGCGCGGCGCGCACGTCGAATGCACTATGGCAATGGCATGCGGAATAAGTCAATATTGTATGCCGAAATTGCTCAACGGCATTTTTGACAAAGATGCATGCCACAAGGGGGTGGGATGCATGTTCATCAAGGCTTGTTTGCCCGCCAGTTTTGAAGCAGAGACGGTAAGGGTGGCGGCCGGACAGGACGCCGGGAGAGGAAGGAACCATGCTGGACAGCGAAGCGACCTCATTGACCGCGGAAGTGGCGGCACGACTGGAGCAGGAGATATTGCAGGGCGTCCGCAAGCCCGGCGACCGGCTGGACGAGCGCCAGCTCGCGGAGAGCTTCGGCGTGTCGCGCACGCCGATTCGCGAGGCGTTGCAGCGTCTTTCGGCCAGCGGTCTGGTGGTGTCGCGCGGGCGGCAGGGCCTGCAGGTCGCCAAGCTCGCCGTGGCCGATCTCCTCGACGCGTTCAGCGTGGTGGCGGAGATGGAGGCGCTGGCGGCGGCGCAGGCGGCGCGGCGCATCCTGCCGGAGCAGAAGGAAACGCTGCAGGCGACGCAGAAGGCCTGCGCGGCCGCCGCCCTGGCCGGCGACGCCGAGGGCTTCTACCTCGCGAATCTCGATTTCCACGACGCCATCTCGGCGGCGAGCCACAACCGCGTGCTGCAGGACCATCTGCGCCGGCTGACGGTGAAGACCTCGCCCTACCGCCGCATCATCACCTACCAGTCGGACCGCATGAAGGCGTCGATCGACGAGCACAACACCATCATGGAAGCCATCCTCACCGGCGACAGCGCCGGCGCGAGCAAGGCGATGCGCTCGCACGTCACGCTTCTCGGCGAGGGCCTGTCCGATCTCATCCACTTCCTCAGCCGGACCGAGGAGGAGAATGCCGGCCGGCGCTGATGGAGCGGAATCGCTCGGCCGGAACGCCACCGGCCGCTGCTGAGAGGACGATGCGCGGGAGCGGCACGAGCGGCTTTCCGCACTCTCTACGCTAGCTGCCGCCAAGTCCGACGCGGTTTTCGCCGGCAACGGCGCGCGCGTGACGGCCGCATCCGTTGAATTGGCGCTCGGCGCCGGCTTTAGAGGGAGACGACGGGGGTTCCCTCCTCTCCCCGTCCCCTACCGGGACCAGCAAGCGGCTTCCGATTGGGTTTTCCGGGGCACTTCGCGGCCTCCTCGACTCCTGTTTCGCCCCGCAAACGCCCGAAGATGCGTGCAAAATCACGGATCATGCACGCCAATCGCCATTGGCCCAAGCCTGCACCTTTGCGTGCAGCCACAATCCGTTGCGATTTCATGCTATTAGCGATTGGAGCCGGAGAACGCTCGCCTCCGCTGTCGCGCGCGGCACCCGATGAATCCTCACAAATTATACGAAATCGTATTGCATGTATGCCAAATGGTGATCATAGTTGGCCGAGGGCTCGGGCCCGGTTGACGGAAATGAGGTCATGGCGGAAGCGTCCGGCGAAAAGCGGCCATCGGATCTTGTGGATGGGGAGCGGCTCTGGCAGCGCCACATGGAGTTGGCGCGCTGCGGCGCCCGCAGCGACGGCGGCGTCAACCGCCCCGCCCTGTCGCCGGAAGAGGCCGAGGCGCGGGCGATGCTCGTCGAATGGGGCCGCCGCATCGGCCTCCAGCCCTATACGGACGCCGCGGCCAACCTCTTCCTTCGACTCGAAGGGCGCGATCCGGATGCCGCGCCCGTGCTTTCCGGCTCGCACATCGATTCCCAGCCGACCGGCGGCAAGTTCGACGGCGCCTTCGGCGTGCTGGCGGCGCTCGAAGCCGTCGAGGCCATCGTCACCGGCGGCCGGACGCCGCTGCGACCGATCGAGATCGTGGCCTGGATGAACGAGGAAGGGTCGCGCTTCTCGCCCGGCATGGCCGGATCGGAGGCCTATACCGGCGTCAAGCCGCTCGACGTTCTGCTCGACGTGCGCGATGCGGACGGCGTCAGCGTGCGCGAGGCCGTGGCGCAGATCCATGCCGGCGACGTTGACGTGCCGCTGCGCCCGCTCGGCCGGCCGGTCCACGCCTTCATCGAGGGCCATATCGAGCAGGCCGACGCCCTCGAGCGCGCCGGCAAGGTCATCGGCATCGTCACCGGCATCCAGGGCACGCGGCGCTATCGGGTCACGGTCACGGGCGAGGCCGCGCATGCCGGCACGGCGCTGCGCAGGGACCGCAAGGACGCGCTGATGGCGGCCGCGCGCATGGTGTGCGCCATCGACGAGGCGGCGCGCGAGCCGGACGACCTCAAGCTGACGGTCGGCCTGTTCGACGTCTTCCCCAACGCGCCGTCTGTGGTGCCGGAAAAGGTGTTCTTCGCCGTCGACGTCCGCCACAACGACACCGCCGTGGTCGACCGGATGGACGGCATCGTCCGCGCCGCCGTCGAGCGCGAGAAGGGGCCGTGCGCGGCCACGCTCAAGCAGATCGCCCACGCGCCGTCGCTCGACTTCTCGGGCGAGCTGCGCGCGGTGCTGTCGCAGGTCGCGGCCGGGCTCGATCTGCCGATGATGGACGTCTATTCCGCGGCCGGGCACGACGCACGGCAGCTTCACTATTTCTGCCCGACGGCGATGTTCTTCATCCCGTGCCGGGACGGCATCAGCCACAATCCGAACGAATGGGCGGAGCCCGCGCATGTGACGGCGGGAGCGCGGCTCCTCGCCGACACGCTGTGGCGCATCGCCGACAAGGCATAGGGAACGACGATGGCAGACGCAGCCACCACCGCCGCACGACCGATCGAGCTCGATCTGTTCATCGGCGGCGAATTCCGGAAATCCTCCGGCGACAAGCGCACCACGGTCATCAACCCAGCGACCGGCGCAAAGGTCGGCAGCATCGCCAAGGGCGAACGTGAGGACATGCTGGCCGCCGTCTCCGCCGCGGCCGCGGCGTTCGACAGCGGCGTATGGTCGGAGATCGACGCGCTGGAGCGCAGCCGCGTGCTCCACGCCATCGGCGACGCGCTGAAGGCGCGGCTCGACGAGTTCGCGCATCTGGAATCGCAGGTGACGGGCCGCGCGATCCGCGAGATGACGGCGCAGCTCGGCCGCCTGCCGGAATGGTTCTACTATTTCGGCGGCATCGCGCGCGGGCTCGAGGGCCACGTCAAGCCGTTCAAGGGCCAGTATCTCAACTACACCCAGTTCAGCCCGCTCGGCGTGGTCGGGCTCATCACCTCGTGGAACCATCCGCTCCTCATCTTCCTGAAGAAGCTCGCGCCGGCGCTGGCGGCCGGCAACACGGTCGTGGTCAAGCCGCCGGAGCTCGCGCCGATCACGCCGCTGCTGTTCGCGGAGATGGCGACCAAGGCGGGCCTGCCGGCCGGCGTGCTCAACGTCGTGCCGGGGTCGGGCAGCGTCGTCGGCAGCGCGCTGTGCGAAGCGCCCCGCATCGCCAAGATCGACCTGACAGGCGGCACCGAGACAGGCCGTATCGTCGCCACCGCCGCCGCGCAGCGCCTCATCCCGGCGACAATGGAGCTCGGCGGCAAGGCTCCGGTCATCGTGTTCGACGACACGCCTCTCGACGAGGCTGTCGCGGGAGCGGCGTTCGCCGGTTTCATCGCGTCGGGCCAGACGTGCGTGGCCGGGACCCGCTTTCTCATCCAGGAGACCATCTACGACGCCTTCGTCGATAGGCTGGCGAAGAAGGTCTCCGCATTCAGGCTGGGCGATCCCCTCGACCGGACGACGGATATGGGGCCGGTGATCTCGCGCAGCCAGTTCGACCAGACGCTGGAATACATCGAGTCCGGCCTTGCCGAGGGCGCGCGGCTGGTGGCCGGCGGCAAGCGGGCGCAGATGTCCGGCGCGCTTGCCGAGGGCTTCTTCATCGAGCCGACCGTCTTCGCCGACGTGTCGCCCGACAACCGCATCATGCGCGAGGAGATCTTCGGCCCGGTGGTCTGCGTGCTGCCGTTCAGGGACGAGGCCGACGCGCTGCGCATCGCCAACGATCACGAATTCGGCCTCGGCGCCTCGATCTGGACCCGCGACATCGGCCGGGCGCATCGCGTGGCGCGCGGCGTCCAGGCCGGCATCGTCTGGATCAACGACCATCACAAGAACGACCCGGCCTCGCCGTGGGGCGGTTTCGGCTCGTCCGGCTACGGCAAGGAGAACGGCTGGAACGCGCTGCACGAATATTCGAAGGAGCAGAGCGTCGTGGTGCGCCTCTCGCCCGACTTCCCCGACTGGTACGCGGGAAGCGACCGCTACAGCTAGGACACGTGCGACTGGCCGGCGACGGCCGCGCCCGACGCAACGACACAGAATGACCGATCGCCCCTGAGCGCCCCTTGCGATGCGC
>JALHFU010000408.1:0-1392 GCA_022838525.1 Hyphomicrobiales bacterium | reverse complement strand
CCTGCCCCGACAAGGCGCCGATCCTCAGGCTGCGCACCATCGAGGCGGCCGGGCGGCTGGGCGTTCCCTTCACCACCGGCATCCTGATCGGCATCGGCGAGACCTGGGAAGAGCGCATCGACAGCCTGACGGCGATCAACGAGCTCCATCTGCGCCACGGCCACGTGCAGGAGGTGATCGTGCAGAACTTCCGCGCCAAGCCGGGCACGGCGATGGCCGGATGGCCGGAGCCGTCGTGCGACGACATGCTGCGCACGCTCGCCGCCGCCCGGCTGATCCTCGATCCGTCGATCAGCCTGCAGGCGCCGCCCAATCTCGAGGAGGCGTTCGAGGGCTATGTCGGCAGCGGCATCAACGACTGGGGCGGGGTGTCGCCGCTGACGGCCGACCACATCAATCCCGAGCGGGCGTGGCCGGCGCTGGCCGAGCTTGCCCGGCGCACGGCCGCGACGGGCTATCGCCTCGTCGAGCGGCTCACCGTCTACCCCGCCCATCTCGGCACGGCCAGCGGCCGGGTGGAGACGGCGCTGGCGCGGCTGGCCGGAGCTGACGGCATGGCCCGCGAGCAATATGTGAGCTGAGGCTGCCATGAACGCACCCTTCTACGACACCTCCTCCACCGGCAGCCTAGAGGCCGCCCTTGCCGCAGCCTCGCCGCCCGTGCGCCGCATTCTCGATGCGGCGCTGGCCGGCCGCGAGATCGGCCGCGAGGCGGGCGAGCGGCTGTTCGGAACGCAAGGCGCGGACCTTCATGCCGTGCTGCGAACGGCCGACGCGGTGCGGCGCCAGCGGGTGGGCGAGCGCGTCACCTTCGTGACCGTGCGCAACATCAACTTCACCAATGTCTGCTACATGGCCTGCCGGTTCTGCAATTTCGGGGTGCGCAAGGATGCGGCCGGGGCGGAGCTGCTCAGCCTCGATGAGGTGGCGCGCCGCGCCGAGGAGGCATGGAACCGCGGCGGCACCGAGGTCTGCATCCAGGGCGGGCTCCACCCAGACATCTCCGGAGATCACTATCTGCGGCTGGTCGAGGCGGTGAAGGCGCGGGTGCCGGCCATGCACATCCACGCCTTCTCGCCGTTCGAGATCTGGTACGGGGTCAGGAAGAGCCGGCGGCCGCTCGACGGCTTCCTGCGCGATCTGAAGCAGGCGGGGCTCGGCTCGATGCCGGGCACGGCCTCGCTGCAGGCGGCGCGTTACTACGCGCATCCACGCAATCGCTTCTGGCCGCTTATGGGCGCGCTGTGCGGCTTCGACCCGCAGCTGGACCCCGCGCGCCAGGTCCAGCGCGCGCTGTGCGCCGACCGCGGCATCACCCTTGCGGGCGGCCGCTATCGCATGCTGGCGGTCTGCACCCGCTATGCCGACGCGACCCCCGTGGAACTGGGCGTC
>JALHFU010000407.1:398-1790 GCA_022838525.1 Hyphomicrobiales bacterium | reverse complement strand
TAGCACTTCTGGGAACCTGCGCCGTGATGTTCGCCGCCGGCTTCTCCATCAACGTGCTGACCATGTTCGCCATGGTGCTGGCGATCGGCATCCTCGTCGACGACGCCATCGTGGTCGTCGAGAACGTCGAGCGCATCATGGCCGAGGAGGGCCTGTCGCCGCGCGAGGCGACCCGCACGGCGATGTCGCAGATCACCGGCGCGATCATCGGCATCACGCTGGTGCTGACGGCGGTGTTCGTGCCGATGGCCTTCTTTCCGGGCGCGGTCGGCGTCATCTACCAGCAGTTCAGCCTGACGATGGTGGTCTCGATCCTGTTCTCGGGCTTCCTGGCGCTGACGCTCACGCCCGCGCTCTGCGCCAGCTTCCTCAAGCCGCTCAAGCACGGGCACCACGAGAAGCGGGGCTTCTTCGGCTGGTTCAACCGCGGCTTCGCCAGGACGACGAACGGCTACGTCTCGGTCGTGGGGCGCACGGTCGCGCGCGCCGGCCGGATGATGGTCATCTATCTCGCGCTGGTCGCGGGGCTGGGCTGGGCATTCCTGCAACTGCCCACCTCCTTCCTTCCCAACGAGGATCAGGGCTTCCTGCTCGTGGATATTCTCGCGCCCGCGGAAGCGAGCGCCCTGCGTACCTCCGAGGTCATCGAGCAGATGGAGGAGATCGCGGCCGCGGAGGAGGGCATCGACCGCATCGTGGCATTGCGCGGCTTCAGCTTCTCGGGCTCGGGCCAGAATGCCGGCCTCGCCTTCCTGACGCTGGACGACTGGTCCGAGCGCGGGCCGGAGGATTCGGCGCAGGCGATCGCCGGCCGGCTCAACGGCAAGTTCTTCATGGACATCAAGGACGCCCAGCTCTTCGCCCTGTCGCCGCCCGCGATCTCGGGCCTCGGCACGACGAGCGGCTTCGAGTTCCGCCTGCAGGACCGCGCCGGCCTCGGCCAGACGGCGCTCGCCGCCGCCCGCGGCCAGCTCTTCGCCGCCGCCGCGGAGTCCGGCGTCATCACCGGCCTGCGCGTCAGCGGCATGCCCGACGCTGCCATGGTCAACCTCGTCATCGACCGCGAGAAGGCCAACACCTTCGGCGTCACCTTCGCCGACATCAACGCCACCGTCTCGACCAGCCTCGGCTCGTCTTACGCCAACGACTTTCCCAACGCCGGCAGGATGCAGCGCGTGACGGTCCAGGCGGACGGCATCGCCCGCATGCAGACCGACGACCTGCTCTCGCTGACCGTGCGCAACGCCAGCGGCGGCATGGTGCCGCTCTCCGCCTTCGCGCAGGTCGAGTGGTCGACGGGGCCGACGCAGGTGGCCGGCTACAACGGTTATCCGGCGCTGCGCATCAGCGGGCAGGCCAGGCCCGGCCATTCCTCCGGCGAGGCGATCGCCG
>JALHFU010000407.1:0-376 GCA_022838525.1 Hyphomicrobiales bacterium | reverse complement strand
GAGCGGCTGGCGGAAAACCTGCCGGCCGGGTTCGGCTACGAGTGGACCGGCCAGTCGCTGCAGGAAATCCAGTCCGGCTCGCAGGCGCCGCTGCTGATCGCCCTGTCGATCCTCTTCGTGTTCCTGCTCTTGGCCGCGCTCTACGAAAGCTGGTCCATCCCGCTGTCGGTGATGCTCGTCGTGCCGCTCGGCGCCGTCGGCTGCGTGCTCGCCGTCATGGCGCGGGGCATGGACAACGACGTCTACTTCCTCGTCGGGCTGATCGCCATCGTCGGCCTGTCGGCGAAGAACGCGATCCTGATCATCGAGTTCGCCAAGGAGCTCTGGAAGCAGGGCATGTCGCTGAAGGAGGCGGCGATCGAGGCCGCGCGCATGC
>JALHFU010000406.1:0-1399 GCA_022838525.1 Hyphomicrobiales bacterium | reverse complement strand
CGTGATCGCTGCCGTCAAAGACGTCTTGCCATGGTCAACGTGACCAATCGTGCCGATGTTGACATGCGGCTTCGTACGCTCAAATTTACCCTTGGCCATTGTAACTTCCCTTTGGCGCGGTGAATGCGTTGCATGGATGGCGCGCGATTAGCGACTGGCGCCATAAAAGACAAGCGATTTTGTCGGTCGGGCGCCGCCGGTTCCCAGAATGCGGCCGTTCTCAGAATGCAGATTGGGGCAGCACGAAGGGCGTGTCGCCGGCCGGCAGCGCGCCCACCTTCAGGCGGCATTCGAAGACGCGGTGGATCAGATCGTCGGTGAACACCTCCGCCGGGGTGCCCGAGGCCGCCACCCTGCCCTTGCACATCACGCTCACCTTGTCGGCGAACATCGCGGTCAGGTTGAGGTCGTGGAGGATGGCCACGACGCCGCCGCCGCGGGCGGCGAAGTCGCGCGCGATCTTCATGATGACGAGCTGATGCTTGATGTCGAGGCTCGACACCGGCTCGTCGAGGAACAGCCAGCGCGGCTCGCCTTCGAGCACCGGCGCCCAGACCTGGCAGAGCACGCGCGCGAGCTGGACGCGCTGCTGCTCGCCGCCGGACAGCTCCTGATAGAAACGGCCGGCGAAGCCTTCGAGATCGACGCGCGCCAGCGCCCGCTCGGGCAGGCGCTCGTTCTCGCCCGCCAGCACGCCCGAGCGGCCGCCGACGATGCCGAGCCGCACGATCTCGCGCACGGTGAAGGGAAAGGACAGCGACGTCGCCTGCGGCAGCACGGCGCGCAGGCTCGCCGCCTGCCACGGCTTCAGGTCGCGCAGGTCGCGGCCGTTGAGGCGGATCGTGCCCGAGGCCTTGAGATCGCCCGACAGCGCCTTGAGGAAGGTCGTCTTGCCGGAGCCGTTGGGGCCGACGATCGCCGTCACCTCGCCCGGCCGCGCCTCGAACTCGACGTCGTGCAGGATGCGCTTGGCGCCGAACGATACCGAAACCTTGTCCGCCTCGATCATCGTCTTTCCTCTAGAGATCCAGAATCCCGCGCCGGCGCAGCAGGATCCACAGGAAGAAGGGCGCGCCGACGGCGGCGGTGACGATGCCGATCGGCAGTTCGGCGGGGGCGACGATGGTGCGGCTGACCGCGTCCGCCAGCAGCAGCAGCGAGGCGCCGAGCAGCGCCGAGGCCGGCAGCAGATAGCGGTGATCCGGCCCGATCAGGAGCCTGAGCAGATGCGGCACGACGATGCCGACGAAGCCGATGCCGCCCGAAACCGCGACGGATGCGCCGGTGGCGGCCGCGACCGAGACGATGGCGACGTTCTTGAAGCGCTGGACGGGAATGCCGAGATGGTGCGCGGTCGCCTCGCCCAGCGCCATGGCGTTGAGCGAGCGCGCCATGAAGG
>JALHFU010000405.1:0-1402 GCA_022838525.1 Hyphomicrobiales bacterium | reverse complement strand
CCAGGCTCGGCTGTCGGCGGCACGGGGATAGCCGGGCCGGCGTCGATGCGGCCGGCGCGGGCGCGCGGCGGCGCAGCGTCCGTGCCTTCTTCGGCCGGGATGTCCGGCACCGGCGAAGCCACCACACCCACATCCGCCGCATCCGGCGCCACGCCGCCTTCGGACAGCGGGGCAGCCGGCAGCACGCCTTCGGTTGCCGACTGCGCCGGATCCGGCAGGGGCGGCTCGACCATGACCGGGGCCGACTCCACCGGCGGTGGCCCGCCCGCATCGCCCGGCAGCACTTCCTCGTCTACCGGCACAGCCCTCTCGTTCGCCGTCGCAGGGACGGCGAGCGGCAACGGCAGGTCTTCGACCGGGAGGCAGGCGATGTCGGCGCCCGGCGCCAGATGAGGCACGAGCACCGGCGCCATCGACTTCAGGATCTGCACCGGCAGCCCGGAGGTGAAGCGATAGGCTGCGGCGTTGGGGCCGATGACGTAGGCGGTGAGTGAGCCGAAATGGTGCGGGCCGAGGTAGAAGACGAAGGTGGCGGTGCGGTTGAGTGCCATGCCGGGGCGGCCGCCGATGACGATGCGGTTGTCGCCGGTGCCGGTCTTTCCGCCCAGCGTCAACGCGCTGCCGTCGGCCAGGCGGAAGCTGCCCGCCAGCCGGCGCGCGGTGCCGCTCTCGACTACGTCGGACAGTGCGCCGCGCAGCGCCGCCGCCACTTCCGGTGCCATCACCCGCTCGCCCACGCCGGGCCGCACCGAAAAGGCGGTCTCGTAGGGCGTGTCGGTGGCAAAGCGCACGCGGTCGATGCGCCGCGTCGACAGGCGCACGCCGTCATTGACGATGATGCCCATCAGTTCGGCCAGCGCCGCCGGGCGGTCGCCCGAACTGCCGAGCGCGGTCGCGAGCGAAGGCACGAGATGGCCGAAGGGGTAGCCCAGCCGCGCCCAGCGACGGTGGATGTCGAGGAAGGCCTCGACCTCGAGCATGGTGAAGATGCGCGAATCCTGCGCGCTGCGCGAACGGGTGCGGAACAGCCAGCGGTAGACCGCCTGGCGCTCGTCCGCGCTGGCGGCCACCGTCTCGGACAGGCTGGCCCGCGGGTTGCGCATGCGGTAGCCCACCAGCCACAGCTCCAGCGGATGCACGCGCGCGACGTAGCCGCGGTCGGGCAGGTCGAAGGCCTCGGGCGCGTGACGGCTGTAGAGCTGCTCGATGCGCGACTCCGACAGTTGGGCATCGCCCAGGCGGCGGCCGAGGAAGGCGGCGAGCGCTTCGGGCGGCGCCTCGGGTTCGAGGTAGCGGAACACCGCGGCCAGGCGCTCGGCGCTCGGGCGCAGGCCGTCGAGCAGCAGGGTGCGCATCTCCTCGGGGCTGCGGCCCTGGTACTTGCGCCAGAAGCGGCGCAGGA
>JALHFU010000149.1:0-7402 GCA_022838525.1 Hyphomicrobiales bacterium | reverse complement strand
GATCCTGTCGAAGCGGTCCTGCGCCTCGTCGTGCCGGGCGAGGATGCGCGCCGTGATCTCCTTGGCCTTCTCCTGCGCCACCGTGCAGTTGCGCTGGCGGCGGATCGTCATCAGCGCCTCCTCCAGCTCGCGGGCGTGGTTCTTGGCGATGACGACGTGGCTTTCCTCGTGGCGCTTGATGTCGGCGGAGAGCGTGTCCCAGATCAGCCGCGTGTCGGAGGCGGCGGCCTTGCGCCGGTTCCAGCGCGGCAGGATCATGTTGGCCTTGACCGTGACGGTGGCCGAGACGACGCTGCAACGGCCGTTCGCCTCGCCGTAGCCGACCCGGCTCGTGAACTCCATCCGCGTCGCGCCGGGGTGGCGCAGGCCGGTCGACTTCACCTGCGGGCCGCGCCGCTTCAGCTCCTGCTCGATCTCCTCGACGGTGGTGCCGCCGATGGTGAAGTAGCTGTAGGTCTTGGCGACGCTGGCGGCCTGCGCGGCATGCCCGGCAATGAGCGCAATCCCTGCGGCGAGGATCAGCCTTTTCATCGTCTCTCCCTGGCGGTTGCGGCCAATGTGGGCTGCGCGCGGCGCGCAGGCAACGAAAATCGTAACCGCTGAGGGTAACGTCTTCGTTGCGGCGGGCGGGCCAAGTTCGGCGTTGATTTCATGGCCGTTCCGGCTCACAACGCCGCTCCATGCCCAAGGATGCCGCAACATTGTTCGCTCCCGTCGTCTGGCCGCTCGCTCACGGCCGATCCATCGAGCTCGGGCCGAAAGCGGCGATCATGGGCGTGCTCAACGTCACGCCGGACAGCTTTTCCGACGGCGGCCGCTTCGAGAAGATCGAGGCGGCGCTGGCGCAGGCGCGGCGCATGACGGCCGAAGGGGCGGCGATCGTCGACGTCGGCGGCGAATCGACCCGGCCCGGCGCCGCGAAAGTGGACGCATCGGAGGAACAGCGCCGCATCCTGCCGGTGATCGAGGCGCTGACGCAGGAGGGCAAGGCGCTGATTTCGGTCGATACCTGGCGCGCGGAGACGGCGCGGCTGGCCGTCGCCGCCGGCGCCCACATCGTCAACGACGTGTGGGGCCTCCAGCGCGAGCCGGACATCGCCCGCGTCGCGGCCGAGACCGGCGCCGGCCTCGTCGTCATGCACACCGGCCGCGAGCGCGAGAAGCTCGCCGACCCGATCGCGGATCAGATGGCGTTCCTGTCCAAATCCCTGGCCATCGCGCGGGAGGCGGGCGTGGCCGACGGGGCCATCCTCCTCGATCCCGGCTTCGGCTTCGCCAAGGAGACCGCCGCCGACAACCTCGTCCTGATGGCGCGGCTGGGCGAGCTGCACGCGCTCGGGCGACCGCTCCTCGTCGGCACCTCGCGAAAACGCTTCATCGGCGCGGTGACGGGGCGGGAGGCCGCCGACGCGCGCGACGCCGGAACGGCGGCGACGAGCGTGATCCTGCGGCTTCAGGGCGCTGCCGTGTTCCGGGTGCACGATGTCGCAACCAATGCCGACGCGCTCGCCTTCGCCGATGCTATGATCGCGCGCGGGCTGACCGCGCAGAGGGGCGCATGATGAGATACACGATCCGCATGAAGAACTGCGCGTTCTTCGCCCGCCACGGCCTGTTCGACGAGGAGGAGCGGCTCGGCCAGCGCTTCTACGTCGATGCCGAGCTCGAGGTCGAGCCCGGACCGGGGCTGGAGGGCGACGTCATGGATTCGACGGTCGACTACGGCACGGCCTTCATCGAGATCGAGCGGATCGTGACCGGCAAGCGCCGCTTCCTGATCGAGGCGCTGGCCTTCGACGTCGCCCGGGCGCTGTGCGAGAAATTCCCGCGCATCGCCCGCGCCACGATCACGGTGCGCAAGCCGCACGCGCCGGTGCCCGGCGTGCTCGACCATGTCGAGGTCACGGTTTCCTGGCCGCAATAGCATGGCGGGCGAAGGGACGACGCGCGCCTTCCTCGGCCTCGGCGGCAATCTCGGCGACCCCGCCGCGGCGATGGCCGCGGCCTTGCGGGCGCTCGACGGCCATGCCGGCGTTTCGGTCGCCGCCGTCTCCTCGCTCTACCGCACGCCGCCCTGGGGCGTCACCGACCAGCCCGATTTCCTCAACGCGGTCGCGGCGGTCGATACGCGGCTTTCGGCGCGGCAGCTGCTCGATCTCTGCCTGGAGGTCGAACGCGGCCTGAAGCGCGTCCGCGGCGAGCGCTGGGGGCCGCGCGTCATCGACATCGACATCCTGCTCTTCGGCGACGAGAGGGTGGACGAGGAGGGGCTTCAGCTGCCGCATCCGCGCATGACGGGCCGCGCCTTCGTGCTCGTGCCGCTGGCCGAGATCGCGCCGGACCTGCGCATCGGCGGCAAAAGCGCGGCCGAACATCTCGCCGCGCTCGATGCGGGCGGCATCGAGCGCCTGCCGGGCGGCAGGGAATGGTGGCGCGAAACGGCCGGAGAAGCAGGGAACTAGTCGCGGATCGCGCCGACCGTGCGCGTGTCGACGCGCTTGAGGTTCATGCCGATCACCGGCACCATCTGCGAGGCGACCTTGACCGAGACGGTGACGTGCATCGTGTCGTCGTCGGGCAGGTTGGCCAGCATGGCGCCGTTCAACTGGTTGCGGTTGAGCGTCAGCGTCACCTTGCGGCCGTTGACCGCGCCGCCGATGACGTCGAGGCCTTCGCCGTTCGCTCCGTCCATGAAGCTGCCGCGATAGCCCTTCTTGCCGCTGTGCTCGACCTTGGCCGACATCTTCTGCGTGAACAGGCCGACCCGGCAGCCGCCGTCGAGCGACATGCCGACCTTGCCGTCGGGCGTCGCGCCCTTGAAGGAGCAGGTGAAGCGCGTGCCCTTGTACTTGCCGGCGACGATCTCGCCCGGGCCCGACCATTCGCCCTCGACGGTGCGGAAGAAGCGCTTGTCCTTCTCCGACGCCGATGCCGCACCCGACGCGGCAGGCAGCGCCGTGATCGCGACGCCGAGCGGCAGAAGGGCGGACAGGAAGGCGCGTGCAATCATGGAACACCTGACTGGGAACACGGGGGACACGAAGCCGAACCTTGGCGTATTTTGGTTAATGCTTCGTCTACCGGGCTGTCGAGCGGACCATGATCGAGGCGGGCGCAAGACGCAAGCCCGTTCTTGTCAGGAGGCCTCGTCCTTGCCCTTTCTGCGCACGAATGCGGTGAGCGCGGCGAGGAAATCGCCCATTCCGGGGCGCTTCAGCGCGGTGAAGGGCAGGGGACGCACGGTCTCCATCGCCGCCACGCCGATTCGCGCCGTCATCATGCCGTTGACCACGCCTTCGCCGAGCTTGGCCGACAGCCGGGCGGCGAGCCCCTGGCCGACGATCTGGTGCACGAACTCGTCGCCGGCCGCCACCGCCCCGGTGACGGCGAGATGGGCGACGACGTCGCGGGAAAGACGGATGAAGCCGAGCGTGCCCGGCCGGGCGCCGTAAAGCTCGGCCAGCCGACGGATCAGCCGCGCCGCCTCGTAGAGCACATAGGCGATGTCGACCAGCGCCCGCGGGCTGACCGCCGTGACGATGGAGACGCGCTTGGCCGCATCGAGGATGAGCGCCTGCGCGCGGGCGTCGAGCGGGCCCAGAAGCTCGCTTTCGGCAAGGCGCACCAGATCGGCGCCGTCGATCACGTCATCGCGCATTTCCTTCAGCGCCCGTCTGCCGGCGGCGGTCTCGGGCCGGCGCGAGACCAGCGCGGTAAGGTCGGAGACGACGTTGCGCGCGGCGCGCGCGTCGTTGCGCACCACCGCGTCGCGGCCTGCTTCGCGCAGCGTCTCGACCGAGGCGAGGCGGGAAAGGCCGACGAGCTCGCGCGCGACGATGACGACGAGGGCGAGGACGGCGACGGTCGCGACGCCCGCCGCGAGCCAGCCGAGCCAGTCCGAGCGCGAGAAGAGATCGCGGATCAGCCCGTCGACCCACAGCCCCACCGCCAGCGACACCAGGATGCCGAGGGCGCCGAGGAAGATCGCGCCGAGGGCGGAGCGCTTGCGCGGGGCGACGGGCGGCGGCTCGGCGAGGACGATGTCCGGCTCGTCGAAGACGTCGATCTCGGACGGCACCACGACGGCGGCTTCCGGCTTCGCCGCGCGCGGCTGGCGCGGGGCGGGGCGCCTCGGCTCCTGCGGCTCGGGCCTGCTTTCGGGCTCGATGCGGAAGGCGGCGGGCTGTCTCGGGAGCTTCATGCCAGACGGTCCCCGATCAGGAATTGCAGCGCCCGGTCGAGCCGGATGTGCGGCAGCGACAGCGACAGGCCCTCGGCGGTGCGTTCGAGCTTCGGCGGCCGGAAGCGCACGAAGCGGATGGGGTTGTCCGTGCCGCTCATCGCCGCCTCGGGCTTGTCGGGCAGGTCGCCGGGGAAAATCGCGGTCTCGGTGTCGCCGTCGAACGTCTCGCCGCCGATGGTCTCGCCGGCGAGCGGCGTGCCGATGATGACGGGAAGCGTCTCGCGGCCCTGTTTCACCGTGCCCTCGCGCGTCGCCCGCACCGCGGCCATGGCGAGCGCATCGACCTCGGCGCCCGAGAAGCGCGCCCGCTCGACCGCGCGGTCGGTGAGGCGGCGCACGATGGCCTGCAGCCGGTCGTGGCTTTCGTGGTGGATGTGGTCGGCCTTGGTCGCGGCGATCAGGATGCGGTCGATGCGGCGCGAGATCAGGTCGCTGAGGAAGAAGCCGCGCCCGGCGCGGAAGCAGGCGAGGATCTCGGTCAGCGCCCGTTCGAGGTCGGCGACGGCGTCGGGCCCGGCGTTCAGCGCCTGCATGGCGTCGATCAGCACGATCTGGCGGTCGAGCCGCGTGATGTGCTCGCGGAAGAACGGCTTCACCACATGCGTCTTGTAGGCCTCGTAGCGGCGCTCCATCATCGCCGCGAGCGAGCCGGGTTTCGGCTTGCCTTCCCTGAGCCGCGGCAGGGGCGAGAAGGTCAGCGCCGGCGAGCCGTCGAGGTCGCCCGGCATCAGGAAGCGGCCGGGCGGCAGCGTGGAGAGCGCCCGCCCGTCCTCCTTGCAGGCCCTGAGATAGGCGGCAAAGCTCTCCGCCAGCTGCCGCGCCGCCATCTCGTCGGTCGGCGCGTCGGGATCGGCGGCCTCGGCCAGCGCCAGCCAGCCGGCGGAAAGGTCGGCGCGCACGGCAAGCTGCGCGAGCTCGGTCGCCTCGCGCGAGAACGCGGAAAAATCCTTGCCGAGAAGCGGCAGGTCGAGCAGCCATTCGCCGGGATAGTCGACGATGTCGAGCGCGAGCCTGCCGCGCGAGAACATGCGCCCCCATGCGGAGGCCGATTCATAGTCGATGGTCAGCCGGAGTTCCGAGATCGCCCGCGTCGACTCCGGCCACACGCGCCGGTCGACGAGCGCCGCGACATGGTCCTCGTACTGGAAGCGCGGCACGGCATCGTCCGGCTGGTGCTCGAGATAGGCGCGGGCGATGCGGCCGTTCTTCTGCGCCTCGAACAGCGGCAGGCGGCCGCCATGGACGAGGTTGTGGACGAGCGCGGTGATGAACACGGTCTTGCCGGCGCGCGACAGGCCGGTGACGCCCAGCCGGAGCGACGGCGTGACGAGCCCGGCCGCACGCCCGGCCAGCGTGTCGAGCGCGATCCGCGCCTCGTCGCCGAAGGTGGTCAGCCCTGCCAAGGAAAAGGTCCCGCGC
This sequence comes from Hyphomicrobiales bacterium, assembly GCA_022838525.1. Classification (GTDB taxonomy): domain Bacteria; phylum Pseudomonadota; class Alphaproteobacteria; order Rhizobiales; family Rhizobiaceae; genus Aerobium. Next base: position 1,740 of record JALHFU010000149.1, on the reverse strand, counting down.
TCATCGTGCGCCGGATATAGGCAATGCGGGGGAGGAGGGGAAGGGAAACTAAGGGGGTAGGGGAATAAGGGAGTAGGGGAGCAAGGGAGTACGGGAAGGGAAGCAGGCAATAGGGGCAGGATGACGGAGTGGGCAACGGAGACCCGCAGCGTCTGTTCTTTTCCCTTATTCCCCTACTCCCTAATCCCTTACTCCCTTAACGCCTCTACGGCACCAGAAACGCCTCGAGATAGCCGTCCTCCGGCTTGATCGCCGAGAGCGGCGTCGAGAAGCGCAGCACCGCGAGCCCGCAGGTCGGGAAGCCGTGGGCGACGGCGGCGAGCGCGCTTTCCTCGCCGGCGCGCGACAGCGCCGTGGCGAGGTCCTCCATCATCGGGTTGTGGCCGACGACGAGAATGGCGCGGTCCGCGCCCGCCTCGCGCACGATGTCGAGATAGCCGGCGGCGTCGGAGCTGTAGAGCCCGTCGATGAAGCGCACGTCGGCGACCGGAAGCGCCTTGGAGACCCCTGCCCACGTCTCGCGCGCCCGCCGCGCGCCGGAGCACAGCACCGTATCGGGCACGTAGCCAGCCTCCAGCATCGTCGCGCCGAGCTGGCCGGCGTCGTCGTGGCCTTTCGGGTCGAGCGAGCGGTCGTAATCGCGCGAGCCGGGCTCGGCCCAGCGGGCCTTTGCATGTCTCAGGAGATAGAGCCGGGTCATCGCTTGCATTCCCCCCGACCCGACTGGGCCGTTTCTCGCATGGTCCCGCCCGGTTTAGCTGCGTGCACCTTCACGCGCAACCGCCCGGATATACTGACAAATGCGTGAGGGGATTTACCTTGATGCTTGTGCAGGCGCAGGGGCGCGAATATATAGAGCGCCCGGAAATCTGCCTTGGGATTGAGTCGAATGTCCGCAAGTGTCGAAACCGATTACGTTCCCAGTGAAGACGAGCCCTTCATGAACGAGCGGCAGAAGGCCTACTTCCGCACCAAGCTCGTTTCCTGGAAGAACGAAATCCTGCGCGAAGCGCGCGAGACGCTGGAAATTCTCCAGCAGGAAAACGCCAACCTGCCCGATCTCGCCGACCGCGCCTCCTCGGAGACCGATCGGGCCATCGAATTGCGGGCGCGCGACCGCCAGCGCAAGCTGATCGCCAAGATCGATGCCGCCTTGCAGCGGATCGACGAGGGCACCTACGGCTATTGCGAGGAGACGGGCGAGCCCATCGCGCTCAAGCGTCTCGACGCCCGGCCCATCGCCACGCTGTCGATCGAGGCGCAGGAGCGCCACGAGCGCCGCGAGAAGGTCTATCGCGACGACTGAGATCGCCGGATCGGGAAAGCATAGGAAAAAGGCGGCCTTGGGCCGCCTTTTTCATGTTCTGTCCGAAGTTTGCGCGACAATTTCCGCCGCGGGTCACACCTTGGTGGTGATCTTCATGAACGCCGGGATGTCGTCGCCGAAGCCGACCGGCGCCGGGCCGTCGTCGTCGTGGCGGCGGTCGCGGCCGGGCCGCTCGCGGCGCGTCTCCTGCCGCGCCGGCTGACGGGCCTCGGCCGCATTGGCGGTCTTGATCGCCTCGCGTCGCGTTTCCTTGCGCGCGCGCCTGTCCTCGGCCTCCGGCGCGGCTGCCGCTTCGGGGGTAGGTTCCTCGGCGGCCGTCTCAGCCGCTTCGGCGCGGGGCGCGCGCCTGCCGCCGCGCGGCTTGCGCTCGTCCGACGCACGGCCGCGCTCGCGACCCTTGCCGCCGCGGCCGC
>JALHFU010000404.1:0-1410 GCA_022838525.1 Hyphomicrobiales bacterium | reverse complement strand
GCAAGCCCTCCGGCAAGCTCGCCGAGATGATCGACAAGTCGTTCGGCGACTACGACGCTTTCGCAAAGCAGTTCATCGCCACCGGCCTCGCGCAATTCGGCAGCGGCTGGGTCTGGCTCGTCCAGGACGGCGAGACGCTCAAGATCGTCAAGACCGCCAACGCCGACACGCCCGCCGCCCACGGCCAGCGCGCCCTGCTCGCCTGCGACGTCTGGGAACACGCCTACTATCTGGACTACCAGAACCGCCGCAAGGACTTCGTGCAGGTTTTTCTCGACCATCTCGTCAACTGGGACTTCGCGGCCTCGCGCCTGCGCTGAGTCGTGCGGAAGTCGCATTCAACCTGGTTCGACTGGGCGGAGGAGGAGGCCGATCGGGTGCTCGCCGGCCTTCCCGCCGACATCCGCGCCAAGCTCGGCAACGTCCAGATCACGCTCGAAGCCCGCCCGGCGCCCGAGGACGAGGACGACGACCTGCTCGGCCTCTTCACCGGCTGGACGTACGGCGAAGAACTCGAGGAGCAGGATGCCCTGCCGCCGTCCGTGCGGCTCTTCATCGAGAACCTCCGGCGTGAAGCCGACGACGATCCCGCCCGCTTCCGCGAAGAGGTGCGCACGACGCTCCTGCACGAAATCGGCCATTATCTCGGACTCGACGAAGACGGGCTTGAAGCCCTCGGCGTCGGCTAGGCCGCCTGGCGCCGTCCCGTCTCGCCTCGCCGCGCCTCCCCATGCCGCCGGAGTCGCCTGCATGACATGCGGGGATGGCGAACTCGGTCGGAGCTTCCGCCTCCGACGATCGAGAAGCCCGCCGCATGTTCGTTCCCTGGGGCCGCGACCACGTCCATACGCTCAAGACGATGAAAGACTTCGCCCCTGACGTCCAGTCAGGCCGTCAGCGGATGGTGGAGATCTTGCCCGGCACGATGTAGGTGTAGGCGATCCCCGGGGCATCCATCATCGCGGCGAACTCCCTGAAGAAGGCGTTCTGCTCGGGCCTCGGCGTCTTGCCGCCGATCCCCAGCGGTTCGCCGTCGATCATCATGACGATGCCGATCCGGACGTCCGGCACGAAGGGCAGCAGAGGATCTCGGAGCTCGCCCAGCGTGTCCAGACGCGTCGGCTCCCCGGCCGACGTCGCCAGCAGGGCGTCGGTGCCGTCGGGCTCGAAGACGACGAGCCTGAAGTCGTAGACCAGGTTCGGCTTCGAGAAATCCACGTCGATCATGGCGAGCTTCAAGGCGCCATCCTGCTTGAGATCCCGTGGGGTCACGTAGCCGAACCCCGTCTGCAACGGCGTCAGCATCTGCTTCGCGTCCGCCTCCTTGCCGGGCGACCACCCAACCAGGGCGAAGCGCGTGACGCGCTCCACCAGCGTCACCAGGTAGCCGCTGCCATTCTTACCGACTAC
>JALHFU010000403.1:0-2134 GCA_022838525.1 Hyphomicrobiales bacterium | reverse complement strand
ATCAGCGTGCCATCCTCGGCAATCAGCACCGGGTTGGTGAAGCCGAAGGCGCGGATCGACCCGGCGATCTCGGCCACCTGCGCATCCGAATGCGTGCGGGCATTGCGCGCATAGGGCACCAGGCTGTCGAGCGGCCGATATTCGACAGCAAGACGGCGATCGCCATGATCGGGCGCATTGTGCGCAAGGTCAGCCATTTGCGTTTTCCGTTTCCAACAAAATCAACATGTTAGGCATGCACCCCCCAACGCCATTTTGGCCACGGATGCGCGTTTGGTGGCGCGCGGTCCTGGGAGCGAACTCTCCAGAGATTTGACCTCCCCGGGGGAGGGCTTGGGCTCACGAGCGGCGGCGCGCATTGCCGAAGCCGCCGTCGCTGCCGGCCGTCTTCCTGCCGTGGCACGACGCGCACAGCGCCTGCCAGCGGCTGCGGTCCCAGAACACCGTCTCATCGCCGCCATGCGGATCGATGTGGTCGACGACGCTGGCCGGTCGGATCAGATCATGGCGCGCGCATTCCACGCACAGCGGATGATCGTGCAGGAACGCGGCGCGTTCCGTTCGCCAGCGCTTTGAGCGGTAGAGCGCACGTGCCACCGGATTGCGCTGGCGGGCATAGTCCTGGTCACGCTCCCGCTTTTCGCGCCGGCCAACCGGGCGATGGATCGGCGGGCGGACAGGCATGGTGCTGATCTCGACGATGATGCTGATGGCGCGCTCCCGCTTTTCGCGCCGGCCAACCGGGCGATGGATCGGCGGGCGGACAGGCATGGTGCTGATCTCGACGATGATGCTGATGGCGATGGCGTTGGAAACGACAACGCCCGCGATGGATCGTCTCCGTCGCGGGCGCGCTACTCTCCCGAGCATAGTCAAAACTATAGCTGATTTGCCCTCGTTTGTTGCATGGAAAAGTGTTGCAACACATTGGAGTCACTGCGCATTCAACCGCGCCGCGATCTTTGTGAGCGCGAGCTGCCAGCGTCTCCACGCCGTGGTTCGATCGCAGCCATGCTCATGGCTGATGAGTTTCCAGGGCACGCGGGCAGCGCGTTTCCAGACGAGTTTACGCTCGTCCTCTTCGATCCAGAGCACCCAATCAAAAGTCCGCTCGAGCCGGGTGATCGCCGCGGCCGAGGGCCACACCCGCATCGGCTCGGGTTCCATGAACGCAATCTCGCGCCTCGACCGCACGATCTCGGGCCAGGTGTTGAAATACCCCTGCGCCTTGACCGACGGCAGCTTACGCAGGGTACGAAACGCCTCCTCGAAATGATCGGCGACGCACTCGGCAGTCCATTCGCGCTCAGCCATGGCGCGCCTCCCTGTCGGAAGGACGTGGTCCGTAGAGCTTCTCGCCGAGCTGTCGGACCAGTTCACGCTCGGCCCAAGTGAGACGGTCGTCATCGGCGGAGACCGCTAGGACGCCCTGTTCCCGCCAGCCCTCGCGCTTGACCTGCTCGGGATCCCGGCGGCGGCCGCCGTAACCGTGGGGATGCCATCTCATGCGACACCCCCGTTCGTCTCGATCGCCCAGAGCAGGATCGCGATGGCGTCGGCCTCGTTGTCGTCGGCCGGGCTGAAGCCCCGGGCGCGGACGGCGGCGACCATGGCGGCCTTGTCGGCATTGCCCTTGCCCGCGGCGTGACGCTTGATCGTGCCGACCGGAACACCCTCGTAGGGCACGCCCCGAAGCTCAGCCCATGATGTGAGCGTGGCCATGAGCCCGCCGTAAATATGGCTCGCGTCGGTGCCTGCGTGGCGGCGAACTTCCTCGAACCAGATGGCGGCGACGGGTCCGGAAAGCCGGTCGATCTCGGTCAGCCAGTTGGTGAAGCGGAGATACCGCATGCCGCCGCCGTCGAAGCGGCCGGGGCGCAGCGAGACGGTGCCGCTGGTGATCAGACCGTCATGGCCGCGGATCGCCCAGCCGGTCGCGGTGCCGAGGTCGAGCGCGAGGATGCAGCGGCCCACTCCATCAACGCCTTGAAGACCGGGGGCGGCGGTGACGGGTGTGACGGATGTGACGGATGGTTCCTTATCCGCTCCACAGGCGCGCACATGCGCGCGCGTAACGGTCATATAAGTATGATCCGTCACATCCGTCACACCATCTGGATTCATTGGCATTTTC
>JALHFU010000402.1:0-1427 GCA_022838525.1 Hyphomicrobiales bacterium | reverse complement strand
TCTGAACCTGCAGGCCGCGAACCTGATGGTCAACTACGACCTGCCGTGGAACCCGAACCGCATCGAGCAGAGGTTCGGACGCATCCACCGCATCGGCCAGACCGAGGTATGCCGGCTGTGGAATCTGGTCGCAACGAACACCCGCGAGGGGGAGGTGTTCAACCGGCTTCTTGCCAAGATCGACGAGCAGCGCCGCGCCTACGGCGGCGAGGTGTTCGATGTGCTGGGTGAGGCGTTCGAGGGCACTCCGCTGCGCGTCTTGTTGATGGAGGCGATCCGCTACGGCGACCTGCCCGAGACGAGGGCCCGGATGGAACAGGTCATCGACAAGCAGGTCGGTGAGGGCTTGGATCAGTTGCTCAAGGAACGCGCGCTGGCATCGGAGGTGCTGTCGAAGGCCGACCTGGCCGAGTTGCGGCAGGCGATGGACGAGGCCCGCGCCAGAAGGCTGCAGCCGCATTACATCGAGTTGGCGTTCCGGGAGGCCTTCAGCCGGCTGGGCGGACGGCTGGCTCGTCGTGAGCGTGGACGCTTCGAGGCCACCAACGTGCCCGCCGTCGTTCGTGCAGCCACCCAGCTACCGATCGCCACCCGCTACGAACGGGTGACGTTCGACCTGCCCCACGTACAACCGGACGGGCTGGTGCGCGCCGACCTGCTGGCCCCCGGGCATCCCCTGCACGACGCGGTGATGACCGAAACCGAACGCCAACTGCGCCCGGCGCTGGATGCCGGCACCGTGCTCGTCTCGGCAGCGGTCACCACCCCACGCCTGTTGGTCGGCGTCGAGCTGGAGGTGGTCGACGGCACCGACGAGCCGATCTCGCGGCGGTTCAGCTACGCGTTCGTCGACGAGCACGGCATCGTCACCGACGCCGGTCCGGCACCCTACCTGGACGCGGTCGCCGCCCCGCCCGGGCCGATCACCGACGCCGCAGGTTCCCTGCCGTGGCTGGTCGATGGGGAGCAGCGTGCTGTCAGCTGGCTCATCGAGCACCGGCTGCCAGCTTTCCGGGCCGAGGTGGCCCCGCGACGGGAGGCCGAGCTGCGCAAGCTGCGCAGCCAGGTGATCGAGCGGCTGAGCACTGAGCGCGATCGGCTCTACGTGGAGGCGACTGTCGCTGGCGACCAGGAACGCTCCGGACAGAAGCCCAAGGAGTCCGCCGACAGCCTCACCCGCAAGGCCGACGACCTGGACGCTCGCCTCACCCGCCGGTTGCGCAGGCTCGACCAGCAGGAACAGCTCGCCGCCCGCCCGCCGCGTATCCTTGCCGCGGCCGTCGTCCTGCCGATCGCCGACGCCGTCGACGAGATCGCGTCCAACGAGCCGCTGCGCCACGCCGTGCAGACCCAGGCTGTGGAGCGTCGCGGGGTCGACGCGGTGCTGGCCGCCGAACGCCGACTGGGTCGCCAACCGGTCGAGCAGG
>JALHFU010000007.1:2060-38459 GCA_022838525.1 Hyphomicrobiales bacterium | reverse complement strand
CCTGATGGCGGCGCGGCTGATGGGCATCGCCGTCAACCGCACCATCCTCTTGATCGAGCAGAACGCCGCGATGGCGCTGGAGATCGCCGACCGCGCCCATGTCATGGAGAACGGCCGCGTCACCCTTTCCGGCACCGGCGCCGAGCTCGGCGAGAACGACCGCGTGCGGCAGACCTATCTGGGGGTGGCGGGATGAGCCAGTATCTCTTCCAGCAGCTGATCAACGGGCTGGCGCTCGGCAGCCTCTATGCGCTGGTCGCCATCGGCTTCTCGATGATCTACGGCATCGTGCGGCTCATCAACTTCGCCCATGGCGACCTCGTGATGATCGGCGCCTTCACCACGCTGGCGATGGTGCTCTACGGCGTGCCGTGGCCGGTCATCCTGCTTCTGGTGCTCTTGGTCGGCGCGCTCGCCGGCATGACCATCCAGACCGTCGTCTTCCGCCCGATCATCGGCGCGCCGCAGGTCACGGGCTTCATCGCCACGCTCGCCGTCTCCATCGTCATCCAGAACACGGCGCTGATGCTGCTTTCGGGCCAGCCGCGCAACTTCCTGTTCCCGGCGGCGATGCGCCAGCGCGTCTCGGTGGGCGGGGTCAGCGCCTCGATGACCGACCTCGTCATCATCGGCCTGACGCTGGCGCTGATCGCGATCCTCCTCGTCATCGTCTATCGCACCCGGCTCGGCCGCGCGATGCGCGCGACGGCCGAGAACCTGATGGCGGCGCGGCTGATGGGCATCGCCGTCAACCGCACCATCCTCGCCGCCTTCGCCATCGGCTCGGCGCTCGCCGCTGTCGCCGGCCTGCTGTGGGGCGGCAAGTTCGGCCAGATCGACCCGCTGCTCGGCTTCGCGCCGGGCCTGAAGGCCTTCATCGCCTGCGTCATCGGCGGCGTCGGCTCCATCGGCGGCGCCATGCTCGGCGGCTACATCCTCGGCCTGGCCGAGGTGCTGTTCGTCGGCCTGCTGCCGCAGGCCTATGCCGGCTATCGCGACGTGTTCGTGTTCTCGCTGCTCATCCTCATCCTTCTCGTCAAGCCGTCGGGGCTGTTTGTCCGCCATGTCGAAGAGCGCGCCTGAGACATCCGGGGCGGCGGCCCTCGCCGGAGGCGCCCTGACCGGGGGCCCGCTGCGCGCCGCCCTTGCCGTCGCGCTCGGCGCAGCGCTGGTGTGGCTGCTGACGCGGGGCGCGAGCCCCTATCTGACGACGCTGGTGGCGGTGATGTTCATCAACGCCGCGCTCGCCGTGTCGCTGACGCTCACCAACGGCATGACGGGCATGTTCTCGCTCGGTCATCCCGCCTTCATGACCATCGGCGCCTATGTCGCGGCGATCCTCACCTTCCCGTCGCGGCGCAAGGCCTCGATGCTGCCCGACCTGCCGGAGTTCATCGCCGGGCTCGATCTGTCGCTGCTGCCGGCGGCGCTCATCGCCGGCCTCACCGGCGCGCTGATCGCCTTCCTCGTCGGCCTGCCGGTGCTGCGCCTGCGCGGCCACTACCTCGCCGTCGCCACGCTCGGCCTCATCGTCATCGTCCAGGGCCTGGCGCTGAACTGGAACGGCATCACCCGCGGCGGCGCGGGGCTGTCCGGCATCCCGCGCCTGTCGAACATCTGGTGGGCCTTCGGCTTCATGGTGCTCACCTTCGCCGTCGCCTGGCGCATCAAGCATTCCTCGCTCGGCCGCGCCATGATGGCGACGCGCGAGAACGACCTCGCCGCCGAATGCACCGGCATCGACACGGTGCGCATGCGCATGCTCGCCTTCGTGCTCGGCGCCTTCTTCGCCGCCGTCGCCGGCGCGCTGATGGTGCACCTGATCAGCGTCGTCACCCCGCGCACCTATTCGATCCTGCTGGCCTTCAACCTCGTGGTGATGATCGTCATCGGCGGCTCGGGCAGCATCGTCGGCGCGGTGCTCGCCGCCTTCGCCATCACCGGCCTGTCGGAGATGCTGCGGCCGGTCGAGGAGTCCTTCGGCCTCTACGGCATGAGCCAGGTGATCGTGGCGCTGAGCCTGATCGTGGTGCTCTATTTCCGGCCCCAGGGCCTGTTCGGCAGCGGCGAGCCCTCGCTTGTCGTGCGCTATCTCAACGGAAGGAGACGCCTGTGAGCGGGCCGCGCCGGCAGGACATGTTCGCAAGCCGCACCCGGCCTCTGGTCGCGGCGCGCACGGCGCTGCTCGTCATCGACGCGCAGAACTGGGTGATGGACGAGAAGAACCGCCAGCCGCGGCCGCAATTCTACGAGGATGCGCGCGGCTTCGTCATTCCCAACATCGCCCGGCTCGCGGATGCGGCGCGCCGCCACGGCGTCGAGGTCGCCTATACGGTGATGGAGAACTTCACCGAGGACGGCCGCGACCGCAGCCTCGACTACAAGCTCTCCAACTTCTTCATCCCCAAGGGCTCGCACGACGCGAAGGTGATCGACGAATTGCGCCCCGGCCGCGACGAGATGGTGATCCCGAAGACCTCGTCCAGCCTCTTCAACTCGACCAATTTCGAATATCTCGTGCGCAACATCGGCATCGACACCATCGCGGTGACGGGCTTCCTCACCGACCAGTGCGTCGATCACACCATCCGCGACGGCGCCGACCGCGGCTTCCACATGATCTGCGTCAGCGACGGCGTCGCCACCGACACGCGCGAGCGCCACGCCGCCGCGCTCAACGCCTTCAAGGGCTATTGCCGCACCGAAACCACCGCCTCGCTGCTCGCGGCGATGGAGCGCGACTTCGCCGCCGGCTGAGGGACAAGGCGGTCCCGTTTGCAGGCTCGCGCCGCCCCCTCACCGACCCTTCGGGCCACCTCTCCCCAGAGGGGAGAGGAAAAACGCTGCCGCGATGCCGAGCCTTGTCCAGCCTGGGCTTTTCCTCTCCCCTCTGGGGAGAGGTGGCGAGCGCAAGCGAGCCGGTGAGGGGTCGGCGCAGGCGTTGAAATGTTACCCCCTGCGCCGCCGTCAATACGCCGCCGCATAGCGGGCGCACTGCTCGTCGAGGGAGAGCTGCCCCATCATCCCGGCCTCGAAGCGCTTGTGCGCGAGATAGGCCGACTTCAGTTCCGGCCCGAAGCTGTCGGCCAGCACCGTATCGGCCTCGAACAGGTCGAGCGCCTCGCCGAGCGACTGCGGCAGGCGCACGATGTTCAGCGCGCGCAGGCGCTCGGGCGAAAGGTTCTGCGGCGCGCCCTCGCACACGGCCGGGATCGGCAGGCCGGCGTCGAGGCCGTGCAGGCCCGCCGCCAGCATCGCGCCCAGCACCAGATAGGGGCTCGCCGCCGCATCGGCCGCGCGGAACTCGAAATGGAACTGCTTCGCGATGTCCGCCGTCTGGAACACCGGGCAGATGCGCACGCCCGCCTCGCGGTCGCGATAGCCGAGATTGTTGTAAGCCGCGCTCCAGCGGTTGGGCGTCAGCCGCAGATAGGAGATCGAGGCCGCCGCGGTCACGGCGGTGATGGCGGGCAGGCACGCGAGCATGCCGGTGACGAAGCTGCCGGCGCGCGCCGACATGCCGTCGGCATGCGACGGATCGTGGTTGACCGGCGCGCCGGTCGCCGCGTCGATCAGGCTGAAATGGACATGGACGCCGTTGCCGACGGCGTCGGGCCGCAGGATCGGCGTGAAGGAGACCCGGCCGCCGAGATTGTGCGCGACCGAACGCGCGATCTCGCGCACCGCCACCGCCTGGTCGGCCGCCGCGACGCCGATCGCCGGCCCCACCGTCACCTCGTACTGCTTCGGCCCGTATTCCGGCATGAAGGTGTCGAGGGAAAGCCCCGCCTCCTTCATCGCGCCGAGATAGCTTTCCGCGAACAGGCCCTGCCGGCGGAAGGAATCGAGCGCGTAGCTGGCGTTGGGCTTCTCCTCGACCGCCTCGTAGACGAACTCGTGCTCGAAAGCGGCCTTCACCTTCAGCCCGTGGCGCGCCTCGATGGCGGCGAGGACGCGCTTCAGGAAGCCGCGCGGGCAGACCGGCCACGGCGAGCCGTCGAGATGCAGGATGTCGCCCATGACGAAATGCTCGGCCGCGGCATCCGGGCCGAAGTCGATGCGCACGCGGGTGTCGGGATCGGGGATGAGGACGAGGTCGCCGAACGGCCCCCACGGGCTCGGCGCGATCGGGCCGTGCGCGGTGATCATGCTGTTGGTCGGCGTCCAGCCGATGCCCTTCCTCAGCCTGTCTTCGAGATCGGACGCCGGAAACCCCTTGCCCCGTGTCTGGCCGCCGAGGTCGTTGGTGCACAGCATTACGATTTCTTCTCTCTTCATCCTGTTCCCCTTTGGCTTTCCGGTGCCGTGATTACTGCTTCGCCTCTTCCCGCGATCCGGCGCGCTCGCCGCGCAGCGTCTCGAGGCGCTCGATCCTCGTCTTGCCGTCGCCGCCGATCCGCGCCGCGGTCGCGCCCACCAGCGCCTCGCCGAGCGCCATGCCCATCGTCAGCATGTCGAACACCGACGGCGACTCGACCGGGAACGGCAGCACGTGGCGGGCGACGCGCGAGACCGGCGACTGCCAGATGTCGGTGAAGAGCACGACGGTCGCGCCCTGCTGGGTCGCCGCCTTCTGCGCGAACTCGATCACGTCCTGCTGGTAGCGGCGCACGTCGAAGACGACGAGCACGCTGTTGCGGCCGATGTCGAGCAGGTGCTGCGGCCAGCGCTGCGTCTGGCCGCTCACCACGTGGATCTTGCCGCGCACGGCCGAAAGCAGGTCGGCGATGTAGGTGGCGAGGTTCGAGGAATAGCGCCCGCCGATGAAATGGATGTCGCGCCGGGGCTCCGACAGAAGCGCCACCACCTTGTCGAACTCGCTCGCCGGCACGACCCGGTCCAGCTCCTCGAGGCTGGCGGCGAGATTGGCGGTGAAGCGGGCGAGGAAATGCGACTGCGTGCCCGCCGGCCGCCGTTCGGACTGGCTGAAGCGCAGGAGCGGCGACTGCAGCGTCACCTCCAGATGCCGGCGCAGCGAGTCCTGGAAGTCGGCATAGACCGAGAAGCCGAGGCGGCGCACCAGCCGCAGTACCGTCGCCGTGCTCACCCCGCTCTGCTCGGCGAACTCAGCGACCGTGTTCAGCCCCGCCATCGGATAGTTGGCGATGAGATGGCGCGCCGCGCGCGCTTCGCGCTGGCTCAGCGACGGCAATTCCCTTCTCAGGCGTTCCAGCACGTCCGCGGACTCTGATCCTGTCATGACCGTTCCTCCCCTTTCTGTATCAAATCAGACAAATTTGATTTGATGAAGAAAAATGTACCGTTCTGTTGACGAACGGCGTCAGCCATTGCATCCTTTGTTTCATGAATGCCGCACGCCTTCCGGATTGTCCGGCAATGCGTTGGGAAGGCGGCATAAACAGGGGAAGCGAGATATGAAAGCACTACTTTCCGTATCGGCCCTGGTGATGGCGGCCATGCTCGGCACTGCCAGCGCCCAGGACGTCATCAAGATTGGCGCGCTCTACAACCTGACGGGCGGCATGTCGTCGCTCGACGGTCCGTCGCTCAAGGGTGCTCAGCTCGCAGCCAAGCAGATCAACGCCGCCGGCGGCCTTCTCGGCAAGCAGATCGAGCTGATCGCGCCGGACGGCAAGACCGACCAGCAGGAGACCGCCATCGCCGCGCAGCGCGTGCTGTCGGAAGGCGTCGTCGCCGGCTTCGGCCAGTCCGACACCACCTTCGTCATGGCCGGCGCGCCGCTGTTCCAGGAAAAGGGCGTGCCGTTCCTCACCTCCGGCGCCACCCATCCCGAGCTGCCGCAGTGGGTCGGCGACTACATGTTCATGACCGCCTTCGGCGACGACGACCAGTCCTACGCCATCGCCGACTACGCCTACGACAAGCTCGGCGCCCGCCGCGTCGCGGTGTGGACCGACAACTCGATGGACTTCACCAAGGCGCTGAGCAAGTTCTTCGTCGAGCGCTTCAAGGAGAAGGGCGGCGAGATCGTCGGCGAGGACATCTTCATGATGGGCGACACCGACTTCTCGGCCCAGATCGCCCGCCTCGCCGCCATCGACCCCAAGCCCGATGCGGTCTTCGTCTCGGCGATCCCGTCCGAGGCCGGCCTGTCGGTCAAGCAGATCCGCGAGCAGGGCCTCGACCTCACCATCGTCTCGGGCGACGGCTTCGACACCCAGCTCGTCTCGACCGTTCCCGGCCCCGAGCTCGCCAACAATGTCTACTTCTCCACCCACACCTATCTCGGCGACGACCGCCCCGAGGTGCAGAAGTTCATCGAGGACTACAAGGCCGAGTACGGCATCGAGCCGGAGAACTCCTTCGCGCCGCTGGGCTACGACGCGCTCAACCTGCTCGCCGACGCCATCCGGCGCGCCAACTCCGACGAGCCGGCCAAGATCCGCGACGCGCTCGCCGAGACCCGCGGCTTCAAGGCGGTGACGGGCGAGATCAGCTACACCCGCGAAAGCATGGTGCCCCCGAAGCCGATCTCGATCATCAGCGTCACCGGCGGCGAGTTCAAGGTCGAGGAAATCTGGCTCCCCGAGTAAGCGGGCCCTTACGCCGACGGACGGAGCCCTCCGGGCTCCGTCTTCTTTTGTGCCCCCACGAACCACCCCGTCCGCCCGCGCCGTCGCCGCGGACATGAATGCGAGAGGCAGGAATGAGCGAAGAATCCGGCAGCACCCTTGCACGCTACGAAGGCAGGGACCGCAAGCTCGTCGCGGCGCGCACCGCCGTGCTGGTGGTCGATGCCCAGAACGCCGAGCTGCTGCCCGAGGTGCTGGAGAAATATCCCGAGTTCGACCGCGCTCTGCACGAACGCGCCCTGCCCGCCATGAAGCGGCTGGTCGACGGCGCGCGGGCAAAGGGCGTCGAGATCGTCTACACGGTGATCGAGGCGCTGACGCGCGACGGCCGCGACCGCTCGCTCGACCACAAGCTGTCCAACATCCTCGTGCCGCGCGGCTCGCATCTCGGCAAGGTCATCGACCTCGTCGCCCCGCAGGAGGACGACATCGTCCTGCCCAAGACCTCCTCGGGCGTCTTCAACTCGACCAACATCGACTACGTGCTGCGCAATCTCGGCGTCGACAACCTGATCGTCGTCGGCTTCCTCACCGACCAGTGCGTGGATATGGCCGTGCGCGACGGCGCCGACCGCGGCTACTACGTGGTGTGCGCCGGCGACGCCTGCGCCAGCTACACCGAGGAGCGCCACGCCACGGCGCTCAGGACCTTCGGCGGCTACTGCCGCCTGCAGAACGTGGACGAGGTTCTGGCCGACATCGTCTGACGGTCCGCGCGCACGGGAAGCCGGCACGGCCGCTCCCGGCAACGCGCACGACGCGGGCGGCGTTTCGGGCCAGGAACGCCGCCCGCGCAATTTTCGCCCGCGCGGTTTTCGCCCGCTCCCTCGGGGCCGGAGGTCAGGCCGCCAGCGCCGATGCCGGCGCCACCGCCTCGTAGCCCAGCGCCTCGGCCACGGCGCGGTTGGTGATGCGGCCGCGATGGACGTTCAGGCCGTCCATCAGGTGCGGGTCGTCGGCCAGCGCCCGCAATCCCCTGTCGGCGAGCATCAGGCCGTAATGCAGCGTCGCATTGTTGAGCGCCTGCGCCGAGGTGACCGGCACCGCGCCCGGCATGTTGGCGACGCAGTAGTGCACGATGCCGTCGACCTCGTAGGTCGGCTCGGCATGGGTGGTCGGCCGCGAGGTCTCGAAGCAGCCGCCCTGGTCGATCGCGACGTCGACCAGCACCGCGCCCTTCTTCATCTCGGCCAGCATCTCGCGCCCGACGAGCTTGGGCGCGGCGGCGCCGGGGATCAGCACCGCGCCGACCACGACGTCGGCGGCGAGGCACTCCTCCTCCACCGCCTCGACCGTCGCGTAGCGGGTGCGCACGCGGCCGCCGAAGATGTCGTCGAGCTGGCGCAGGCGCGGCAGCGAGCGGTCGATGATCGTCACCTCCGCGCCGAGGCCGACCGCCATCCGCGCCGCATTCAGCCCGACCACGCCGCCGCCCAGCACCGCCACCCGTCCGGGCGCCACCCCCGGCACGCCGCCGAGCAGCACGCCGCGGCCGCCATTGGCCTTCTGCAGCGCGGTCGCGCCGGCCTGGATCGCCAGCCGGCCCGCCACCTCCGACATCGGCGCGAGCAGCGGCAGGCCGCCGCGCTCGTCCGTCACCGTCTCGTAGGCGATGGCGGTGACGCCGGACTCGACCAGCCCCCGCGTCTGCTCCGGGTCGGGCGCCAGATGCAGATAGGTGTAGAGGATCTGGCCCTCGCGGAACTGCACCCACTCCTGCGGCTGCGGCTCCTTGACCTTGACGATCATGTCGCAGGTGGAAAACACCTCGGCCGCGTCGGCGGCGATGCGCGCGCCCGCCGCGCGATAGGCCGCGTCGTCGGCGCCGATGCCGGCCCCCGCGCCGGTCTCCACCACGACCTCGTGGCCGTGGGCGACGTATTCGCGCACCGAGCCGGGCGTCAGCCCGACGCGATATTCGTGGTTCTTGATCTCTCTGGTACAGCCGACTCGCATCCGATCTCCTCCTGCTGCGCTTTCGTCGCCGGAAACGGTATACGGTGACACAGGATGCGCCGAACGTGCTTGCGAATGGGAGTGTTCGCACAGGTACTATTCGTGTATCCTTGCGCAAAATTCCGCTTTGGCAGGAGGAAATTCGGCATATGTCGCTGGACAGGATCGATATCGCCATTCTGGAGGCTCTCCAGAAGGACGGGCGCATCTCCAACGCCGCCCTCGCCGAGAAGGTCGGCCTGTCGCAATCCGCCTGCTCCCGCCGCCTGGACAATCTGGAGAAGGAAGGCGTGGTGCGCGGCTACCATGCGCGCCTGTCGAACGCCGCACTCGGCCACGGCATGACGGCCATCGTCCACATCTCGCTGTCGGGGCAGTTCGGCAAGACGCTGGCCGATTTCGAGGCCGCGGTGAAACGCTGCCCCAACGTGCTGTCGTGCCATCTGATGTCGGGCGAGTACGATTACATCCTGCGCATCGCCGCGCGCGACCTCAACGACTACGAGCGCATCCACAAGGAATGGCTGACGGCCATGCCGCACGTCATCAAGATCAACTCGTCCTTCGCGCTGCGCGAGGTGGTCGACAACACCCATGTCGGCCTCAAGCCGGACATGGCCTGAAGGCGCGCCGGAAAGGCTTACAGCGGTTCGGACAAGGGGGCAGGCGGGCGTTCAGGCAGGGCCATGACGCCGCGACCCGCCAGTTGGGGGGCAACCGGCGGGTCGGGAGACCGCGCGAACGGAGGGGGGCATAAGTCCGCGCGAATGTCTGTCGTTTGGCATAGCACGATCCGGGAAAGTGGGAAGTGGTAATCGCTGTCTCACTTTGGGCCAGATCGGCGCCGGATCAACGCTCGGTCAACGCCCCGTCAACGCAGGAATTCGTCGACGCGGCGCAGCGTGACGCGGCGGTTCTCCCAGTTCTCGTACTGCGTCGGCACCAGCAGATACTCCTCGCCGTAGCCGACGGTCTCCAGCGCCCGCGACGGGATGCCGAACTCGCGCACCAGCACGCGCTTCAGCGAGGCGGCGCGGCGCTCGGAAAGCGCGAGGTTCGAGGCATTCGAGCCCACCGCGTCGGTGTGGCCCTCGATCAGGATGCGCGTGCCGGGGCGGCGCGACATCAGACGCTTGAGCGCGTCGGCGATCTGCTCGACCTTGCGGTACTGCGAATAGGGGATTTCGGCCGAGCCGAACTCGAAGTTGATCGACTGGATCTCGATGGAGGGCGCGGCGCGGCGCAGGTCGGGCCGGCGCTTGAACTCCTGCACGGTGACGCGGCGCTGCGGGGCGACGCGAACCTTGGGCGCGGCCTCGAGCTGGCGCAGGATGCGGTCCGCCGACGGCATCTCGCGCGGCGCCTCGCGCGTCATCTCGCGCCGCGTGTCGCGCGGGGTGTCGCGCTGCTGCGCCGCGGCGACGCCGGGCAGGACGATGGCGGCAACGGTGGTGGCGATGAGAATGCGGCGGATCATGGTCGTCTCCTTCGGGGCCTCTGAACGCTCTGATGGCCGCGACTTTCGCACCGGCCGGCTGAAGCGATCCTGAACGGCCTGTTATCTGCGGTTCAGAAACCTTAACGGCCCATTCCTAGAGCCACGGCGCGACCTTCTCCTGCGACCACGCATAGGGCGCGAAGCCCATGCGCTGGTAGAGCTGCAGCGCGCGCGGGCTGTCGAGCGTGCAGGTCTGGATCACCACCCGCTCCGGCGCATGCGCGAAGGCCGCGAACACCGCTTCCGACAGGAAGAACCGCGCCAGCCCCCTGCCCTGGAAATCCGGCGTCAGGCCGAAATAGCGGATTTCCGCCTCGCCCGGCAGGCGCAGGTCGAGCTCGAAGAAGCCGGCGGGCGAGCCGTCGACGTAGAGAACCCGGATTTCCGTCGCCTCGGCATGGACGATGGCCGCAAGCGCCTCGTCGTCGAGCGCGCGGTGCTTGGCCCAGTGGCTGGCCTTGCCGACCTGCTCGTAGAGGTAGCGGTAGAAGGCGAGCGGCATCGCCCGCGCGCGCAGCACCGCGAGGTTCGGCCCGAGCGGCATCGGCACCCGCACCGAGGGCGGCCCCAGCATCTCCAGATGGGTGACGCGCGCGTCGAGCAGGCCGTCCGCGTCGAGCGCGAGCTCAGTCATCGCCGGTCACGACGGGCGTATCGCTGCGCCCGCCCCATTCGCTCCACGACCCGTCGTAGAGCCGGTGCTGCGGATGGCCGACCGATTCCAGCGCCAGCGACACGACCGCCGCGGTGACGCCGGAACCGCAGGAGGTGACGACCGGCTTCGTGAGGTCGAGGCCGGCGGCCTCGAGCGCGGCGCGCAATTCCGGCACCGGAAGCAGGCTGCCGTCGCGCGAGAGCGACGTCGCCGGCACGTTCCTCGCGCCCAGCATGTGGCCGCCGCGCACGCCCGGGCGCGGCTCGGGATCGGTCCCGGCGAAGCGCCCGGCCGGCCGCGCATCGGCGATCTGGGCGGTCTTGCCGTCCACGATCCGTCGCATCTCCTCGAAGGAGACGACGCGCGACGGATCGCAGTCGACCTCGAAGAAGCAAGAGGCGATCTTCGTCGTCTCCGCCGTCACCGGGCGGCCTTCGGCCTTCCAGCGGTCGAAGCCGCCGTCGAGCACGTAGACGTCCTTCGCGCCCATCAGCCGGAACATCCACCACACGCGCGGCGCGGAGAAGAAGCCCGGGCCGTCGTAGACGACGATGGTGTCCTTCTCGTCGACGCCCATCGAGCTCGCGAACTGCGCGAACAGGCCGGGCGACGGCAGGGTATGCGGCAAGGGCGAATCCGGCGACACCACCGCGTCCTGGTCGAAGAACACGGCGCCCGGGATGTGTGCCGCCTGGTACTCGGCGCGCGCGTCGCGGTGTTGCGTCGGCAGATACCAGGAGCCGTCGATGATCGACAGGCCGGGCTTGCCGAGCCGCTCCATGAGCCAGTCGGCGGAAACCACGAAGGGGCTGGTCTGGCTCATGGACGTCTCCTAACTCGCGGGCAGCGGACCGAAGCGGATGCGGAAGCGGCGGTTCTCGCGGCCCTTCTTCTCGATCTTGCCGATATGGATCTCGCCGATGTCGGCGGTCGAGGCAACATGGGTGCCGCCGCAGGGCTGGGTGTCGACCGCGCCGTCGTCGCCGATGCAGACGAGGCGGATGCGGCCCGACCCGACCGGCGGGCGCACGTTCTTCGACTTCACCAGCGACGGGTTGGCGGCAAGCTCCTCGTCGGTGATCCACTTGGCGAAGATCGGGTGGTCGGCGCGCACCAGCTCCATCAGCTTCCCGCTGACGCCCTCACGCGTCACGCCGGCATCCGGGATGTCGAAATCGACGCGGGATTCCTCCTCGCCGACCGACGCGCCGGTGATCGGATAGGGGCAGACCACGGTCAGCAGATGGCAGGCCGCATGCATGCGCATCAGCTTCAGCCGCCGCTCCCAGTCGATCTCCGCCGTCACGGTCTCGCCGATTTCCGGCACGGCGTTCCCTTCCGCCGGCTGATGGACGATCTCGTCCTTGGTCTCGCCCGTCACCGTGCCCGAAATGGCGATGCGCGAGCCGTCGGCGCGGACAAGAAAGCCCGTATCGCCCGGCTGGCCGCCCGACGTCGCGTAGAAGACGGTGCGGTCGAGGAGAATGCCGCGCCCGTCCACGGCGACGACCTTCGCTTCCGCGGTCTTCAGATAGGCGTTGTCGCGGAAGAGCGCCTCGGTCGCGACCGCCATTACGCGACCTCCTCGAACGGCACGGAAATCTCCGCCTGCGCCTCCATCCATCCGGGGACCGGCAGGTCCTTGCCGCGCAGGAATGCGGGATTGAACAGCTTGGACTGGTAGCGGGTGCCGTAGTCGGCGAGGACGGTGACGATGGTGTGGCCGGGGCCGAGCTCGCGCGCCAGCCGGATGGCGCCGGCGATGTTGATGCCGGTCGAGCCGCCGACGCACAGCCCCTCCTCCTGCACCAGATCGAAGATGATCGGCAGCGCCTCCGCATCCGGCACCTGCCAGGAGAGGTCCGGGGTGAAGCCCTCGAGATTGGCGGTGATGCGGCCCTGGCCGATGCCCTCGGTGATCGATTCGCCCTCGGCCTTGAGCTCGCCGGTGGTGTAGTAGCTGTGGAGCGCGGCCCCGAGCGGGTCGGCGATGGCGATCTTGACGGCGTTGCTCTTCTCGCGCAGGCCCGCGGCGACGCCGGCCAGCGTGCCGCCGGTGCCGACGGCGGAGACGAAGCCGTCCACCTTGCCGTCCGTCTGCCGCCATATCTCCTGCGCCGTCGTCTCGATGTGGCCGTCGCGGTTGGCGACGTTGTCGAACTGGTTGGCCCAGATCGCGCCCGAAGGCTCGCTCCTCGCCAGCTGCTCGGCCAGCCGGCCCGACACCTTCACGTAGTTGTTCGGGTTCTTGTAGGGAACCGCCGGCACCTCGATCAGCTCGGCGCCGAGCAGCCGGAGCGCGTCCTTCTTCTCCTGGCTCTGCGTCTCGGGGATGACGATCACGGTGCGGTAGCCGAGCGCCTTGGCGACCACGGTCAGCCCGATGCCGGTGTTGCCGGCCGTGCCCTCGACGATCACGCCGCCGGGGCGAAGCAGTCCCTTCTTCTCGGCGTCGCGGATGATGAACAGGCCCGCCCGGTCCTTCACCGACTGGCCGGGATTCATGAACTCGGCCTTGCCGAGGATCTCGCAGCCGGTCTCCTCCGACGCGCGCCTGAGGCGGATCAGCGGCGTGTTGCCGATGACGTCGAGCACCGAAGCGGCCATGTCGATATTCCTTCGTCCTGTCGGGTTGCGCGAAACTAGAAACCGCCGGCCCCGCTTTCAAGGCCGGATTTTCTCATTTGCCGATGTCATGGTCTGTGATGGGGCTTGGCGTCGCGCGCCCACAGATAGATGAAGAGCGCGAGCCCCAGCGTGACGGCGTAGAATGAGAACAGCGCCGAATAGGCCACCGCCGGCTCGCCCGGAACCGTGGCGGAGGCCACCACCGCGCCCGAGCCGAACTGCATCAGCCCGACCGTGCCGATGGAGAAGAAGTTGAGGAGCGTGATGCCCCGCCCGGTCAGATGCGGCGGCAGGAAGGCGCGGCCATGCGCCATCATCAGCCCGAAGCTCGCCCCGCTGACGCCGATCACCACCATCATCATCGTCGTGGTGCCGACGCCGGCGACCGGGTTGACGGCGAGGAAGACGAGCGCGGCCAGCACCAGCGAGTTGCCGGCGAGGCTCACCCATTTGCGCGTGCGGAACAGCGTGTCGAGCGGCCCCCAGATGAAGTTGCCGGCCGACATGGCGAGCGCCATGAACAGCGTCGCCTGCCCGATGGCGAGCGCGTCGAGGCCGTAGACGTCGGCGAGATAGGGCCCGGCCCACAGGCCGCGGATGCCGCCGGCCGGCACGTAGTTCACCGCCACCAGCGGCAGGATCGGCCACAGCGCCCGGACGCGCATCAGCTCGAGATAGCCGGAAAAGCCGGTGCTGCCGCCCGTGTGCTTCGCCTGCTCGGGATCGCGCACGACGGCGAGGATCGACGCGGCGACCGCGACCGTGACCAGCCCCAGCCCCATCATCACCGGCCGCCAGCCATAGGCCTCGGCCGCAGCGGCGAGCGGGGACGCGCCGACGATGTTGCCGAGCGAGCCCAGCCCCATCATCCACGAGGTGAGCACCGCCAGCCGCGCCGGCGACCATGTATGCGCGAAGATGAACATCGACGCCATCAGCACCGGCGAGCAGCCGATGCCGATCAGCACCATGGCGGCCGTCACCATCCACGGCGCGCTCGCGATGGCGAAGAGGAACGCCCCGCCGCCGCCGCAGATGCCCAGCAGAAGCGCCGCGGTGCGCTTCGGCCCGTGGCGGTCGAGCCAGACGCCGACGAGGAACTGCGACAGCGCGAAGGCGATGAACCACGCGCCCGAGGCGATGGAGAGGTCGGTCTTGGTCGCGCCGAGGTCGGCGATGAGCGACGGGGTGAGCACCGCGAGGAACGCGCGGTAGAACTGCGACAGCATGTAGGCGATCGCGAGCGCCGCCAGTCCGGCCATGGGGCGTTTCCTGTCCCTTGTCGTTCTTCTGTGGACGGCCGAGGCCGACAGGACCGGATTAGACCATCGGGCCGGCCCGGGCAATTGGGCCAGCCCTGCTGTCCTTTAGACAGATGGCGTCAGGCCGCGACGCGGCCCCGCTGCGGCCGGCGCCTGCCGCGGAACGGCCGCTTCTGGCCCTGCTTCGCGCCGGCCGGCTTGGCGCCGTCCTGCTTGTCCGCGAAATGGCGCCCGCCCGAGGGCTTGCCGGAGAACGGCTTCGCCTGCTCGGCGGCCTTGCCGCTGCGCTGCGGCTTGCCGTTCCTCGGGTTGTTGCCGGCCGAATGGCGCGGCCGGCCCCCGTCCCTGCCCGCGTCGTTGGCCGCCTCGCGCGGCGCCTGCCTGACCGGCGCCGGGTCCGGCTGGTCGAGGAAGCTCGCCGCCACCGGCAGCTTCATGCGGATGATGCGCTCGACCTGGCGCAGCTTCGAGGATTCGGACGGATCGCACAGCGTGATCGCGACGCCGTCGGCGCCGTTGCGGCCGGTGCGGCCGATGCGGTGGACGTAGCTTTCCGCCTCGTCCGGCAGGTCGAAATTGACGACATGGCTGATGCCGGGCACGTCGATGCCGCGCGCGGCGATGTCGGTGGCCACCAGGATGCGCACCGAGCCATCGCGAAAACCGTTCAGCGCCTTCTGGCGCGCGTTCTGCGACTTGTTGCCGTGGATCACCGCCGCCTCGAAGCCGTCGCGCTCGAGGTCCTTGGTCACGCGGTCGGCACCATGCTTGGTGCGGGCGAAGATCAGCACCGACTTCATCGCGTCGTCGGCGAGCATGTCGGACAGGATCTTCCGCTTCTGCCTGGTCCGCGCCATGACGAGGCTCTGCCTGATCTCGCCGGCGGTGGTGCCCTGCGGCGCGACCTCGACGCGCACCGGCTCCTTCAGCAGGCTGGCGGCAAGCTGCTCGATCTCGAACGGCATCGTCGCCGAGAACAGCGCCGTGCGGCGCTCGGCGTGGGTGGCGCGGGCGATGCGGCGCACGTCGTTGATGAAGCCCATGTCGAGCATGCGGTCGGCCTCGTCGAGGACGAGCCAGCGCGTCTCGTTGAGCTTCACCTCGCCCTCGCGGACGAGGTCGGTGAGGCGGCCGGGCGTGGCGATCAGGATGTCGACGCCTTGCGCCATGCGCCTGACCTGCGAGCCGCGCGACACGCCGCCCAGCACGAGCGCGGTCGAGATGTGCAGGCCCTTGGCCAGCGTGCGGATGGTCTCCTCGATCTGGACGGCGAGCTCGCGCGTCGGCGCGAGGATCAGCGCCCGCGCCGTGCGCGGCAGCCGCTTGGAGCCGAGGCCGGCGATGGCGGCGAGGATCGGCAGGCTGAACGCCGCCGTCTTGCCAGAGCCGGTCTGGGCGATGCCGAGGATGTCGCGACCCTGAAGCTGCGGCGGGATCGCCTGCACCTGGATCGGCTTCGGCGTGGTGAAGCCGGCATTGTGCGTGGCCTTGAGCAGCGCGCCGGCAATCCCGAGCGCGGCGAATCCGGTCGGGGCTTCGGTGGCCGGCATGGTATTTTCAGTGTTCAAAATCGTTTCTTTCCTGCGGGTCCGGCGCTTTCCTGCGCGCGTCCGCATCGTTCTCGCGGCGGGGCGCAACCCGCCGCATTCAATCTCATGGTGACGACAAGGCGGCGGAACGCCTGTTCCGCTCGGCTGCGCTGTCGCGCCCGCGCGCCTCATGCGGCGGGTCTTTCGCCGCTTGCCGACTATGGAGGATCGGAAGGGGAAACGGACGCAACCAGTCCCTTCGGGGAAAGCCGGACAAGCCGGCCCATGCGCCTCTCGCCCGCATATGGGGCAGTCCCGCGACAAAAGCAACCGGAATTTGTGCGTCGCAGCAGAAACTTGCTTCGTAGAACGCAGATCAAACCCGACCGCCGACGCCGCCCCTCACCCGCCTGCCGCCACCTCTCCCCGTTCACAGCGGGCAATCGCCGATGGCAGGACGCCGCCACCGCCGTCATCCCGGCCAAGGGCGCGAAGCGACCGCAGAGCCGGGACCCATTGGCCGCACCATCGTCGAGCACGGCCCGGTCCTCGCGCTGGCGCACCTCAGGATCGCATCGCGAACCTTGAACCCGGCCGTGCCGCTCAATGGGTCCCGGCTCTCCCTCGCTTCGCTCGGTCGGCCGGGATGACGGCGGTGGCGGCGTCTCTGTCACAAGCGACCCCTGCCGTGAACGGGAAGAAGGTCCCGGCAGCGGATGAGCGGCAGCGCCCACCATCGACCACCCGCGCCCCCGCGTCAGGCGTCGGCCGCCGCAGCGAGCTCGGCGAGCTTCAGCACCGTGTTCCAGTTGCGCGCCGTGTTGGGCACGCCGATGCCCTTGTCGAATTTCTCGCCCAGCTTCGACTGGCTCAGCCCGCCGGGCGTGTGGAGGTAGGCCACCCGGTTCACCACCGCGAGCCGGTCGCCCTCTCCCGCCAGGTCCCGCAGCGCGGCGAGCCTTTCCTCGGGGGGATCGCCGTCGAGGATCGCGGCATGCAGGAACTTCGGCACGTCGACGGCGTCCGGAAACGGATTGTTGGCGATCAGCGCCGTCCATTCGGCCCGCGCGACCGCATAGATCGCCTTGTCGAAGGCGAATTCGCGGGCGCAGATCTCCGCCACCTTCTCCACCACCTCGCGCCGCGGCAGCGCGCTCCGCACCACCGCATTGCCGCTGTTGATGTAGGTGGCGACGTTCTCGAAGCCGGCCAGCGCCAGCTTCTCGCGCAGCGGCGCGACGGGAAGCTGCGTCTTGCCGCCGACGCCGCGAAACAGGACGATATAGACCGTGCCGCCGCTCATGGCGTCTTCATAGCATGGCCGCGCTCATATGATGAAGCCGGCCAGCGTCTCGTTGTCGGTGATGTCCTGATAAGCCCAGCCGGCCTCCGCGAACCGCTTGTGCAGGATGTCGAAGCTTTTCGCATCCCTGGTCTCGATGCCGATCAGCACCGAGCCGAAATTGCGCGCCGACTTCTTGAGATATTCGAACCGGACGATGTCGTCGTCGGGCCCGAGCAGGGTGAGGAAGTCGCGCAGCGCGCCCGGCCGCTGCGGGAAGCGGAAGACGAAGTATTTCTTCAGCCCCTCGAAGCGCAGCGCCCGCTCCTTGACGTCGGGCAGGCGCTCGAAGTCGAAATTGCCGCCCGAGACGATGAGCACCACGACCTTGCCCCTGAGCTCCTTGCGCGGAAAATCCTTGAGCGCGTCGATGGCGAGCGCGCCGGCCGGCTCCAGCACGATGCCCTCGACGTTGAGAATTTCGATCATGGTGGCGCACAGCCGGTTCTCCGGCACCAGCCGCACCTGCGCCGCGTCGAAATGCTTGAGCAGCCGGAAGTTCTCCCTGCCGATCTCGGCCACGGCCGCCCCGTCGACGAAATTGTCGACCTTGTCGAGCTTCACCCGCTTGCCGGCCTCGAGGCTGCGCCTGAGGCTCGGCGCGCCCGACGGCTCGGCGAAGGCGAAGCGCGTCGTCGCCCCGGTCTCGGCGAGATAGCGCGTCACGCCGGCCGAAAGCCCGCCGCCGCCCACCGGCAGGATCGTCAGCTCCGGCGACACGCCCTCGGGCAGCTGCTCTACGATCTCGTGCGCGATGGTCGCCTGCCCCTCAATGATGTCCTTGTGGTCGAAGGGCGGCACCATCAGCCCGCCGCTCGCCGCCGCGAAGTCGAGCGCGGCGCGGTAGCAGTCGTCGAAGAAGTCGCCGACGAGGCGGATTTCGACCGCCTCGGCCCCGAACATCCGGGTCTTGTCGATCTTCTGCTGCGGCGTCGTCACCGGCATGAACACCACGCCCTTGCGGCCGAGATGGCGGCAGACATAGGCGAAGCCCTGCGCATGGTTGCCGGCCGAGGCGCAGACGAACACCTCGGCGACTCCGTTCCCCTTGGCGCCCGAGGCGAGCGCCTTGCGGAAGAAGTTGAACGCGCCGCGGATCTTGTAGGAGCGGACGGGCGACAGGTCCTCGCGCTTGAGGAAGATGCGCGCGCCGGTCTTGCGCGACAGGTAGTCGTTCTCCTGCAGCGGCGTCTCGGCGAAGAGCGGCCGCATCGCCTCTGCCGCGCGCGCCACCTCGCGGGGAAAAGTCGCCATCTCGTCGTCTCCGCTGCGTCTTTTCCTGCCGCTATTGCACAAACCAGCGGATGAAGCCACTGTCGCGCCAAGAGCGTGAGGGATTCCTTCCGTGCAGTATTCGGCCGTCCGCGCCGCGGTTCACATCGCGTCGGTCTTCGCGATCTATCTCTCCTTCGCCATGCTCGCGCCGGCGGCCGTCGACCTCTATTACGGCAACGAGGACTGGAAGGTCTTCGCCTTCTCGGCCTTCTTCACCGGGGGTCTGGCGCTCGGCTGCGTGTTGGCGACGCAAGGCCGCCCGCCGACGATCTCCTCGCGCTTCGGCTTCCTCGTCGTCAACCTCCTGTGGCTGACCACCAGCATCATCGGCGCGGTGCCGTTCTATGCCGCCGCCTCCCTCGACCTGACGCTGGCAGAGGCCATTTTCGAGGCCGTCTCCGGCATCACCACCACCGGTGCCACGATCATCAACGGCCTCGACCACCTGCCGCCCGGCATCCTTCTGTGGCGGTCGATCCTGCAATGGATGGGCGGCCTCGGCGTCATCGCGCTCAGCCTGTTCGTGCTGCCGTTCCTCAATGTCGGCGGCATCTCCTATTTCCGCATCGAATCCTCTGACATCACCGACCGGCCCTTCGAGCGGCTTTCGACCCACATCACCACGCTGATCGGCATCTATTGCGCCACGACCATCCTGTGCGCGGTGCTCTACGCCGCGGCCGGCATGGGCGGCTTCGACGCGCTGAACCACGCGCTCACCACCATCTCCACCGCCGGCTTTTCCACCCACGACGCCTCGATGGGCGTCTATGGCGACAATTTCGCCATCCTGTGGATCGCGATCGTCTTCATGTTCATCGGCGCGCTGCCGTTCTCGATCGTCATGCTGCTGGCGATCTCGGGGCGGCTCGACGCCCTGCGCGACCCGCAGATCCGCGTCTTCGCCGGCTACGTCGCGGCCTTCGTCGTCGCGGTCGCGCTCTATCTCCGGCTGACGGGCGACATACCCTTCGCCTCGGCGCTGACCTATTCGGCGTTCAACTTCGTCTCGCTCATCACCACGACGGGCTTCGCGACCGGCGACTACACGCAGTGGGGGCCGTTCGTGGCCGGCTGCGCGCTGGTGGCGACCGTGCTCGGCGGCTGTTCCGGCTCCACCTCCGGCGGCGTCAAGGCCTACCGCTTCCTCATCCTGTTCAAGCTGCTCGCCAACGGCCTCAAGCGCTTCGTCTATCCCCACGCGGCCGTGACCGTGCATTACGGCGACCGCCCGGTGGACGATGCCATGCAGCGCGCCGTGGTGCTGTTCATCTCGGCCTTCGTGGTCATCTGGCTGATCCTGACGCTGCTCCTGACCGCGACCGGGCTCGACATCCTCACAGCGCTGTCGGGCGCGCTCACCTGCCTCACCAATGTCGGCCCCGGCCTCGGCGGGGTGATCGGCCCGGCCGGCAACTTCTCCGCCGTGCCGGACACGGCCAAGTGGCTGCTTTCGGTCGGCATGCTGCTCGGCCGGCTGGAAATCCTCGCCGTCCTCGTCGTCTTCTCGCCGCTCTTCTGGCGGCGCTGACGGCTTGCCATCGCCCGCCTGCCGCGATAGCGGATAGAAGGGGCGATCGTCGGCAGAGGAGTTTTTCGTTGAGCCGGGCACGCTGCGTCGCGACATCCGTCATGCTGGGAGCCGCCATCGCCCTGTCGGGCTGCGCCGGCGGCCCGTCGCACAGGCTGCTCGACGCCGTTGCCGCCGAGCCGCAGGAGCTGCTCGCCACCCACCGCATCTACGTCGCCACCACGCGTGCGGCCGCCGAGGACCGCAAGGAGGTGTTCAGCGGCGAGCGCAGCGTCGATCTGAACTTCGCCCGCGTCGACGTCACCGTCCCGAAGGTCCACCAGCCCGGCGTGGTCGAGCAGCCGCGCAGCGATGCGCGCCGCGACCCCGCCCGCCACTTCGCGGCCGGCGAGGTGGCGCTCTACCCCAGGGAGGAAGGGTTCGCCAACGGGCTGCGCGAGAGCCTGAAGCGGACCGACGGCCGCGCCCTCATCTTCGTCCACGGCTACCGCACGCCCTTCGACAATTCCGTCTACCGCGCGGCGCAGATCGTCCACGATTCCGGCTATCGCGGCACGCCGGTGCTGTTCTCCTGGGCCTCGACCGGCCGCACGGTCGACTACATCTACGACAACAACTCCGCCACCGTCGCCCGCGACGGGCTGGAAAAGACCCTGCGCCTGCTGCACGCCGCCGGCGCCCGCCGCATCGACATCGTCGCCCACTCGATGGGCAACTGGCTGACGATGGAGGCGCTGCGCCAGTTCGCGCTCGCCAGCGACCGCGACGTCAGCGACAGGCTCGGCGACGTCATCCTCGCCTCGCCGGACATCGACGTCGACGTGTTCAAGAGCCAGCTTCGCCGCATCGGCAAGCCCGACCGGCCGTTCTTCGTCATCGTGTCGCGCGACGACCGGGCGCTGCTCGCCTCCTCGATCATCGCCGGCAACCGGCCGCGCGTCGGCGACTACGGCAACGACGCGGACCTGGCCGAGCTCGGCATCACCGTGGTCGACATCTCCGCGGTCTCGTCCGGCGATCCGCTCAACCATGCCAAGTTCGCCGAGAACCCGCTTCTGGTGCAGCTTCTCGGCAGCAGGCTGAACGAGGACGACACGCTGTCGGGCAGCGGCGACCAGATCTCGCGGCGCATCGAGAGCCTGGCCCAGGGCGTCGGCCAGACGCTGGGCTCGGCGGCGGAGATCGTCATCACCACGCCGCTCGAGGTCATCAACATCGCCGTCGGCGGCGGCCGGTAAGGCGGTTGTCCGGCTACAGGAAGAGGTCGACCTTCTCGAACCGCGTCACGTCGACCAAGCCGATGTCGGAGATGCGAAGCTCGGGGATCACCACCAGCGCCAGCAGCGAATGCTGCATGTAGGCGTTGTTGAGCGTGCAGCCCATGTCGCGCATCGCCGCCGTCAGCTTCGCCGCCTTCTGCGCCACCACCTCGGCCCGCTCGTCTGACATCAGCCCGGCGATCGGCATCTCGACCAGCGCGATCTCGCGCCCTTGCGAGAACAGCACCACGCCGCCGCCGACCTGGCCCAGCCGGTTGGCGGCCAGCGCCATGTCGCTCTTGCTGGTGCCGACGACGATCATGTGGTGGGAATCGTGCGCCACGGTCGAGGCGAGCGCGCAGTCCTTCATGTAGCCGAAGCCCGAGACGAAGCCGTTGGTGACGCCGCCCGTGCCGCGATGGCGCTCGACCAGCGCGATCTGGCACACGTCGTTCTCGCGGTCCATCGCCACCAGACCGTCGGCCACGCCGAGGTCGGCCTCCAGCGCCCGCGTCGGCGCCTGGTTCTCGATCACGCCGATGACGCGCACCCTGACCTCGTTGGCGCCCTCGGGCGCGGCGATGTCGAAATCGGCCGCCTTGAGCTTCCTGCCGAGCCTGACCGTGTTCCGGGCGCGCGCCGGATAGTCGTAAGGGGGAATCTCCACCTCCAGCCTGCCGCCCTTCGCCAGCCGAACGCCGCGCGCGAAGACCTCGTCGATGGCGAGCGTGGCGAGATCGGAGACGATGAGGAAGTCGGCGAGCCGCCCCGGCGTGATCGAGCCGATCTCGCGTTCGAGGCGGAAATGCTGCGCGGTGTTGAGCGTCGCCATCTGGATCGCCGTCACCGGCTTCAGCCCCTGCGCGATGGCGTGGCGCACCACGCGGTCCATGTGGCCGTCCTCGACCAGCGTGCCGGAATGGCTGTCGTCGGTGCACAGGATGAAGTTGCGCGGGTCGAGCCCCTTTTCCGTCACCGCCCGGATCTGGCTCGCCACGTCGTACCAGGCGGAGCCGAGCCTGAGCATCGCCTTCATGCCCTGCCGCACCCGCGCGACGGCGTCCTCCATGGCCGTGCCCTCGTGGTCGTCCTCCGGCCCGCCCGCGACGTAGCCGTGGAACGGCAGGCCGAGATCGCGCGAGGCATAGTGGCCGCCGACCGTCTTGCCCGCCTTCGCGGTCGCGGCGATCTCGGTCACCATCAGCGGGTCGTTGCCCGCGACGCCGGGAAAGTTCATCACCTCGCCGAGGCCGATGATGTTCTCCCACGTCATCGCCTCGGCCACGTCCTCGGCCGTCAGCTGCGCGCCGGCATTCTCCAGCCCCGGCGCCGACGGCACGCAGGACGGCATCTGCACATGCACGTTGACCGGCATGGCCAGCGCCTCGTCGTGCATCAGCCGCACCCCGTCGAGGCCGAGCACGTTGGCGATCTCGTGCGGGTCGATGAACATCGAGGTCGTGCCGTGCGGGATGACGGCGCGGCAGAACTCCGTCACCGTCACCATGCCGCTCTCGACATGCATGTGGCCGTCGCACAGGCCGGGGACGAGATAGCGCCCGCCGGCGTCGACCACCCGCGTGCCCTCGCCGATGGCGTGCGAGGCGTCCGGCCCGCAATAGGCGAAGCGCCCCGCCGCGATGGCGATGTCGGTCGCGGGAATCACCTCGCCCGAATGGACGTTGACCCAGCGCCCGTTGCGCACAACGAGGTCGGCCGGCCTCCTGCCGGTCGCCACGTCGACCAGATGCGGCGCGACCTCGGTCCACGGCTTCGGGCGCGAGAAGGACGTCTTCGTCTTGGCGGGCATGGCGGAATCTCCGGTTTCACGGACTGTGCCACCGAGCGCATGGCCGGCGCAATGGCGCGGGGGAAACCGCCGGATCGTCAAGGCTTCGCGGAAACGGCCCCTCATCCGCCTGCCGGCACCTTCTCCCCGTGAACGGGGAGAAGGGCGATTGACCGCAACGTTTCCGTTCCCCCTCTCCCCGCTTGCGGGGAGAGGGTAAGGGTGAGGGGCGGCTCAGCGCAGACGTGAAAGACCCTACCGGTCGAACTTGGTCGCCATGATCACCGAGGTCTGCGTCCGCTCCACCCCTTCGAGCGCGCCGATGCGGTCGACCACGGCGTCGAGCGCCGCGACCGAGCCGGCCGCGACCACGGCCATCAGGTCGACCTCGCCGCTGATCGAATGCAGCGTGCGCACCTCGCGGATCTCCTTCAGCTCGGCGATGGTGGGCGCCGCATGCTTCGGCTTCACCGTGATCATCACATAGGCGCGCACCAGCGCCCGCTCGGTCGCGGTGCTCATGCGCACCGTATAGCCCGCGATCACGCCGCCGCGCTCCAGCCGCTCGATGCGCGCCTGCACCGTGGTGCGCGACAGGCCGAGCCGCCGCGCCAGCTCCGAGACCGGCGCCCGCGCATTCTCCGCCAGCAGCGACAGAAGCAGCTCGTCCCTGTCCGTATTTCTCATTCCGACGAAATCCTTCGTCAATTTGTACGTTCAGATCATGAATATCATAAGTTCCACGGTTTGAAACGCATAGGCTTCCATGGCCTTCTTTGAAGAGAGTCACGAACGAAGGGGAACCCCATGAAAGAGATCGTCATTGCCGGCGCCGGAAAGATCGGCTCGACCGTCGCCCTGATGCTGGCCGAGTCGGGCGACTACCGCGTCGTCCTGGCCGACCGCGACACCGCCCAGCTCGACGCGGCGGAGAAGCATCCCGCCATCGAGACCGCCGCCGTGGACATCGCCGACGGCGGGGCGCTGCGCGCGCTGCTCAAGGGCAGGTTCGCCGTGCTGAGCGCGGCCCCCTTCCAGCTGACGACGACGATCGCCGAGGCCGCGGCCGATGCCGGCGTCCACTATCTCGACCTCACCGAGGACGTGGCTTCCACGAAGCGCGTCAAGGAGCTGGCGCAGGATGCGGCCACGGCCTTCATCCCGCAATGCGGCCTTGCGCCGGGCTTCATCTCCATCGTCGCCCACGAACTCGCCAGCCGCTTCGAGCGCCTCGACACGGTGCGCCTGCGCGTCGGCGCGCTGCCGCAATACCCGTCGAACGCGCTCAACTACAATCTGACCTGGAGCACGGATGGCATCATCAACGAGTATATCGAGCCGTGCGAGGCCATCGTGGACGGCCGCCTGACGCAGGTTCCGGCGATGGAGGAGCGCGAGGAATTCTCGCTCGACGGCGTCACCTACGAGGCGTTCAACACTTCGGGCGGCCTCGGCACGCTGTGCGAGACGCTGGCCGGCAGGGTACGCACCCTCAACTACCGCACCATCCGCTATCCCGGCCACGCGGCGATCATGAAGACGCTGTTGAACGACCTCAACCTGCGCAACCGGCGCGACACGCTGAAGGACATTCTGGAGCAGGCGCTGCCGGCGACCGCCCAGGACGTGGTCATCGTCTTCGTCACCGTCAGCGGCATCAAGGGCGGACGGCTGATGCAGGAGACCTACGCCCACAAGATCTACAGCGGCCTCGTCGCCGGCCGGCCGCGCAGCGCCATCCAGATCACCACCGCCGCCGGCATCTGCGCCGTGCTCGACCTGCTGGCGACCGGCAGGCTGCCGCAGAAGGGCTTCGTGAAGCAGGAGGAGATCGCGTTCGCCGACTTCCTCGCCAACCGCTTCGGCAGGCGCTACGCGGCCGACGAGGCGGGCCCCGCCCACGGCATCGCCGCCTGACGGCCGCAACCGCAACGAAAAGCCCGGCGTGCGACGAGCGCGCCGGGGTGCGACGAGCGCGCCGGGCTTTCTCTTGCGCGGTTCCCGCTTCAGAAGCCGCTGATGCGCGGCAGCCAGGTCGACAGCGACGGGATGAAGGTCAAAAGCAGCAGCACGACCAGATGCGCGATGAAGAAGGGCGGCATCTCGCGGATGATCTCGCCCACCCGTAACTTCACCGTCGACGAGACCACGAACAGCAGCGCGCCGACCGGTGGCGTGATCAGGCCGATGGTCAGGTTGAGGATCACCACCATGGCGAAGTGGATCGGGTCGATGCCGAGCGAATGGGCGATGGGCGCGAGGATCGGCACCAGCACCATGACGCCCGGCAGCGGGTCCATGAACAGGCCGAAGACGAGGAGCAGCACGTTGACCGCGAGCAGGAAGACGATCGGGCTCAGGTCCCACGACACGATGGTTTCGGCCAGCCGCTGCGGCACGCCCTCGATGATGAGCACCCAGGCGAAGGCGCGCGCCGCCGCGAGGATGAGCAGCACCGCGATGGAGATCAGCGCCGCGCGGAAGATGATCGAGGGGATGTCCCTGAGCTTGAGCGAGCGGTAGAGGAACATGCCGCAGGCGAGCGCATAGAAGATGGCGACGACGGACGCCTCCGTCGGCGTGAACACGCCGGCGCGGATGCCGCCGATGATGATGACGATCAGGAGCAGCGCCGGCAGCGCGTAGAAGGTCGTGCGCACCATCTCGCGGCCGGACGGCTTGGGGTCGCCGCCGCGATAGCCGCGCTTCTTCGACACGAAGAAGTTGGCGATGCACAGCGCGATGGCGATGACGATGCCCGGCACCATGCCGGCGATGAACAGCGCCCCGACCGAGACCTCCTCGACCTGCAGCGCATAGACGATCATGATGATCGAGGGCGGGATGATCGGGCCGAGGACGGCTGCCGAGGCCGTCAGCGCGCCGGCATAGGACTTGTCGTAGCCCGACTTCTCCATCATGCGGATCATCATCGCGCCGGGGCCGGCGGCGTCGGCCAGCGCCGAGCCGGAGATGCCCGAGAACAGCGCCGCCGAGATGACGTTGGCGTAGCCGAGGCCGCCGCGCAGATGGCCGACGAACTGCGAGGCGAAGCGCAGGAGAACGTAGGTCATCGCGCCGCCGGTCATCAGCTCGGCCGCGAGGATGAAGAACGGCACCGCCATCAGCGGGAACGAGTCGAGGCCGGAGAACATCTCCTTGACCACGACGAGATAAGGATAGTTGCTGCCGACCGCCACGGCGACGAAGGCCGAGATCGCCAGCGTGAAGGCGACGGGAAAGCCCGCCGCCAGCAGGACCACGAAGGTGAGAAAGAGTATCCAGGCCACGCGCGTCCCCTCCGATGCGGTCTTCTGTCGATTGGTCCTAGGCGCTGAGGCTGCCGGAGAGGTCGCCCGGCACGTCGGCCGCTTCCTTGAAGCGGTTCTCCGCCACGTAGCCGCGCACGATCAGCAGCAGATGCACCGCAAGCAGCGCGAAGCCGACCGGGATCGCCGCGTAGACGTAAGCGAACGGAATGCGCGTCGCCGGCGTGAGCTGGAAGCGCATGCGCATGGCGTAGTTGTAGCCGACCCAGATCATGATGGCGAAGAAGGCGAACAGGCAAAGGACGATGACCGCCCTGAGGATGCGCTGCGCCTTCGGCGACAGGGCCTCCATCACGTTGCCGATCGCCACATGGCCGCCATAGCGCAGCGTCAGCCCCGCGCCGATGAAGGTCATCCACACCATCATGTAGCGGGCGACTTCCTCGGCCCAGGGAATGGAGAAGTTGGTCAGGTAGCGCAGCGAGACGTTGGTGAACACGATCACCGACATCGCGCCGAGGAGAAGGATGAGAGCCCACTTGTTAAGCTCGACGAATGCGTTCTCCAGCTTGTCCAAGGCACTCCCTCCCCTGATGAAGCGGCCGGCAGGGAGGATGCCCCCGCCGGCCTTTCGGTGTCCGCGTGCGGGCGGATTACTCCGTGGCGATGATCTGGTCGATCAGATCCTTGCCGTAGGTGCCGTAATACTGCTCGTAGGCGGGCGCGAGCGCCTCCTGAAACGCGGCCTTCTGCTCGGTCGTCAGCTCGCCGACCTCCATGCCGGCGGCCTTGAGCTGCTCGACGCCAGAGCTTTCGGCGTTGTCGACGAAGCCGCGCATGGCGACCACGGCCTCGGCCGCGGCCTTCCTGAACACCTCCTTGTCCTCGTCCGACAGGCCGTTCCACAGGTCCTGCGACACGAGCAGCATGGCCGGCGAATAGACGTGGCCGGAAACGGTCAGGTATTTCTGCACCTCGGAGAGCTTGGCCGAGGTGATGACCGACAGCGGGTTCTCCTGCCCGTCGATCGTGCCCTGCTCCAGCGCGCCGATCACCTCGGGCCACGCCATCGGCGTCGGGGCGGCGCCGAGCGTCTGGAAGGCGGTGATGTGGATCGGGTTCTCCATCGTGCGCAGCTTCAGGCCGGCGACGTCGGCGGGCGAGGCGATGGCGTTGCGGTTGTTGGTGATGTGGCGGAAGCCCTGCTCGCCCCAGGCGAGCGCGACCAGGCCGACCGAATCGAACTTGGTCAGGATGTCCTGACCGATCGGGCCGTCGAGCACGGTGCGGGCGTGCTTCAGGTCGCGGAACAGGAACGGAATGTCGAACACGCCGGTCTCGGGCACGAAGTTGGAGAGCGTGCCGGAGGAGACGATGGTCGCCTCGACCGTGCCGAGCTGGACGCCCTCGATCACCTCACGCTCGCCGCCGAGGCCCGACGACGGGAAGTGGCGGAACACGAAGCGGCCGTCGGTCTCGGCCTCGACGATCTCCTGCCACTTCTGAGCGGCGACGCCGTAATGCGAGGTGGTCGCCAGCGCATAGCCCAGCTTGACCTCCTGCTGGGCGTTCGCCGCGCCGGCGAAGGCCACGACCGAGAAGGCGACGGCGGCCGCGGCCGGGGCGAAACGCGTCAAGAACTGCTGCATGTGTAGGATACCTCCCGTTTGCGCAAACCAGAATGCGAAACCCGCCCGGCATGGCTTGCGGCTTTATTGGGGCGCCCCGAAGAACAGGGGACGGCCGGACCAGTCTCGTTGCCTGCTTTTGTGCCTCATCACGCCCCCTGTCAAGCAGAGGCAAAGCTGCCGCGCGTCATGGTCCATCAGGTGGACCGGCACCGGCACGGACACAGCGCGCCTTTCCTTGAGGAACCGGATGAAAACAAGGTGATGGAACCTTCCCCTGCGTGAGGCCCCTGCGTGAGGCCCATGCGTCAGGCCCATGCGTCAGGCCCAAGTATAAGGTCCATCTGCGAGGGAAGACCGGGAAGGCCTACGGATCGCCTCCGCTCCAGCGCGTCAGCCGGTCGCCGGGGTCGATGCCGGCCCATTCGACCAGCCGCGCCGCGATCTCGCGCACCATCGCCTCGACCGATGCCGGCTTCGTGTAGAAGGGCGGCACCGGCGGCGCGATCACCGCGCCCATCCGCGCCAGCCTCAGCATCGATTCCAGGTGCCCCTCGTGCAGCGGCGCCTCGCGCGGCGCCAGCACCAGCCGCCGCTTCTCCTTCAGCGTCACGTCGGCGGCGCGGGTCAAAAGGTTGTCGCCGAGACCGTGGGCGATCGCCGCCAGCGACCGCATCGAGCACGGAACCACGATCATGCCCGCCGTCCGGAACGAGCCGGAGGCGACCGGCGCGGCAAGATCGCCTGGGCCATGGACATGCGAGGCCAGCGCCTCCAGCCGCGCCACGCCGTCCTCGCCCAGCTCGTGGCGGATGCTGAGCCGCGCGCCGCGCGACACGATCAGATGCGTCTCGACGCCCGCCTCGCGCAGGAGCCGCAGCACCTCGACGGCGAGCGCCGCGCCCGACGCCCCGGTGACGCCGACGACCAGGCGCGCGCTCATGGCTCCCCCGCCCCCTCGCTGCCGGGCCCGCTGCCGGGAAAGAACTCGTGCCAGCGCTCCGCCACCTGCTTCTCCACCGCCTGCGGCATCTTCAGCTCGACGCCCCATTCGCGCGCGGTCTCGGCGCCGATCTTGCGCGTCGCGTCGAACCCGACCTTGCCGCCGAGCCCTTCGAGCGGCGAGGCGAAGTCGAGCTGGTCGACCGGCGTGCGCTCCAGCACCATCAGGTCGCGCGACGGGTCCATCCGCGTCGCCAGCGCCCACATCACGTCGGGCCACGAGCGGATGTCGATGTCGGCGTCGACCACGATCACCATCTTGGTCATCTGGAACTGCGGCAGCAGCGACCACAGCCCCATCATCACGCGCCGCGCCTGGCCGGGATAGCGCTTGTCGATGGCGATGACCGCGATGCGGTACGAGCTCGCCTCCGGCGGCAGCCAGACATCGACGATCTCGGGAAGCTGCTGCCGCAGCAGGGGCTTGAACACGTCCAGCAAGGCATCCCCCAGCACCGAAGGCTCATCCGGCGCGCGGCCGGTGAAGGTGGTCAGATAATGGGCGTCGTCGCGCAGGAACATGCGCTTCAACGTGAAGACGGGATAGTGGGCGGGCGAATTGTAGTAGCCCGTATGGTCGCCGAACGGCCCCTCGAGCGCAGTCTCGTGCGGCGACACGGTCCCCTCGAGCACGATCTCCGCGCCCGACGGCACGTGCAGCGGGATGCCGGCGCACGGCGCGAGCGTCGCGCGGCGGCCGTTTATCATCCCCGCCAGCGCCAGCTCGGACACGCCCTCGGGCGCCGGCATGACGGCTGCGATCATCGTCGCCGGATCGGCCCCGATGACGACGGCGGCGGGCGTCTCCTCGCCCCGCGCCTGCCACATGCGATGATGCGCCGCACCCCCGCGCATCGGCAGCCAGCGCATGATCGCCCGGTCGCTGCCCAGCACCTGCATGCGATAGACGCCGAGATTGTAGGAGGAGAGATCGTCCGCCCCCGGCGCGCGCGTGACGACGATCGGCCAGGTGATGAGCGGCCCGGCATCGCCCGGCCAGCAATGCTGGACCGGAAGGGCGGAAAGGTCCGGATCGGCCTCCCGCCAGGCCCGCGGCCGCGGCACCGCCTTCGGCCGCGCCAGCAGCGCGCCCCTTGCCGCCGGCAGCAGCGAGCGCGCCTCGCGCAGGCTTTGCGGCGGCTTGGGCGAGCGCAGCCACGCCATCATTTCGCCCAATGATTTCAAGCCGTTGAGGTCCGTGCCGAGACCGGAGGCGACGCGCTCCCGCGTGCCAAACAGGTTGGTCACGACGGGAAGGCGCGCCGCCTCACCCCTGACGTCGAGCGGTCTGGTCAGTCGCAGCACAGCCCCCCCAGCTGCGATCACCTGCCGGTGAAGCTCGGTGATTTCCAGACGCATCGACACCGGGGCTCCGACCTCGCAGACCTCTCCCTTCCGAGAAAGATGGGACAGGAACGAGCCGAGATCGGAAAAAGACGGAAGCTGGCGTTGATGCATGGTCGGCTCGGTACAGCTTCCATCATGACACAGTCGAAAAAACGTCTCTTTGCGATAACGCAAAGAAGCGGGGGCAGCCGGGGACTAGGTTTCGCCCAACGATGCAGGGAGGCGATGTCATGGTCCGGCACCTGCTCGGTCGGATCGCTGCGCTTTGGCGCCGGGCCGCCCTCCCGGGCGGCGGACGATGCGGCAAGGCGGCGAAGGAAACGGAGACGATGAACGCGGACGGGCTTGCTGGCGGGACCATGCTGACGGCAGGCGGAGCGGACGCGTGGCGGATTCCTGCCGCCTCCGAGGATCTTCTGGCGCGCGCCATGGTCTCTCTCGGCATCGACTACGACACCTTCGCCGAGCGCGAGGCCAACTGGCTGCGCGACATGCGCCGCGCCTGCCTGACCTGCGACGCCCGCAGCCGCTGCCGGCGCGACCTCAACACCGGCGACTTCGCGCGCCGCTACCGCCACTACTGTCCGAATGCCGAAAGCCTCGCCCGGATCGCCGCGGGCACGGCCCGCAACACCGGCACCCCCCGAAAGACACCCCAGGCGTGAAGAGAGCATAGAGAATCATGGAAGCCAGGCTCCCGGCCTTCGTCCGCCACCTGTTCCCGGCCTTCGCCGGCCTGCCGCTCGGTCCGGCGCTGACCCTGTCGCTGCGCTCGCTGGCGCGGCGGCGGCCGGGCCTGTTCGACCGGCTGGGCGAGTTCGCGGCCGAGCGCTTCCTCATCGACCCGGTCGACCTCGCCTTCGCCTTCGTCGTCGTGCCCGACGGCGAGCGCGCCACCGTCAGGGTGATCGGAAAGGAGGAGGCGGGCGATTGCAGCGTGGTGATCCGCGGCCCGATCCTGACCCTGCTCGCGCTGCTCGACGGCACGCAGGACGGCGACGCCCTGTTCTTCAACCGCGTGATCTCGATCAGCGGCCGCACCGAGGCGGTGCTGGCGCTGCGCAACGCTATCGAGGACGCAGAGCTGACCCCGGCCGACCTGATCGGCCTTTCCGGCGCGCTCGGCCGGCTGGCCGACGCCGGCATCCTCGGCACCCTCGACGTGGCGCGGCGCTTCGCCCTCGCCTCGGCGCCCGAGGCCGCGGAGCGCCGGTCATGACGGGAACCGGACGCATGGAGCTCGTCTGCCCCGCCGGCACGCCGGCGACGCTCAGGGCCGCCGTCGAGGCCGGCGCCGACGCCGTCTATTGCGGCTTCCGCGACGAAACCAACGCCCGCAACTTCCCGGGCCTGAACTTCTCGCCGCAGGAGCTTGCCGAGGGCGTCCGCTTCGCCCACGACCACGGCGCCAGGGTGCTGGTGGCCATCAACACCTTCGCCCGCGTCGGCGACGTCGACCTGTGGCGCAACGCCGTCGACACGGCGGTGAGATGGGGCGCGGACGCGATCATCGCCGGCGACATCGCCGTCCTCGACCATGTTTCGCGCAATCACCGCGACGCGGTGCGCCTGCATCTTTCCGTGCAGGCCGCCGCCTCGACGCCGGAGGCGATCGGCTTCTACGCGCGGACGTTCGGCGTCCGGCGCGTCGTCATCCCGCGCGTCCTGTCGGTGCAGGAGATCACCGCCCTCAACAAGAACATCGACGTCGAGACCGAAGCCTTCGTCTTCGGCGGCCTGTGCGTCATGGTCGAGGGACGCTGCTACCTCTCCTCCTACGCCACCGGCAAGTCGCCCAACCTCAACGGCGTCTGCTCGCCGCCGGAAGCCGTGACCTATGACGAGGACCGGCAGGGCATGGCCGCAAGGCTTTCCGGCTTCACCATCGACCGCTACGCGCCCGGCGAGCCGACCGGCTATCCCACGCTGTGCAAGGGCCGCTTCAACGCCGGCGGCAAGACCTCCTATCTCTTCGAGGAGCCCGTGAGCCTCAATGCCGGCAGCCTGATCGAGGGGCTGAAGAAGGCCGGCGTCACGGCGCTGAAGATCGAGGGCCGCCAGCGCGGCAAGGGTTATGTCAGCGAGGTGGTGCGCGCCTTCCGCCGCGCCGTGGACGCCGTCGAGGCCGGCAGCGACGCGGTCGAGATCGACCGCATCCTCGCCGGCCAGTCGGAGGGCGGCCGGCAGACGGCCGGCGCCTACCGCAAGATCTGGAGGTAGCGTCATGACCGCGACCGCTTCGACGCCCGGACTGACACTGGGCCCCGTCCTGTTCCATTGGCCCGCCGAGAGGCTGCTCGATTTCTATCGCCGCATCGCCGACGAGGCGCCGGTCGAGCGCGTCCATGTCGGCGAGGTGGTGTGCGGCAAGCGCATGCCCTTCAACGATCCGTGCTGGCCCGACGTGATCGAGCGGCTGGAGCGCGCCGGCAAGCAGGTCGTCCTCTCCACCCTCGCGCTCCCCGCCACCGTGCGCGAACGCCGCTCGATCGCCGACCTGTGCGGCGACAGCCGGCTGGTCGAGGTCAACGACATCACCGCCCTGCCGGCCCGCAGCGGCCAGCCCTTCGTCACCGGGCCGTTCCTCAACGTCTACAACGAGGCGACCGCGCAGTTCCTCGCCGATCAGGGCGCGCGCACCATCTGCCCGCCGGTCGAGCTGTCGCTGGCCTCCATCGCCGGCATGGCCGCGGCGTGCCCCGACATCGAGTTCGAGCTGTTCGCCTTCGGCCGCCTGCCGCTGGCGATCTCAGGCCGCTGCTACCATGCGCGGCTGCACGGGCTGCACAAGGATTCCTGCCAGTTCACCTGCGAGAAGGACCCGGACGGGCTGGCCGTGGACACGCTCGACAACCAGGCCTTCCTCGCCATCAACGGCGTGCAGACCCTGTCCAACCAGGTGCAGGCGTTCTGCGCCCGGCCGGAGGAGCTTGCCGCCAACGGCGTCCGCCGGCTGCGCCTGTCGCCGCACACCTGCGACATGGTGGCGGTGGCCGAGGCCTACCGCGCCCTCGTGGACGGCGAGGAGGAGCCGGCGGCCGTGCGCGCGATCCTGTCGCGGCTCGACCTGCCGGGCGAGATGGTGGAGGGCTACGTCCATGCCAGGCCCGGATGGATGACCGCCGCCACGGTCGATTGACGGGACGACGAAGATGGTTGCGCCGGCCTCCTTTCATCATCACCACCCCCACCCCGCCCCGGAGGAGCCGCGCGACGCGGCGGTGATCCGGCGCATCCGCACGGTCATCGACAGCGTCGAGCTCGACTGCGAATGCCGGGCGCGGCTGGACGAGGCGCTGGCCCGCTTCAGCGCGCTCGAGGAGCAGCGCACCCTGCGCCAGCATCTCGTGCTCGCGCGCCAGCACCGCGAGCGGATCAAGGCGATCCTCGATTTTCTCCAGGAGGTCGACGACCTGATGGTCAGCGAGCCCGACCGCAGCGTCTACTCGGAGCTCGCGCTGCTGTTCGAGGAGGTCGCCTCCATCGCCACCGAGGGCGCCTCCGCCATGCACAGCCTCGCCGCCATGCGGCAGGAGCGGGACGCGGACGACGCCTGACGCGGATCAGGCCGCGGCCGGCGTGGACTGGCGCACGGTCGAGATGCAGTCGAGGAGTTCCGCGGCATAGGCCTGCGCCCGCTCGCGCCCGGCCTGCGACGGCAGCCTCTCGCCGAGATCGAGATAGCAGTCGAGCAGCAGCTCGACGGCCGGCCGCAGCCGCGCCGAAATCTCCGGCTTCACGCTTTTCAGAAGCTGCGGATCGCCGAGCGGGGCGTGGGCGAGCGCGGCCGCGCGCGAGCGCGCCGCCTCGGCATGCCATTGCAGCCCCTTCGCCTGCGGGCCCGGCGCCTCGTCGCGCGCCGCCTCGTCGAGAAGGGCAGCCACCCGGTTCTCCAGCGCCGTCAGCGTCCAGCCCTCGCCCTCGGCCATCGCCGCGCGGTTCTCGTGGAAGGCCCGCCGCCGCTCCCGCCGCAGCCGCGCGACATGGTCGAGCTCCTCGCGCGCCATCTGCTCGGCGGCCTCGCGCAGCTCCTTCGTCGGGCTCTGCGCCGCGACATAGGTCCAGAAGGCGAAGGCGCGCTCCTCGTTGCGCACCGCCATCGAGAAGGCGCGATAGGCGCTGAGCAGCTCCGGCGCGACGGTGCCCGCGCCCTCGTCGTCGAAGGCCGGGTCGGGCTCGCGGCTGAGCGCCGAGGCGTCCGGCTCCCGCCCCGTCAGGCGCTTCGACCAGTGGCCGACATTGCCCAGATGCAGCGTCTCCTCGGCCACCAGCCGCTCGAACACCTCGGCGAGCTTCGGCCGGTTCTCGCGATGCATCCGGCGCGCAAGGTCGGCATAGCCGTCGATCGCCTCGCGCTCCATCGCCGCCGCCACCGCGAACAGCTCGTCCAGCGACTTGATGGCGGTGAAGGGCTCGGTTTCGAGGCGCGACATGGCGGACAGCTCCTTGCTTCACGTCACAATGTCGCACCGCAAAAACGGAACTGGTTTGCTCCAGATCAAATCAGTACGCAAAATACTACTTATCGTCCCGGGCATTGGACCCCCGTTCAAGAAAGCCCGCCCGCCTTGGCCAGCAACATGCCCATGCACCTGCCCCGTCCGGCCCATCCGGCCGTCGACGGAATCCGCCTCGTTTTCAGCCTCGCGGCGCTCGCGCTGCTTCTCCTCCTTTCCTTCGCCGTGCAGCCGGCGCAGGCGTCGCGGCTCGAGGAATTCCTGCCCAAGGTGCAGCCGGGCGAGCTGTTTGCGGGCGCCGACCGTTTCGGCGACGCCGTCGGCGAGCCGCCGATCGCCCCGGTCTACCGGGGCGAGGAGCTTGCAGGCTACGCGCTCCTCAATTCCGACTTCACCAGCGCCATCGGCTATTCGGGCAAGCCGATCCACATCGTGGTCGGCCTCGACCGCGAGGGCGTGCTGCGCGGCCTCAAGATGGTCGACCATCAGGAGCCGA
The DNA here is from genome assembly GCA_022838525.1 of Hyphomicrobiales bacterium. Taxonomy (GTDB): domain Bacteria; phylum Pseudomonadota; class Alphaproteobacteria; order Rhizobiales; family Rhizobiaceae; genus Aerobium. The sequence continues at coordinate 2,982 of JALHFU010000007.1, read as the reverse complement.
TCGTCCTGATCGGCATCCCGGAGCGCGACGTCATCGCCTCGCTCAACGCCCTGATCGACCAGGACATCGGCCGCGTCGCCGCGGGTGCCCAGCGGCCGCCGCAGGTCGACATCGTCTCCGGCGCCACCGTCACCGTGCTCGTCATGGGCGATTCGGTGGTGCGCGCCTCGGTGCGGCTGATTCGCAGCGGCCGCCTCGGCGGCGAGACCATCGCCGAGGCGCAGGCTTTGATGGAGGCGATGCTGCCTCAACTGGCAGGAATTGACAACGTCGATATCGGTGTGGCGCCGCCTTACCTGGCGCTGCCCGCCATGGTGGAGCGATGCAGAGGCGCCGGGGTTAAAGTCGGCGCCCAAAACCTGTTCTGGGAAGCCTCTGGCGCCTATACCGGCGAAGTAGCAGCGCCTATGGTGGCTGAGATCTGCGAATTTGTTATCGTCGGACATTCCGAACGGCGCAAATTCTTTGGCGAAACCGATGAAACCGTCAATCAGCGCCTAAAAGCCGCTTTGGCTGCAGGATTGGAAGTGATTGTGTGCGTCGGGGAGACACTGGAGGAAAATGAAGCCGGATTAACTGCCGCGGTGGTCACCCGGCAGTTGACCGAAGGCCTGGCGGGTATTACTGAAGCGCAGGCAGCGAAAATCACGATTGCCTACGAGCCGGTCTGGGCAATCGGCACCGGACGTGCTGCCACACCGGAAGATGCCAACCGTGTGCACAGAGACGTTATCCGTCCGCTGCTCAGGCAGCAGTTTGGCGATGCACGCGCCGAGCAGATGCGCATCCAGTACGGCGGATCCGTCACCCCCGATAACGCCGCCGAGCTGTTCGCCATGTCGGATATCGACGGTGCCCTGGTGGGCGGCGCCAGCCTCAAAGCGTCCGATTTCCTCGGCATCGCCGAGGCGTATCGCTCGCT
>JALHFU010000007.1:0-2030 GCA_022838525.1 Hyphomicrobiales bacterium | reverse complement strand
GAAATAAAAGCGGTTTCAATGCTGATGGTGCAGGGTTGACCGTGCAGGTCAGCCCTGTATTTTAATTCTGAAGTTCAATTAAGTGCCGAACAGGCGGTCACCGGCATCACCCAGACCGGGAACGATGTAGCCGTTTGCATCCAGGTGATCGTCCACTGCGGCGACGTGGATGGGTACATCGGGATGGGCGGTCTGCAGGCGCTGAATGCCCTCCGGTGCGGCGATCAAGCCGACATATTTAATCTTGCTAACGCCCCAGTTTTTGAGGATATCCACACAAGCCACGGCTGAGCCGCCCGTAGCCAGCATGGGGTCGAGGATCAGGCACACCCCCACGGTGGGATGCACCGGCAGCTTGTTGTAGTAGGCAACGGGTTTGAGTGTGCGCTCGTCACGGTACATGCCGATGTGCCACACCTCAGCCGAAGGCATCAGCTCCCACACACCTTCAACCATCCCCAGACCGGCGCGCAGGATCGGGATCAGGCCGATTTTTTCGGCTAAGTCTTCGCCCTGGGCGGCAGCCAAGGGGGTTTGTACCTGTACAGGGTGGGTGGTCAGGTCGGCGGTGGCTTCGTAGATCAGCAACGCGGACAGCTCGCGTACCAGCTCGCGGAATTTCTTGGGTTCGGTGCGTTGATCGCGCAATTTGGTCAGTTTGTGTTTGACCAGGGGGTGGGTGGAGGGGAATACGTTGTGCATGGTGCCTCGTTTTTTTGTGAATGATCGGATTGAGAAAAGGTTTCGCACATATCGGGCAGGAACAGGCGGAATCACGCTCATTGGCGTCGCTTTGCAGGCGGTGTCGCATACGCATGGCGGCTATAAATGAAGATCAGCAGCCAAGCTGCCCATAACAGCGTGGTGAGGGTAATCCACATATGAAAGGGGCCCAGGGCCCGGCGCAGGCGCAGGAACATCGCGCCCCCAAAGCTGAGCCAGGAGGCACCCTGCAACAGCATCGCAGCCCAGAAGCCAGCCCGGCTGCCCTGGGGTGCCAGTTGCAGCCATTTGATTCCTGCCAGGGGAAACAGCGTAACGATTGCGGTCAACACAACGGCAAAACTCATCAACCACAGGGTCAGTTCGGTCCCATTTTCAATATGGGTCAGCGAACTGCCGATGAGGTACAGCAAAAAAGCCAGGCAGTAGATCATTTCTGCAATGTGCAGGGAGTTGCGTTTCACACTCATCATACCTCCTTACGAGCGACGATCAAAAAGCGGTGGGCCGTGGTGACAAAGGCGCCGCGGGATTCGATAAAATTGTGCAGGCGGATCAGTTGCTCCTGGTAGCGCTCAACGCTGAACCCCTCCACCTGCCAGGGGACTGCCTTGAGATAATACACCAGGGCGCCGATATCGGTAAATTGGGTCTTTAAAGCTGCGCTATCAGCCCGCTCGACGGTGAAGCCCGCGTCCTCCAGATCGGTGGCGGCGCCATACAGGCTCCAACCCGTAAAGGGGAAGGAAACACAATCCTCCAGTGCCTGGTTAATCTCCAGGTTATCCAGCCCTCCCACCTGCTGGGTGATAAAAACCCCACCGGGTTTGAGCAAACGGTAAACCTCAGCCGGGCTGTAGCTCTCGTGGCGATTGATGACCCGGTCAAAAAAACGGCTGGTGAAGGGCAGGGGGGCGCCTTCTGTGGTGAGATGCACCTGTACGCCCAGCGACTCCAGCCTTGACCGACCGATAACCTGGTTGGGAGGGTAGGATTCGGTGGCATGGGTCTCGGGCGGCAATGCCGGCAGGGAAGCGAGGAACTCGCCGCCGCCAGTGCCCATGTCGAGCAGGCTGGTGACACCCTCCAGGTGCTCCAGAACCAGGGCTTTGTAATCCCAGGGCGGGTCGTCTTCGAGCATGCGCCCGGAGAGCCAGGTGAAATCCCAACCCGAAAAAGTTGCTGAGCAGGCTGCTTCGATCAGCGCCTGGAAACGGGAGGGGTTGATGATTTGCATCGGTCGACTTTCACTCTGCGAGTCGCGGACCGGTCTGGTCCTTATTCCACTGACCAGGCCACACGGCAAT
>JALHFU010000401.1:0-1431 GCA_022838525.1 Hyphomicrobiales bacterium | reverse complement strand
GAACGAGAACAGCGCGGCCACCACCACGAGCACCATCACCACGAGGCTCACGGTGAGGTCGCGTGACAGCGAACGCCCCTTGATGATGTCCGGGACGGAAAGTCCCTTGCTGGCGGTGGTGTTGCTCATGCGCGCGTCACGTTCCCGTCGCCTGTTCCAGACCTTCGCGCACCCGCATCCGCCCGGATCGCGGGCGGCGGCGCATCGGCCTTCCAGTTTCCCACAACGTACACGATGCGACATGCGATGGAAAGAGCGGCAGGGCAACGACGGGGCGGAAATGCGGATGGCCCGCGCCGCAGCGGAAAACGGGCCGTGCGGCCAAGGGGGGACCGCACGGTGGGGCGATGCGCGCGACTGTACCGACGTGCCCAGGATAGGGCCGGATAGGGCCAGATAGGGCAGATGGGACCGGATGGGGCGGCATGGATCCAGACTGAACCGGGCATGACGTGATGGGACCGGTGATGGGGGCCGGGCCGGGGAGCGGCCCCGTCCGCCGGGTACGCCGCCGCGCGCCCCATCAACCTTGACTCGCCGGGGGTTCTGGGCAAAGTTGTGGCGGCCCCGCAACCGGCATGGCCCCGACCTGCAGGACCCGGCCGGAACCATCGGCGCGTGCGCGGCCCCCGGCCCGCACCGACGCTCCCCACCGCCACTTCCCCCGCATCTGGAGGACGACATATGGGTTTCTTCAGCGCCATCAAGAAATTGTGGACGCCCCGCGATGCTGACGCGCCCACGCCGGAAACCCCGGCAGCCCAGGCCCAGGCACCGGCCACACCGGCTCCGGAAGCCGCGCCCGCGCAAGACGCCGCGCCCGGCGCCCCACAGGACGCCCCGTGGCGGGCCGATCTGGCCCGCGCCCTGCGCCAGTCCGAGCCGCGCCTGTCGGTATGGCTGGGCCACGTGCTGGAGGGTGTCGACGAGGCCAGCGACGCGCTGTGGGAACGGCTGCGCTTTCTGTTCGCGGCGCTGGAAACCCCGGAGGCCGAGGCCGACGCCTTCATCGCCGACTTCCGGCGCTGGCTTGCCGCCATGGACTACCAGTACGTCCGCGACTTTCGCTCCGAGCTGCAATACCGCCTCGCCCTTGCCCTTGACCTGGAGGACGAGGAAGACGAGCGCAACCGCCTGTTCCTGAAGCTGACCGAGGGGCTTGCACGCACGCGCGAGCAGATCACCGGCCGCATCGACGCCCTGCTGGCCTCGCATGGCCGCATCGATGCCAAGTTCTGGGAAGAGCTGGAAGAAATCCTGATCATGGCCGACGTGGGCTTCGAGCCCGCCACGCAGCTCACCACGCGGCTCAAGGAACGCGCCCGCAAGGCGGGCACCGACGACCCGGCCGCCTTCCGCGACCTGCTGCGCGCCGAATTGCAGGACATCTTCCGCGCGCCGCGCCGCATCGCCGCCGTGACCCCGCCCGAG
>JALHFU010000400.1:0-1434 GCA_022838525.1 Hyphomicrobiales bacterium | reverse complement strand
CCAAGGATCTCCTCGGCAGCGCCGTCAGCGTAGACGTCTGCCGTGTCGATGAAAGTGCCGCCCTGTTCCGCGAAGAGGTCGAGCATCTGGAAGGCTTCCCCTGCTGGGGTCTCGTTTCCGAAGGTCATCGTGCCGAGCGCGAGGGTCGAGACGGCGACGCCGCTGGTGCCCATCCGTCGAAGTTCCATGTCAGTTCTCGCCTTCAGGGGTCGTGAGGTGATGCCGCGCGGTGGCGGCGAGGGTGTCGAAAAGGTGATCGAAGCGGTCGTCGCTGCGGCGGCGGGCCGGGTCGGCGTCGTGCCACGCGACGATCTCGCGGGCGCCCTGGGAGAAGGGAATCCGTGCCTCCCAGCCGCGGGCGATCGAGCGGATCTTCGTGTTGTCGAACACCATGGAGTTCGCCTTGTCTCCGAGGAGGGCGGCGCCGAGTTCCGCGTCGTGTTCCGCCACCACTGCCGAGGGAACCGGCACAACGTCGGCCGACACGCCGGCGGCCGCCGCGAGGGTCCGGAAGATTTCGTTCCAGGTCAGGGCCTCGTCGCTGGTGATGTGGAAGGCCTCACCCGCGACGTCGCGGCGCCCCAGCAGTGGCACGAAGGCTCGCGCGAAGTCCGCGGTGTGGGTCAGGGTCCACAGGGAGGTCCCGTCACCCGGGACGATGACGGGCTTGCCCTGCCGCATCCGTTCGACCACCGTCCAGCCGCCGTCGAACGGGACCGTCGTCTGGTCGTAGGTGTGGGACGGGCGAACGATCGTCACCGGGAACCCGGTCGCGCGGTACTCCGCCACCAGGGCGTCCTCGCAGGCGATCTTGTTCCTCGAGTACTCCCAGTAGGGGTTACGGAGCGGCGTGGACTCCGTCACCGGGAGCCGCGCCGGCGGTGTCTGGTACGCGGAGGCCGAGCTGATGAAGACGTACTGTCCGACGCGGCCGGCGAACCAGCCGATGTCCTGCGCGATGTGGTCGGGCGTGAAGGCCAGGAAGTCGATCGCGACGTCGAATCGTTCATTCTCAAGCAGCCACGGCACCACTTCGCCGCGCCGGAGGTCACCCCGCGCCACCCGCACCCCGGACGGTTCCGGGTGGTGGTCGGAGACCCCGCGGGTCACGATCGTGACGTCGAGTCCCTCGGCCGCACACCGCTCCGCCACGGCGTGGGAGATGGTCCCCGTGCCCCCGAGCATCAGTACCCTCATCGGACAGCTCCTCTGCGATCGTTCATGGTCATCCCTTGACACCGCCCGCGGTGAGTCCGCTGATGATGCGCCGCTGGAAGGCGAGCACCAGAATCACGAGCGGAACGGTGACCACGACGCCGGCGGCCATCTGGGTGCCGAACGGCTGGTCGAACTGCGAGTCCCCGGTGAACATCGCGATGGCGACGGTAACGGGCCTGACGTCGGGGGTCTGGGACATCGAGTTGGCGATCATGA
>JALHFU010000148.1:0-9408 GCA_022838525.1 Hyphomicrobiales bacterium | reverse complement strand
AGGTCGCCGGGACCGACGAAGAGGAAGTCGAGCCCCGGTATCGACAGGATGTCGTCGATGGCCGCGACCGCGTCCGCATGCTCGATCATCGGCATCAGCATGAGCTCGTCATTGGCCGTGGCGACATAGTCGTCGAGGCCCAGCCCCCATTTCTGGGCGCGCTCGCCGCCGAGGCCGCGGCTGCCCTTCGAAGGGTAGAGCATGTGGTCGAGCGCGCGGCGCACGTCGTCGGCCGAACGCACCATCGGCAGCACGATGCCGTCGGCGCCGAGGTCGAGGCAGCGGGCGATGGTGTCGGGCGCGATGGAGGAGACGCGGACGAACACGGCGAGGCCCGTTCCCTTGGCCGCGCGCAGATGGTTGGAGACGTCGGCATAGGTCGTCGCCCCGTGCTCCATGTCGATGCAGACCCAGTCGAGGCCGAGCTCGGCGGCGATCTCGGTGACGGCGGGCGTCGGCAGCGTGATCCACAGCCCCAGCGTGCGCTCGCCGCGGCGCAGCTTCTCGCGCAGCGGGTTGCGGTATGCCTGCCGGATGCGGCGGCGCGCCTGGATCGAATAGATGGTCGTCGGTTCGGTCACGGTTCAGCCCTGGTGTCGATGGTTCAGACGGCCGCCGCGAGCAGGCGGCCGAGGCGGTAGTTGGGGCGGGAGAGCACGTCGGCATTGACCACGCCCTCGGGCGGCAGGCCGTCGAGCGCGTCCATGATCGCCGTCGCGATGGTCATCGAGCAGCGGCTGCGCGCCTCGACGGTGTCGCCGGCGAAATGCGGCGTCATGACCACGCCGGGATGGCGGGTCACCGGGTCGCCGGCCGGAACCGGCTCGGGATCGAACACGTCGAGCCCCGCCCCGGCGAGATGGCCCGAATCCAGCGCCGCGAGCAGCGCGGTCTGGTCCATGACGCCGCCGCGCGCGTCGTTGATGAAGACCGCGCCCGGCTTCATCAGCGCGAAGGCGCGGGCGTCCATCATCTTCCGCGTGGTCGGGTTGAGCGGCGTGTGGATGGTGACGAAATCGGCCTGCGCCAGCCCTTCCTCGAACGTCACCTGCTCGACGCCCTTCGCCGCCAGCTCCTCGGCATTGTAGGCCGGGTCGATGCCCAGCACGCGCATGTTGAACGCCGCCCTGCACTTGCGCGCCATCTCGCCGCCGATGCGGCCGACGCCGATGACGAACAGCGTCTTTCCTTCGAGCTCCTGCGGCAGATGGGTGTTGCGGTAGGCGACGAAGGCGCCGTCCTGGACCGCGCGGTGACCGGGCATCACCTTCTTGGCGACGGCCATCAGCAGGGCGAGCGCGTGCTCGGACGTCGATTTGTAGTTCACCCACGGCGTGTTGAGGACGAGGACGCCGGTCTCGGTCGCGGCGTCGAGGTCGATGGCGTCGGTGCCGACGCCGTGCATGCCGACGAGGCAGAGGCTGGGGCACGCCTCGAAGATCGCGCGGGTGGCGGATTCGACGCGGATGATGACCGCCTGCGCCCCCGTCCGGTTGATGGCGTCGATGACGGTGCGCTCGTCGCCGTCCGGCGCGAGCGTCACCTCGGCGCGGCCCTCCAGGATCTCGACGCCCACGGGCCGGATGGTCGGATGGATGAGGACAACTTTCTTGGTCACGGGCTCGCCAGTCATCGGATGCTCACAGGAGGACGCCGGGGTTCATCAGCCCCTTGGGGTCGAAAAGGGACTTGATGCCCTGCATCAGCGCGAAGTCGGCCGGGTCGAGATAGGCGCGCAGCCGCGCGCGGTTCGAGCGTCCGATGCCGTGCTCGGCGCTGATCGAGCCGTCGAGCGACAGCGCCACCTCGTCGACGGTCGCGTTCACGGCCGCGGCAAGGGCGTCGACGTCCGCTGGCCGACGAAGACCGGCTTCGCGGCCGGGAAGCGCTCGGCGACGAGCCGCTCGACGCCGCGGACGAAATCCGGCACCCGCGACACCGGCACCGAGGTGTCGTGCGAGAAGGTGAGCCCTGCATTGACGTTGGCCTCGGTGACGGAGTGGCGGATTTCCCAGATCAGCTCGGCCTGCGCCTTGCTGGCGGCAAGCACGGCCTCGCGGACGATGCCGCGCTCCATCGCGCCGTGCACGATGGCGGCGAGCTCGTCCTCGAGCGGGGCCTGCGGATCGGCATCGGTCAGTTCGACGATGGCGACCCAGGGATGGCGGGCGGCCAGCGGGTCGTGCAGCCGCTTCGGCAGGGCCATGACGAGATCGTACTCGCCGGCGCAGATGACCTCGAAATTGGTCAGGCGGCTGCCGGCGCGCGCCTGCACGTGATGCAGGAGCCGCAGCGCCGCGTCGATGTCGTCGAGGCCGACCATGGCCACGGCGTCGGAAGCCGGCTTCGCGAACAGCTTGAGCACCGCCCCGGTGACGATGCCGAGCGTGCCTTCCGAGCCGATGAACAGGTGCTTGAGCGCATAGCCGGTGTTGTCCTTGCGCAGCGCCTTCATCGCATCGACGACGCGCCCGTCCGGCAGGACGGCCTCGATGCCGAGCACCAGGTCGCGCATCGGGCCGTAGCGCAGCACGGCGGTGCCGCCGGCATTGGTGGCGATGTTGCCGCCGATCTGGCAGCTGCCCTCGCTGCCGAGCGACATCGGGAACAGCCGGCCGGCGGCCGCAGCCTCGGCCTGGACCGCCGCCAGCGTGCAGCCGGCGTCGACGGCGACGGTGTTGTTGAGGGGGTCGATGCCGCGCACCCGGTTCATCCGGCCGAGCGCCAGCACGACGGAATTGCGGTCGGCGCGCGGCGTGGCCCCGCCGCACATGCCGGTGTTGCCGCCCTGCGGCACCACGGCGACGCCGACCTCGTGGCAGAGCGCCAGAACCTGCGACACCTCCGCGGTGGTCGCGGGGCGCACGACGCAGAGGGCGCCGCCCCTGTATCGCCGCCGCGCGTCCACGAGATAGGGCGCGAGGTCGCCTTCGTCCGTGAGAACGTTGGCCGCTCCGACCACTGACCTGAAAGACTGAAGGAATCCGTCGATCCGTTGCGGGTCCATTCGTCGGCCTTGCATCAAAGTAGCGATAATCACTATTGCATAGCGTTAATTACCGTAGTAATTCATTTAACGCGCTTGATGTCAACCATTCTCGCCGCGCTTTGACTGTTCCGGTCCGTCATGGAATATCGGTGCCGTTCGCCGGGATCGTCGCGGTCGGGGCATGCCGTGCCGGCAGCACGAGAATCGGGGCCGCATCGCCGCCGCGGGCGATCCTGCCCGGAAGAATGCGTGCCGGCCGTGAAGGAAGAGCCGGCAAGGGGCCATTGCATGAAAGACCCGGAAGAGAAGCCGAAGCTGTTCAGCTCCTCGCTGCAGCGCGGGCTGCGGATTCTCGACGCCTTCGAATACGGCCACCAGACGCTCGGCCTCGCCGAGCTCGTCAGCATGACCGGGATCGAGAAGACGGCGATCCAGCGCTTCACGCGCACGCTCGTGGCGGCGGGCCTGCTCGTCAAGGACCCGGCGAGCCGCCGCTACTCGCCGGGGCCGGGCCTGCTGCGCATGGGGGCGATCTATCTTCGCGGCAACCAGCTCATCGAGCGCGCGACGCCGCACATCCTCGCCTGCAACCGCCAGCTCGGCCTCACCGTCAACATGGGCGTGCTCGACCAGGGCCGGCTCACCGTCGTGGTGCGCGCGGCCGGGCACGAGGTGGTGGCGCCGAACGTCACGCTGGGGTCGAGCTTCCCCTGGCACATCTCCGCCATCGGGCAGGCGATCGTCGCCCATCTCCCCGGGGACGAGGCGGAGGAACTGATCCGCGACGTCCGCTACGTCGCCTATGCCAGCGGCTCGATCATGTCGCGCGAGGAGCTGGTCGCCCGGCTGGAGACGATCCGCCGCGACGGCGTCGCGACCACCTATCACGAGATCTTCGAAGGCGACATCTCGGTCGCCGCGCCCGTCTTCGACGCGTCGCGCCGCGCGGTGGCGGCGGTCAACATCAACGTCGTCCGCCCCGGCAGCCGGCTCGAGCCGGAGGAGCAGCATTCGCTCGCCCAGACCGTGTCGAACGTCGCCAGCACGATCTCGGTCCGCGGCCCCTGGCGGGAGAAGTGAGGCCGGCCCCTCCGCAGGCCGGCTGGCCGTCCTAGCGTTCCTTGAGGCCGCTCAGCTGGCGCTGGCGGATCGTCCGGCCGAACAGCACCATGATGACGAGCGCCGCGAGCGTCAGGAAGGTCGAGACCGCCGCGATGGTCGGGTCGGCGTTGTGCTGGATGTGCTGCATCAGCCTGAGCGGCAGCGTGTCGCCGGCCGCCGTGAACAGCGACAGCGACACGTTGTCCAGCGACATCAGGAAGGCGAAAATGCCGCCCGCCGTCACGCCCGGCCGGATCAGCGGGAACGTCACCCGGCGGAAGGTGGTGATGCGCGACGCGCCGAGATTGGCCGACGCCTGCTCCAGCGTCAGGTCGTAATTGGCGAGCGTCGCCAGCACCAGATAGGCGACATAGGGGATGCCGAGGATGCAGTGGGCGAAGGCGGTGGCGAGCACGCCCTGCGACATGCCGTAGGACGGCAGCACGAACATGATGCCGAGGCCCTTGACCACGGCGGGAAGCGCCAGCGGCAGCATCAGCAGGAGCTGCACCGCCGAGCGCCCGGCGAAGCGGTAGTGGTTGAGCGCGATCGCCGCCGCCGTGCCGGCGACGGTCGAGATCGCGGCGCAGACCACGGCGATGACCAGGCTGTTCCACAGGCCGCGGCGGAACAGCTCGTTCTCCAGCGCTGCCCTGTACCATTGCAGGCTGAAGCCCGGCGGCGGGAACTCGATCCGGGCGCTGCTCGAGAACGAGATCACCATCGGCAGCAGGATCGGCGCGATGAGGAAGATCGTCACGCCGCCGACATAGATCGCCAGCATGCGGGCCTCGAAACGCTCTTCGGCTTCGCGGAATGTCGACATGTCAGAGGTTCCTCGCCCAGGGCGCCAGCCGCCGGAACGTGTAGTTCGATGCGGCGAGCATGATGACGACGATCACCAGCATGACCATGGCGAGCGCCGCCGCCGTCGCCCAGGCCACGTGCACGGCCGCCTCCTCGTAGATGACCGGCGCCAGCACCCGGAACCGCGTCGAGCCGAGAAGGTTCGGGATGACGAAGTCGCTCAGGACGTTGGCGAAGACGAGCTGGCTGCCGGCGATGATGCCGGGGCTGCTCAGCGGCAGCACCACGCGCCGGAAGGTGTAGAACCGGCCGCCGCCGAGATTGGCCGAGGCCGAATGCAGGTTCTCGTCGATCCGGCCGAGCGCGTTGATGAGCGGCAGCGCCATCAGCGGCAGGTAGCGGTGGATCATCGCAGGCACCATGCTCTCCAGCTCGAACAGCATGATCAGCGGCGACTTGATGATGCCGAGCGCCAGCAGCGTCGAGTTGATGAGGCCGGAATCGGCGGTGATGACGATCCAGCCGAAGGCGCGCACGATGACGCTGACCATCAGCGGCAGGTAGATCGCCCACAGCAGGAACGCGCGTGAGGTCCGGGCATAGCGCACGAGATAATAAGCGAAGGGATAGCCGAGGATCAGCGTGCCGAGCGTCACCCCCAGCGACACGCCGATGCTGTTGGTGAAGACGGTGAGATAGTAGGGGTCGGTCAGGATCTCGGCATAGTTGGCGAGCGTGACGTCCTCCACCATCAGCGCCAGCGGATCGTCGCGGTTGAAGCTGTTGCGCAGCACCACCGCCATCGGCAGGATGAAGAACGGCACGAAGATCGCGATCGACGGGACGAGCCAGACCCAGGGCGCGGCCCGCCTGAGCCTGCGGCCGACCGGCGCGGCGACGGCGGTCATTGCTGGTCTCCGGCCGGCAGCACGTAGCAGCGCGCCGCCGCGATATCGAGATAGGCGTCGTCGCCGGCGGAAAGATGCAGCCCGTCGGGCGGGCAGTCCGCCACCACCTGCACGCCGTCGAGGTCCACGACGTAGCGCGAGACCGAGCCGAGGAACGTGACGAGCGTCACCCGGCCGGGGCGTCCCGAATGGCTTGCCGTCGGGGTGGGCGAAAGCTGCACGTCCTCGCTGCGGACGTAGATGTTGAAGGCGTCTCCCTGCTGTCCCTCGTCCTTCACCCGCACGCGGATGCCCGAGGCGGTGACGGCCTCGATCTCACCGTCCTGCCGCGTCACCCTTTCGGCGGGCAGGCGGTTGGCCGAGCCGAGGAACTCGACGACGAAGCTGGAGCCCGGCCGCCGGTAGACCTCCTGCGGCGTGCCGACCTGGACGATCCTGCCGCGCTCCATGACGGCGATGCGGTCGCTGATGGCGAAGGCCTCCGCCTGGTCGTGCGTGACCATGATGGTGGTGATCTCGAGCTTGCGCAAAAGCAGCGACAGCTCGATCTGCATCTCCTCGCGCAAATTCTTGTCGAGGGCGCTCAGCGCCTCGTCGAGCAGCAGCACCTTGGGCTGGACGGCGAGCGCCCGCGCCACGGCCACACGCTGGCGCTGGCCGCCGGACAGCTCGCCCGGGTAGCGGTCCTCGAAGCCGTCGAGCTTCAGGAGCGACATCATCCTCGCCACCCGCTCGCGGATCAGCGCCGCCGGCTGGCTGCGCGCTTCCAGTCCGTAGGCGATGTTTCCCGCCACCCGCATGTGCGGGAAGAGCGCGTAGTGCTGGAACACCATGCCGGTCTCGCGCTTGTGCGGCGGCACGTTGACCAGCGAGCGGCCGCGCAGGGCGATGTCGCCCTCGTCCGGATCGACGAAGCCCGCGATCATGTTGAGCAGCGTGGACTTGCCGCAGCCGCTCGGGCCGAGGAACGAGATGATCTCGCCCTTGCGGATCGACAGGCTGGCATTGTCCACGGCGGCGAGGCCGCCATAGCGTTTGCACACGGACCGGATGTCGAGGTCGATCTCCCGTTCGCCGCCGCCGGCTGCGGCGCTTCCGTCATGTGCAAGGGGCTTTGCCGTGGTCATCTGCTGCGCGATCCTGTTCCCCGAACACGCCGCTGTCCCGCCGGACGATGGCGCGTTCCATCCCTGAGAGACGCGCAATCGCGGAAAGGGAAGGGGGCCGCCTTTCCGCGATTGCGCCGCCGGCGTTCAGTGCGGCTGCGCCGTCATCCCGACTGGACGGTGCGCTCCCAGCGGGTGCGCCAGTCCTTCTCGACGCTGGCCATGAAGACATCGTCCCAGAAGATCATGCGGTCGAAGTCGGTGTTGACCTTGTCGGCGACGTCCGCCGGCAGCTCGACCGCGGCGTTGACGGGCGTGGCCCACAGCGCGGCCGCCAGCCGCTCCTGGCTTTCCTTGCCGATGATGAAGTCGATATAGGCGTAGGCGCCGTCCTTGTTGGGCGACCCGGTCGGGATGAGCAGGTCGTAGGGTCGCGCCGCCACGCCTTCGGTCGGGAAGGAGCGCGTCACGTCCGGGTTGTTGCGGATGACGCTCGAGACGCGCACGCCGAACTGCGGCGTCGCCGCGATCTCGCCGCGCTCCATCAGCGTCGAGGCCTGTTCCGGGTTGGTGGTGAAGGTGCGCACGCTGTCCTTGAGCTCGACGATCTTGGCGAACGCGGCATCGACCGCGGCCGGGTCCTTCTCGTCGCCGCCGAGCGCCCTGGCGATCAGCGCCACGAAGTCCGGCGCGAACACGACGCTGGTCGAGGGCAGAGCGATCTTGCCCTTCAGCTCCGGCCGCCACAGGTCGAGCCACGACGTGATCGGCTCGCCGACCATGGTCTTGTTGTACATGATCTCGACCGTGTCGAGGACGAAGGGGATGCCGAAATTGTCCTCGCTGAGCGAGCTTTCCTGCAACTGGGCGAGGTTCGGCAGCTTCGACTTGTCGATGGTGTCGGCAAGGCCCGCGCGCCCGGCGCGCACGCCGGCCGGCCGCGACAGCATCACCACGTCGAAGGGCGGGTTGGCGCGGTTGGCCTGGAGCTGGCCCATGGTCGCGGGCGTCAGGCTGGCCGAATACTCGACCTTGCCGTGGCCGGCCGCCTCGAACGGCTTGCCGACCACCTCGTCGAGCACCTGATACGGCCCGCCGAAATGCGTGACGCGCACCGGCCCGCTTTGGGCGAAGGCCGGCCTGCCGGCCACGGTGCTGCCGAGGGCCGCTGCCGCCGCCAGCGACGAGGCCCCCTGAATGAACTGCCTTCTGTTCGTCCTTGCCTTCAACATAGCCATCTCCGTGTTCCCTTTTTGCCTGTTGAGCTGGTTGAATCTAGCGAGCCGTCTCCACCCTCGTGCTGCCTCTAGTCGGTGACCATCGCGTTGATGACGACGCTGGTTCCGGCCCTGACATGCGCCAGGCCCTCGCGCAGCGCGGCCTCGGCCTCCTCCGGCGTGCGGACGGTGATGCCGATGCCGCCCGCGGCCTCGATCGTCTTCGACAGGTCGAGCGGCGCCTCGAAGCGGCCTTCCGGGAAGCCCGCCCCGGCGGCGTGGCCGGAGGGATGCATCATCGCCGTCGAGCGCGACACGGCCCGCCAGCCGCCATTGTTGAGGATGACGGTGAGGAACGGCGCGTTGTGGGCGCGCGCGCCCCAGTGCACCGCCGACGGCGTGCCGAAGACGTAGCAGCCGTCGCCCTGGAGGCAGACGACGTCGGCGTCCGGCCGGGCGAGCTTGGCGCCGAGCGCGGCCGAAAGCCCGAGGCCGAGGCCGCTGCCCGCCTCGCCCATCAGCGTGCCGGGCCTGGTCTTGCGCAGCTGGCGCAGGATGCGGGTGTCGTTGGTCACGGTCTCGTTGACGACGAGCGCGTCCGGCCCGCACACCTCGGCGACGAGCCTGCCGACGCGGGCGACGGTGAGCTGATCGCCGGCCGCGTCGCGGTCCCATGCCGCGTGCAGCCTGTCGTGCGCGGCGGCGAGGGCGTCGCGGCGGGCGGCAAGCGCGGCCTCGTCCTCTACCGGCGTCTCCCTGCCCAGACGGGTCAGCTCGCGCAGCGTGTCGCGCGGGCTCGCCTGCACGAAGAGGTCGCCGCGCAGGCTGCGCATCGGGATCTTGACGTCCACCGGGTCCTGGCCGATCCAGACGATTTCGGCGTCGTCGGACGGCTCCTCCAGGACCGGCACCCACGGGATCGGGCAGTCGATGGAGAGGATCAGGTCGGCATTGCGCAGAAGCTCGATTTTTGCGTCGGTGAAATAGCCCTGATGCAGCGGGTGGTCGGCCGGCATGTTGACGTGGAAGGGGCGGATTTCCACCACCGGCACCACGAACTCCTCGGCGAAGGCCACCAGCGCCTCGACCGCGCCCTTCTCGCCGCCGAGCGAAGTCGTCAGGATCAGCGGCGCCTTCGCCGCGCGCAGCTTGGTCGCCAGATCGCGCATGACCTCCGGCGCCGGCACCGTCGGCGCGGGCGCGGGCATGGCGGGGTAGCGCAGCTCCTCGGGCGCCTCCTCCTCCAGCGGCTCGCGGGCGGTGCGGCCGCGCTTCAGCAC
>JALHFU010000147.1:9814-12110 GCA_022838525.1 Hyphomicrobiales bacterium | reverse complement strand
GTAGCGGTCGTCGGCGGGGTCGGCGCGCGCCCAGCCCTGCGCCACCAGCCACTCGCCGGCATCGAGCTTGCCCAGCCGGCACGGCGTCGTCACCGCATCCGCCGGCGGCGCCGGCGGCACGACGCAGGCGAGCGCCCGGCCGCGCAGCCAGTTGCGGAAGGCGGTGCGCGCATGGATGCCGCACGGCCACGACACGCCGCCGGCGACGCAGGTCTCGTCGGCCGGCGTCGGCAGCAGGCCAGCCAGAACCACATTGTAGCCCATGGCGGAGAAGGCGCCGGCCTCCGTGACCAGCGGCCGGTGCAGGACCGTTTCCTTCGGCGGGCCTTCCGATGGCACATGCGCGCGCCCGATCGGGCTCAGCGGCGCGCGGTCCTCGACCCGCACCAGCGCCTGCTGCTCCACGGGCGGCAGGGCGAAGACCTCCGGCGCGACCGGGCGCACGACGAGGGGAACGGGTGCGGCGGGCATCGGTGTTGCGGCCCCGACGGCTTCGGCCGGCGCGGCAAGGTCCGCGCCCGGCGGGGAAACCCGTGCGCGCAGCGCGGGCGCGGCGAGGACCAGCGCGCCGAGGCCGCCGAGCGCGACGGCAAGGGCGAGCGGACGCATCGCCGCCGCCCCGCCGCCTACTGGCTCGCCCAGACGATCCGCGCCAGCCAGACGATCTCGGCGGCGGGTATCGTGCGGTCGGGATGGGCGGGGTTGAGCGAGACGAGCTCGACCGTGCGCGCGGTGCGGCCGGCCAGCACCTTGGCCATCACCTCGCCGGACGCGGTCTTGGCCACGACGCGGTCGCCCCTGCGCACCCGCGCGCCGGGCTCGACGATCAGGATGTCGCCGTCGCGATAGAGCGGCAGCATCGAATCGCCCTGCACCTGCAGCGCATAGGCGTTCTCGCCGACGCCCGCGGTCGGCAGGTCGATCTCCTCCCAGCCCTGCCCGACCGGGAAGCCGCCGTCGTCGAAGAAGCCGCCGGCGCCGGCCTGCGCGAAGCCGATCAGCGGCACCGAGGAGCGGAGCGGCGGCCGCTCCTCGATCAGCAACAGCAGCTCCGTCAGCGACGCGCCGGTCGCCTCCATGATCTTGGCGAGCGACTCGGTCGACGGCCAGCGCGGACGGCCGTCGGCCGACAGCCGCTTGGACTTGTTGAAGGCGGTGGAATCGAGGCCGGCCCGGCGCGCGAGCCCGGACGCGGACAGGGAAT
This sequence comes from Hyphomicrobiales bacterium, assembly GCA_022838525.1. Classification (GTDB taxonomy): domain Bacteria; phylum Pseudomonadota; class Alphaproteobacteria; order Rhizobiales; family Rhizobiaceae; genus Aerobium. The sequence goes on along the minus strand of JALHFU010000147.1, from coordinate 10,906 downwards.
GGCGCGCCGCCAGCGCGTCGATCGCCGCCCAGACCTTCTCGTGCGAGAGCATGGCGCCCTCCCGATGACAGGAAAAAATACCTCTAGTCTGATACCCCCTTGCCTCGTCCTTGTCCAGAGGCAACCCCGGTTCGCGGGGCCGGAGAGCCACCGCCGCGGCCGGCGGTCCACGCCGGGTTGCCCGCGCCGGCCTTGCCGCCTATCACTGTCGGCAGCAAGGCGACGCGTCCGGGGAGGATGGGAAGATGGCCGGTACGATCCTGTGTTGCGTCAACGGCAGCGCCCACGCCCGGCGGGCGGTCGAGCTGGCCGTGGAGATGGCGAAGGGGCTCGGCCACAGCCTCACCTTCCTGTTCGTCAACCAGACGCGTCCGGCAAGCGGCTATCCGCCCATCAAGGCCGCGGCCGAGGACGAGGCGCGCGAGATTCTCGACATCGCGATCCGCTATGCGCATGCGCACGGCGTGCGCGAGGCGCGGCCGGCGCTGGTCGAGGCCCGGGACGTCGCCGCCGCGATCCTGCACTTCGCCGCCGAGGCGCAGGCCGATCACATCGTGGTCGGAACGGGCAACCCGCCCTTCATCGGGCGGCTCCTGCTCGGCTCGGTCTCGGAGGCGGTCGTCGCCGGGGCCGCGTGCAGCGTGACCGTGGCGCGCTGATCGCCGGCGGGGGCGGCTCTCAGCCCTCGCCCTTCGCCAGCCGGCGCAGGCCGGCATGCGAGGCCATGAAGATGCGCTCCTCCTCGCTCGGGGCGCGCGGGCGGACGGAGACGCCGAGCATGGCGACGATGTCGTCGATGGGCACGAAGCGGCGGCCGGCGAAGTCGTAGACGCCGGCCGTGGTCATCACCACCGCAGCGGTGCGCCCGTCCTCAAGCACGAAACGGTGGCGGCCGATGACCTGGGTGTCCTCCCAGGTCTCGATGGTCGAGACCACGTCGAACTTCCGCCACAGCCTGATCTCGCGGACGTAGACGGCCTGAAGGCCGCCCATCATCGGCGCCCAGCGGTGCTTGCGCGCGAGCTGGATCAGGCCGGCCCGCGCGAAGATGTCGATGCGGCCGACATCGGCGAGCATCATGTAGCGGGCGTT
>JALHFU010000147.1:9240-9797 GCA_022838525.1 Hyphomicrobiales bacterium | reverse complement strand
TTGAGATGGAGGTTGGAATCGATGTCGGAAGGCAGGCAGCGGAAGGAGAGCCTGCTTTCCTCGCCCAGCCCGTAGCGGCCGCGCGAGCGCGCGGTCGCGATCATCCGGGCAAGGCGCAGCCAGACATACATGAAGGTCTCCCTTTCCTTCTCCCCGTTCACGGGGAGAAGGTGGCCCGAAGGGCCGGATGAGGAGCGGTACTATGCCTGCCGAAGCAAGCGCTGCCCCTCACCTGCCTGCCGGCATCCTCTCCCCGTGAACGGGGAGAGGAAGGCTGTCATCTACGCCGCTTCCTTCACCTTGCCGGCATAGGGATCGAAGCGCTCGTAGAAGCTCTCGCCCTTCTCGGCCATGTCGAGGAGAAGCTTCGGCGCCTTGAACTGCGCGCCGTACTTCTTCTGCAGCTTCTTCGCCAGCCTGACGAACTCGGCCGCACCGATGCCGTCGATGTAGCTGAGCGCGCCGCCCGTGTAGGGGGCGAAGCCGAAGGCCAGGATCGAGCCGACATCGGCCTCGCGCGGGTCGGTGACGATGCCCTCCTCCATCACGCGGGCAGC
>JALHFU010000147.1:0-9227 GCA_022838525.1 Hyphomicrobiales bacterium | reverse complement strand
TAGTCGTAGAAGCCCTTGCCGTTCTTGCGGCCGAAGCGGCCGTGGGTGTCGACCATGGTGTTGACGAGCTTGAACTGCTCGGCGTCCACCGCCTTCTCGCCGAGATCGCGGATGGTCTGCTTCATGATCTTCTGGGCGAGGTCGATGGCCGTCTCGTCGGTCAGCGCCAGCGGGCCGACCGGCATGCCGGCCATCTTGGCCGCGTTCTCGATCATCGCCGCCGGCACGCCTTCGATCAGCATCTGGAAGGCTTCCGACATGTAGCGCAGCACGCAGCGGTTGACGTAGAAGCCGCGCGTGTCGTTGACCACGATCGGCGTCTTCTTGATCGCCCGCACATAGTCGATGGCCACGGCCAGCGCCTTGTCGCCCGTCTTCTTGCCGAGGATGATCTCGACCAGCATCATCTTGTCGACCGGCGAGAAGAAGTGGATGCCGACGAAGTTCTTCGGCCGCGACGAGTTCTTGGCCAGCGAGGTGATGGGAATCGTCGAGGTATTGGAGGCGAAGATCGCCGCCGGCTTGATGACGGCCTCGGTCTTCTCGGTCACGCCCTTCTTGATCTCGGAATCCTCGAACACGGCCTCGACCACGAGATCGCAGCCGTCGAGCTGGGCGTAGTCGTCGGTCGGCGTGATGAGGGAGAGAAGCTTCTCCTTCTCCTCCGCCGTGGCGCGGCCCTTCTTGATCGCGCCGTCCATCAGGCCGGCGGAATGGGCCTTGCCCTTCTCGGCCGACGGCATGTCGCGGTCGAGCAGGACGACGGGAATGCCGGCCTTGGCCGTGACGTAGGCGATGCCCGCGCCCATGAAGCCGGCGCCGAGCACGCCGATCTTCTTGAACTTCGTCTCCTTGACGCCCTCGGGGCGGCGGGCGCCCTTGTTCAGCTCCTGCAGCGACACGAACAGCGAGCGGATCATCATCCGCGCCTCGGTCGAGCGCAGGATCTGGGTGAAGTAGCGCTGCTCGATGCGGAGCGCGGTGTCGAACGGCACCAGCAGGCCCTCATAGACGCACTTCAGGATCGCGCTGGCGGCCGGGTAGTTGCCGTAGGTCTCGCGGCGCAGGATGGCGATGGCCGGCGGGAACAGGTTGGCGCCCGCAGCCGAATAGACCGGCCCGCCCGGCAGCTTGAAGCCCTTCTCGTCCCACGGCTGCACCGGCTTGAGGCCGTTCCGGATCATGGCCTTGGCGGTCTCGACCAGCTTCTTCGGCTCGGCGATCTCGTGGATGAGGTTCATCGCCTTCGCCTTCTTGGGCGAAAGGTTCTGGCCGGAGGTCAGCATCTGCAGCGCCGACTGCGTGTCGGCGAGGCGCGGGACGCGCTGGGTGCCGCCGGCGCCGGGGAAGATGCCGACCTTGACCTCGGGCAGCGCCATCTTGACCTTGTCGCTGTCGGCGGCGACGCGGCCGTGGCAGGCGAGCGACAGCTCGAACGCGCCGCCCATGCAGGTGCCGTTGATCGCCGACACCCACGGCTTGCCGCAGGTCTCGAGCTTGCGGAACAGGCCGGTCATGCGCCCGACATTGTCGAACAGCAGCTTGATCGCCTTGTCCTCGTCCTTCGCCTTCTCCTCGGCGAAGAGGCCGAGCATGCGCTGGAGCATGGTCAGGTCGGCGCCGCCGGAGAAGGTGTCCTTGCCCGAGGTGATGACGGCGCCCTTGATGCGACCTGGTCGACGATCCTGTCCAGCTCGTCCATCACCTCCTCGGTGAAGACGTTCATCGAGCGGCCGGGCATGTCCCAGGTGACGAGCGCGATGCCGTCGGCGTCGGTCTCGACTTTGAAGTTCTTGTATTCAGCCATTTTTCCTGTCTCCTCCGGCCGGATCAGACGCGCTCGATGATCGTGGCGGTGCCCATGCCCGCGCCGATGCACAGCGTGACGAGGGCGGTGTTCAAGTTGCGGCGCTCGAGCTCGTCGAGCACGGTGCCGAAGATCATCGCGCCGGTGGCGCCGAGCGGGTGGCCCATGGCGATGGCGCCGCCGGCGACGTTCATCTTCTTGGGATCGATGTCGAAAGCCTGCATGTAGCGCAGCACGACCGAGGCGAAGGCCTCGTTCAGCTCGAACAGGTCGATGTCGGAGAGCTTCATCTTCGCCTTCTTCAAGAGCTTCTCCGTCACGTCGACCGGACCGGTCAGCATGATCGCCGGCTCGGAGCCGATGTTGGTGAAGGCGCGGATGCGGGCGCGCGGCTTCAGGCCCATGGCCTTGCCGGCCTTCTTGGAACCGAGCAGCACGGCGGCGGCACCGTCGACGATGCCCGACGAGTTGCCGGCATGGTGGACGTGGTTGACGGCCTCGACCTCGGGATGGCGCTGGATGGCGACGGCGTCGAAGCCGCCCATCTCGCCGGGCATGACGAAGGACGGGTTGAGCGAGGCGAGCGACTGCATGTCGGTCGACGGACGCATGTGCTCGTCATGGTCGAGGATGGTCAGGCCGTTCTGGTCCTTGATCGGGATGACCGAGTTCCTGAACCAGCCCTTCTCCCAGGCGTGCGCGGCCCGCTTCTGGCTCTCGACCGCATAGGCGTCGACGTCGTCGCGGCTGAAGCCGTATTTGGTGGCGATCAGGTCGGCGGAGACGCCCTGCGGCACGAAATAGGCCGGCAGGCCGACCGAGGGGTCCATGAACCAGGCGCCGCCGGACATGCCCATGCCGACGCGGCTCATCGATTCGACGCCGCCGGCGATGACGATGTCGTCGAGGCCGCCGGCGATCTTGGCGGCACCCAGATTGATCGCGTCGAGGCCGGAGGCGCAGAAGCGCGAGAGCTGGATGCCGGGAGCCTCGGTGGCGTAGCCGGCCTCGAAGGTGGCGGCGCGCGGGATCACCGAGCCCGCCTCGCCCACCGGATCGACGCAGCCGAAGACGATGTCGTCCACCTGGCTGGTGTCGAGGCCGTTGCGGTCGCGCACGGCCTCCAGCACCTTCGCGGCCAGGCGCACGGCGGGCACCTCGTGCAGCGAGCCATCCTTCTTGCCGCGCCCGCGCGGGGTGCGTACGGCGTCATAGACATAGGCTTCAGCCATGATGTGCTTCCTTCCCTTGTGATTCGAAGCCCTTGTGATTCAAGACGGGCTCGACGCGGACGTCGCTGGTGATGGAGTTGGCGATGAAGCAGGCTTCATGCGCCTTGTGATGCAGTTCGTCGAGGGTGGCGCGGTCGGCGTCGCAATCGACCTCGGGCCGCAGCGTCACCTCGGTGACGGCAATCCTGCCCTCGGCGTTCTTCGCCATCACGCCGGAGGGCGCATCGCGATAGGCGCGCACGCCGACCCCGGCGCGGCGGGCGAAGTCGAGGAACCAGAGCATGTGGCAGGAGGCGACCGAGGCCACGAACAGCTCCTCGGGGTCGGCGGCCGTCGGGTCGCTGTACGGCTCACGCACCACGGAGGGCGAGGACGAGCCGGCGATGGACGCGCCGCCGTCGAAGCTGATCCTGTGGCGTCGCGAATAGCGGCCGGCGAGGAAATCCTCCTGCGAACCGGCCTCCCACAAAAGTTCCGCGCCGTGGCTCGGCATGAACGCTCTCTCCCTTACAGGCTTCTGGCGATCAGAAGCTTCATGATCTCGTTGGTGCCACCATAGATGCGCTGGACGCGGGCGTCGCGGTACATGCGCGCGATGGGGTATTCGTTCATGTAGCCGTAGCCGCCGTGAAGCTGGAGGCACTCGTCCACCACCTTGCACTGGAGGTCGGTGAGCCAGGCCTTGGCCATCGAGGCGGTAACGGGATCGAGGCCGCCGGCGACGTGGCGCGCGACGCAATCGTTGTAGAAGACGCGGCCGATGGTGGCCTCGGTCTTGAGCTCCGCCAGCTTGAACTGGGTGTTCTGGAAGTTGAGGATCGGCTGGCCGAAGGCCTTGCGCTCCTTGACGTAGTCGATGGTGACGGCCAGCGCCCGCTCGATCATGGCGATGGCCTGGGTGCCGATCAGCAGCCGCTCCTGCGGCAGCTGCTGCATCAGCTGGATGAAGCCCTGGCCTTCCTCGGTCCCGAGCAGGTTCGCCGTCGGCACGCGCACGTCGTTGAAGAACAGCTCCGACGTGTCGTTGGCCTTCAAGCCGATCTTGTCGAGGTTGCGGCCGCGCTCGAAGCCCTCGACCTCGTCGGTCTCGACCACGATCAGCGACGTGCCCTTGGCGCCCTTCTCCGGGTCGGTCTTGGCGACGACGATGACGAGGTTGGCGAGCTGGCCGTTGGTGATGAAGGTCTTGGAGCCGGAGATGCGGTACTGGTTGCCGTCCTTCACCGCGCGCGTCTTGACGCCCTGCAGGTCGGAGCCGGCGCCCGGCTCGGTCATGGCGATTGCGCCGATCAGCTCGCCGGTGGCGAGCTTGGGCAGCCATTTCCGCTTCTGCTCCTCCGAGCCGTAATGGAGGATGTAGGGCGCGACGATGGCGTTGTGCAGCGCGATGCCGAAGCCGTCGACGCCGACATGGCTGATCGCCTCGATGATCGCGCTCTCATGCGCGAAGGTGCCGCCGGCGCCGCCGTACTCCTCCGGCATCGAGGCGCAGAGGAGGCCGTTCTCGCCGGCCTTCGTCCAGCTCTCCCGATCGAACTTCTCGGCCTTCTCGAACTCCTCGTAGCGCGGCGCGATCTCGGTCTCGAGAAACCGGGTCGCCATGTCGTAGAGCATGGAGACCTCCTCGTCCGCCCATGCGGGCTTCGGAAGATCGAGAATTTCCGCCGGTCGCTTCGACACCATGCACCTCCCTCGTGCGCCAATGCTGCTTTGCCTGACGTTCCGCCAGGACGTTCAAGACTGAACAGTTATGCCCGATACTCCCTAGAAGGCGTCCTCGGCAAGGGCCATCATCGAGTCGGCGCCTGCCGAGATGCGGGCGAGATGCGCCGCCGATTCCGGCATGATGCGCTCGAAATAGTACCGCGCGGTGACGAGCTTGGCCTCGTGGAGCGGCGTGGCGGCACCCGCCGCGACCTTCTCCTGCGCAACCTTGGCCATGCGGCCCCACATCAGCCCGAGCGCCACCAGGCCGAACAGGTGGAGATAGTCGGTCGAGGCCGCGCCCGCATTGTCGGGCCTGGCCATCGCGTTCTGCATCAGCCACATGGTGGCGGCCTGAAGGTCGTTCAGGCCCTTCTTCAGCGCCTTGGTGAACGGCGAAAGCGCCTCGTCGGAACGGTTCTCCTCGCAGAAGTCGCCGACCTCCTTGAAGAAGGCCTGCACGGCGCGGCCGCCGTTCTGCGCCAGCTTGCGGCCGACGAGGTCGAGGGCCTGGATGCCGTTGGCGCCCTCGTAGATCATGGCGATACGGGCGTCGCGCACGAACTGGCTCATGCCATGCTCTTCGATGTAGCCGTGGCCGCCGAACACCTGCTGCGCCGCCACCGCGTGCTCGAAGCCCTTGTCGGTGAGCACGCCCTTGATGACCGGCGTCATCAGGCCGAGATGGTCGGAGGCCGCCTGGCGCTCGGCCGCATCCTCCGAGCGGTGGGCGACGTCGGACTTGAGCGCGGTCCACAGCACCAGCGCGCGGCCGGCCTCGTTGATGGCGCGCATGTTCATCAGGTTGCGGCGGATGTCGGGGTGGACGATGATCGGGTCGGCCTTCTTGTCCGGCGCCTTCGGGCCGGAGAGCGAGCGGCCCTGGATGCGCTCCCTGGCGTAGGCGACGGCGTTCTGGTAGGCGACCTCGCTGATCGACAGGCCCTGCAGGCCGACGCCGAGGCGGGCCTCGTTCATCATCACGAACATCGCCTTGAGACCGCCGTTCTCCTCGCCGATCAGGTAGCCGGTGGCGTCGTCATAGTTCATGACGCAGGTCGAGTTACCGTGGATGCCCATCTTCTCCTCGATGGAGCCGCAGGTGACGCCGTTCCGCTTGCCGGGATTGCCGTCGGCGTCGAGCACGAACTTCGGCACGATGAACAGCGAGATGCCCTTGACGCCCTCCGGCGCGCCCTCGATGCGGGCGAGCACCAGATGGATGATGTTCTCGCTCATGTCGTGCTCGCCGGCCGAGATGAAGATCTTCTGGCCGGAAATCCTGTAGCTGCCGTCGCCGGCCGGAACCGCCTTCGAGCGCAGCAGGCCGAGATCGGTGCCGCAATGCGGCTCGGTCAGGTTCATGGTGCCGGTCCACACGCCCTCGACCATCTTCGGCACGAAGGTGCGCTTCTGTTCCTCCGAGCCGTGCTCGAGGATGGCGGCGATGGCGCCCTGCGTCAGGCCGGGATACATCATCAGCGCCATGTTGGCGGAGGAGAAGTATTCGCCGACCGCGGAGTGCACCGTGTAGGGCAGGCCCTGGCCGCCGAACTCGGCGGGAATGGCGAGCGACATCCAGCCGCCCTCGCGGTACTGGTCGTAGGCGGCCTTGAAGCCCTTGGGCGTCGTCACCGAGCCGTCGTCGTGGCGCACGCATCCGAGCTGGTCGCCGACGCGGTTGAGCGGATGGACGACGTTCTCGGCGAGCTTCGCCGCCTCCTCGAGGATGGCCTCCAGAACGTCGGGCGCGGCGTCGGCGAAACCGGGCAGGTTCGAGTGGCGCTCGTAGCCGAGCACCTCGTTGAGAAGGAACAGCGTGTCCGCGACGGGCGCCTTGTAGGTGGTCATGAAAGATCCTCCGGATGCGTGCAGAACTCCGCCCGGAGGCTTCGCGCGACCGGCCGGAGACAATCTTACAGCGACCATACCAACAATTGACGTTTGCGTAAACGTCAATTTCTGTCGCAGGGATGCCGGGCAGGCGATTTTCGTCGTTCCGGTTCGTCGCTGGAAAGGGTGCCGCGCCGCCGCATGCGGGGCGTATCGACGGCTGCGGGAGTCCCCCAGGGGGCGACGATTCGCAAAGTCGACTCCTCCTCCGTCCCCTCGCAAACGACGAAGGGGCGCGCCGCAGGCACGCCCCTTCTTTTGTCGATGGAGGAAAGAACCTCTCAGGCGGTGGCGGCCGCCGGCTGCTGGCGGGCGGCGAGTGCCGCGCGCCAGCCGGCCATGGCTTCCTTCAGCTCGCCGATCGCCTCGTCGATCACCGCGCGCTGCTTCTCGAGCTTGACGAGCTGGCGCTCCGACTTTTCGATCAGCGTGCGGAACTGGCGCCCGTTGCCGCTCGCAGGATCGTAGAGGTCCATGATCTGCTTGACCTCGCGCAGCGAGAAGCCGGCCTTGCGGCCGAGCAGGATGAGCTTCAGCCGCGTGATGTCCTTGCGGGCGTAGAGGCGCGTGCTTCCCTCGCGCCGGGGCGAAAGCAGCCCCTTGTCCTCGTAGAAGCGCAGCGCGCGCAGCGTCACGCCGAACTGCCGCGCCACGTCGCCGATGCGGGTGTAACCGTCCGAAAGATCGTCGGCAATGACCGTGCTCGCGCCGGTCGTCATCATGTTCATCATCTTACGTTTCCCCATTTGCGTTCCGGCGACAGCGGGAGCGCGCAGTGGATGCCCTTGGGGCGAAAGGCAGCCGAACCAAGTCCTGTAGAAGAGCAGACAGACCGCATCGCGGCCCGTCGATTGGGCGCGCATATAGCTTCATCGCCGCCATGCTGCAAGTGCGAAAACCGTCGCAGGGGAAAGCGCCCCGGGGAGGCCGCGGAGAAGGCCGGCAAAATCAAACGGGTAATCTTGGTTAACGGGTTGTTTACCACGTTTGGGGAAATGTGCGCTGGTCGGTGTCCCGTGGCTATCCTGTCCGTTGTTGGCTCACGGTTCCTCCACCCGCGGAATGCAATCCCGCCCGTAGCGCGCCCGGCAAGGCGGCGATACATCCGGGAAAGCCCGCGGCACCAGGCGAGATGCGCCGGGATCATCCCGGCCAGCAAGGCGGCAACGGACGTTTCCATGCGCGACAGACGATCCTATCTCGAGTCGGTGAATGCGGGCCGCAGGCGCCGGGCCGGCACCTCGCTCGACGACCTCGACAGCACGCTCGACGAGTTGGAGAACCGGCTGGGCCGCGCATCCGGCGACGTCGACCGCGAGGCGGCCTTCGAGCGCCGCGCGCGCAGGCCGCTCGCCGAGGATCGTTTTCATGAGGCTTCCCGCCGTTCCGAGCGCGGGGCGGCCGCGCAGCCGCATTCGGCCATCGCCGGCGAGATGCAGGCGCTGCGCGAGGAACTGCGCCAGCAGATGAGCGCCGGCCTGCGCCGCGAGTTCGCCGCGCTGCGCGGCGAGATCGAGCGCGCGCTGGCGAGCTCGGCCCCGCGCGGCCAGGCCGCGGAGCTCGGCGCCGAATTCGAGCGCCTGTCCTCGATGATCCACCGGCTCTCCGAGGAGAGCGACGACCGCCAGGCGCAGATGCTGCGGCTGGAGATGGAAGAGATGAAGCGCGCGCTCGGGCAGCTCGCGCGGGAGGAGACCGTGCGTTCCTTCGACCGGCGCTGGGGCGATCTCGACCGCCGCTTCAGCGACATGGCCGGCACGCTCGCCGCCGCACCGCGCGGCGGCACGGACCCGGCGCTGAAGGCGCTCGCCGCCCGAATCGAGGAGATCGGCGGCGCGGTCAGCGCATTACCGACCTCTGGCGCGCTGCGCTCGCTCGAAGACAAGATGAAGGTGCTGCAGGCCGCCGTCGACCGCTTCTCCCGCGAGCAGGAGCGTCCGGGCCCGGCGATGGGCGCCGAGATGCTCGACATCATCAGCGAGCGCCTCGACGAGCTGTCGCGTGCCGTCGCCGCTTCCTCGGCCGCGCCGCGCGCGGCGTTCGATCCCGAGCCGTTCGAGCGCATCGAGGCCCGCATCTCCTCGCTCGCCCGCCAGATCGGCGAGGTGGCGCTGGAGAACCCGGCGCGCGACCTGACCGACCAGCTCGCCGCGCTCTCGGAGCGCGTCGAGGACCTCGCCCGCCGCGTCGACGTGCCGGAGCGCGCCGTCGAGCGCCTTGCCGGCCAGATCGAGGCGATCGCCGAGCGCTTCGACCATGCGCCGGCGCTGCCCAATCTCGACGCGGTGTTCGCCGGGCTGGAGAACCGGCTCGCCTCGATGTCCAATCTCCTGGAGCAGCGCCACGAGGACGCGCTGGCGCAGGGCCGCGCCCTGTTCCACGACCTCGAGAACCGGCTGGACGACGTCGCGGCCCGCCTGCGGTCGGAGCAGGCCGGGCCCGGCCACGACGGAGAGTTCATCGCCGCGATGGATGCGCGCTTCGCCGAGCTCGCCGCCCGCTTCGAGCGGCAGGCCGCCGCGCCGCAGGCCGACGACCGCGCCATCCGCGATCTCGAAAAGCGGCTCGACACCATCTCGCACCGCATCGAA
>JALHFU010000399.1:0-1439 GCA_022838525.1 Hyphomicrobiales bacterium | reverse complement strand
GAGATGTTCGTCGCCGGCGAGTGCTTCGTCCGGCTGCGCCCGCGTCGGGTCGAAGACGGGCTACTGGTCCCGCTGCAGCTGCAGCTTCTCCAGTCCGAGATGCTGCCCTTCGAGAAGACGGAGACGGCGGCAAATGGCAACCGTATCCGCTGCGGGATCGAGTTCGATGGGATCGGCCGCCGCGTGGCCTACCACTTCCGCCGCCGCCACCCGGGCGACAGCACCGACCAGGGGGCGGCCATCCCGGAGACGGTGCGCGTGCCGGCGGCGGACGTGCTGCACATCTATCGCCCCATCGACGCGGGCCAGATCCGGGGGCTGCCGCATATCGCGCCGGCGATGGTGCGGCTGTTCCTGCTCGACCAGTACGACGACGCCGAGCTCGACCGGAAGAAGACCGCGGCGATGTTCGCGGGCTTCATCACCAAGACCGCGCCGGAAGAGCCCATGATGGGAGAGGCGGAGGCGGATCTCGACGGGGCGGCCATCGCGAGCCTCGAGCCCGGCACGATGCAGGTGCTGCTGCCCGGCGAAGACGTGAAGTTCTCGTCCCCGGCGGATGTCGGCGGCGGCTACGAGGCGTTCCAGTACCGGACGCTGCTCTCGGTCGCGGCCTCGCTTGGGCTGCCCTATCACCTCGTCACCGGCGATGTCCGGCAAGCGAACTACTCGAGTCTCAGGGCCGAACTCGTCGAGTTCCGTCGCCGCATCGGCCAGCTGCAGCATGGCGTCATCGTGCACCAGCTCTGCCGGGCAGTCTGGCGGCGCTGGCTGGAGACCGCGGTCCTGTCGGGCGCGCTGGAGGCCGATCCGGCAGAGGTGCGACCGGTGCAGTGGATCCCGCCGCGCTGGGACTGGGTCGATCCGCTGAAGGACATCCAGGCACAGGTGCTGGCGATGGAGGCCGGCATCACGTCGCGGCGCAAAGTGGTCGAGGCCACCGGCTACGACATCGAGGAAATCGACCGCGAGAACGCCGCCGACGCCGCCCGCGCGACAGGTCTCGGCCTTCGCTACCGCACGAGCCCCGGCGAGACGCAGGGCGCCCGCGCGACGCCGGCAACGCGGGCCGAGCCCGGCAACGGCGCCGGCAACGACACGGACGACGGAGCGGCGACGACCGATCCGGCCACCGAACAGGAGTGACGACATGGCAAGCTGGTATGCGATCCGCGCCCGGGGGACCGGTGCGGAAGTAGCAATCTATGACGAGATCGGCGCCTACGGGGTCTCGGCGAAGGGGTTTCTGGCAGAACTGGGCGCGCTGCCTGAGGGCACGCCTGTCGATCTGCGGCTCAACAGCCCCGGCGGATCGGTCTTCGACGCGGTGGCGATCCACAACGCGCTGAAGCGCCACGAGGGCACGGTCACCGTCTGGATCGACGGCATCGCCGCCTCCGCCGCATCCTACGTCGCCATGGCGGGCGACGAGATCGTCA
>JALHFU010000398.1:0-1445 GCA_022838525.1 Hyphomicrobiales bacterium | reverse complement strand
GGTCCAGACGGTGGTGTCGGCGGTGCCGACCCAGGGGGTGGGGAGGTGTGCGGGTTCGGCGAGGTAGAGGTCGAACTGGGTGGCGGTGAGGCGGGCGGCACGGACGACGGGGAGGGGGGTTGCGGTGCGGGAGCAGGTCAGGGCGAGAGTGCGAAGGGCGAGGTCGATGTTCTCGACGGACATGGGGTCGGCGGTGGCGCGGAGGGTCTGTTCGGCGGTGGCGAGATGCCCGGTGGGCAGTGGCAGGCGTTGGCCAGGGCGGCGGCGTCGTTGTTGGGTTCGGCGGCGGGCGGCGAGGAGGGCGATCACGCCGGCGGCGAGGACGGAGCCGACCCCTTGGGTGGTGCGGACCATCCAGGCGGATCCCTCCTGGAGGTGTTCCTCGCTGGCGGGTGTTTCCGCGGGTTCCTGCACGGGTGCCGTGGTGGGAGCCGTGGTGGTGGAGTCGGGGGCGGTGTTTGTGGTCGCGGTGGCCGGCTGGGACTGTGGGGCGGGGGCTTCCACCGGGGCTGGGGCGGGTTGGGGCGCCGGGGTGGGGGCGGTGGTGGCCTCCTCCTCCGGGGTGGGGAGGGCGACCGTGGGGCTCGGGGTGTCCGCCGGGATGGCGAGTGTCCAGCCGACGTCGATGACGTCGGGGTCGGTGAGGTAGCGGCCGCCGGGCTGGGTGATGCCGCGGGACGCTTCGAAGATCTCGGGGTAGCGGGTGGCGTCACCGAGTTCGTCCCGCGCGATCTCCGAGAGGGTGTCCCCCTTCTGGACGATCACGGTGGCCGCGGGAGTCACGGGCGCCGGGGAAGGGAGTGTCAGGATCCAGCCGACCTTGAGGAAGTCGGCCTGCCCGCCGAGGAGGTCGTGGTTCAGGTCGAGGATTTCGCGGTAGCGGTGTCCGTCCCCGAGGTGCTGCTCCGCGATGGACCACAGGGTGTCGCCCCGCTGGACCGTGTACGTGACGACCGCTTCGGCGGGTGCAGGGGCGGCCTGGACGGGAACCGGGGCGGCGGCGGGTGCTGCGGGGGCGGAGTCCACGGTCTGGGTGGCGACCACCGGAGGCGAGGCTGTGACCGCGGTGGCCCCGGGCGCCGCGATGAAGAGCAGCAGTGTGGCGCCCACGAGGCCGCGGGCGGCGCGTTGCGGCAGGGCGAACCCCCGGATGGTGGGGACACGTAGTCCCCGGGCCCGCGCGAACACCTCGAGCGCGATGGACACCGTCAGGAAGGCCCAGGCCACCCATCCCGCGACCGTGAACAGGGCGATAGCCAGGGTGCCATCGTCCGGGGAGGTCAGAACGTCCCAGATGGTCTCGACGGGTGGCAGTCCACCAGCGAACGGGTTGGCCCCCACGACCGTCAGGACGACCGGCAGGCCTCCCACGATTGCGGCGATGGTCACCAGGGCGAGCAGTCCGACGAGGCGGCGGCGCAGGGTGGTCATTGTTCGACACCTCC
>JALHFU010000397.1:0-1459 GCA_022838525.1 Hyphomicrobiales bacterium | reverse complement strand
GGCGCGGCGGAGGCCACGCCGCGAAACCGCGATCGGAGCCGCCGCTCGTCATCGACTTCGATCTCGAGGTTGTAAAGGAACGCGAGCGGACGCCCCGGGCGGGCATCGATGGATCGCCGGCAGGGCCGCAAGGAACGGGGCGGGCACCCGCGCGCGGCGAGCCTGCGCGCGACTCGGGCCAGAAAGTCCTCTTCCGGCTCGTCGAGCGGCCGTGCGACCTGCCGGAGAATCAGCGCCACGGCATGGAGCGGACCGCGCGGAGCCGCCGTCAGCGCTTCGAGAACTGGAAGCCGCGCCGGGCGCCGCGCCGCCCGTACTTCTTGCGCTCCCGCGCCCGCGCATCGCGGGTCAGGAACTTGCCATCGCGCAGGAGTTTCTCATTCTCCGGGCTGATTCTTGCAAGCGCCCGGGCGATGCCGAGACGGACGGCGCCGGCCTGGCCGTGCAGCCCCCCGCCGTCGACGTTGATCGTGATGTCGAAGCTCTTCTCGCTCTTGGTGGACACGAGGGGGGCGCGGGCGAACTCCAGGTATTTGGCGAGGCGGAAGTACTCCGCCGCCTCGCGGTCGTTGATGAACATGCGCCCGCTGCCATCGCTCATGCGCACCCGCGCAACCGCGTGCTTTCTGCGTCCGGTGCCCAAGTACAAGCTTGCCATGCGTCACTCTCCCATCGTTCAGCGCACCGCGGTGTCGAGCTTCTCGAGCTTCTGCGCGGCATGCGGGTTGTCCGGGCCGGCGTACACCTTCAGCTTCCTGAGCATCTGGCGGCCGAGCACGCGCTTGGGAAGCATGCGTTTGACCGCCAGGTACAGCACGCGCTCGGGCCGGCCGGAGGCCAGGATGGCGCCCATCGTCTGCGACTTGAGGCTGCCGTGGTGACGCGAGTCGCGCCAGTAGAGCCGCTGCGTCAGCTTACGGCCCGTGACCTTGATCTTCTCGGCATTGGTCACGACGACGAAATCGCCGGTGTCCACGTGGGGCGAGAAGATCGGCTTGTGTTTGCCCATGAGCACGCGGGCGATCTTGACGGCCAGCCGTCCCAAGATCTTGCCCTCGGCATCGACGTGGTACCACTTGTGCACCACTTCTTCCTTCTTCGGCCAGTAGGTGCGCATATCCCACCTGTCAGCGTAACTGCAGTCAAGACCGGGGAAAAGGACCGATCTTAGCCTCCTTGCGACAGGCTGTCAAGTAGGCGCCGGCGCCGGCGCGACGCCCTTGAAAGTACTTCGGGCGCGGAACCGGTCGGCTTGAGAACGCGCGCTACCGCCCCGGCAGGCTCTCTCGAGAGGCTTCCGCCTCGCCGGCGGGCCGCCGCCGGCGGCGTTCAGGCCCGCGGCCGCTTCGTCTCCCAAGCCTGCACGAGCACCGCGGCGGCGGCGGCGATCGCGGTCTCCGTTCTCAAGGTGTAGGCGCCCAGGCCCGCCGGACGGCATCCGGCCGCAAGCATGGCGGCG
>JALHFU010000396.1:0-1460 GCA_022838525.1 Hyphomicrobiales bacterium | reverse complement strand
CGGTGTCCCCCGCGAGCAGCAGGGAGGTCTTGCCGCCGGCTTCGTCGGCTGTCCACGCGGTGTACGCCTTGTCGACCATGGTGTCGTGGTCGCCGTCGGTGATCCTGCCGTGGTGCTCGTAGTAGCGCAGCGCCTCGGCATCCCCGACGCGGAGCAGGCCGGCGGCGGTGCGTTCCCAGGCGTTCTTGAAGCGGCGGGCGGCGCCGAGTTCGGGGACGCCTGCGCCGCGGTCGCGAACGAGGAGGCCGAAGGCGCCGCCGGCGTCGATGGCGGACAGTTGGGCCCAGTCCCCCACCAGCAGTACCTTCGCGCCGGCCTCGGCGGCGGTGGCGGTGATGCGGTCCAGGTCCGCGGTCCCCGCCAGGGAGGCCTCGTCGATGATGACGAGTTGGCCGGGGTGGAAGGCCCACCGTTTCAGGTCGTGGGTGAGGCGCTGGAGGTGGGCGGCGATCTCCCGGGCATTGTCGCGGGAGGTGGCGCGTGGGAGGGCGGCCTTGGCGCGGGTGAGGCGTTGGTGGCGGTCGGGGGCGGCGTCGTGTTCGACGAGCCATTTGGTGGTGTTCTCCGCCGGGATGCCGAGCGCGGTGCCGAGGACCTCGGCGGCCGCTGCGGACGGGGCCAGTCCGACGACCGAGCCGGGGCCGTGGGCGGCCTCCCACGTCGCCCGGAGGGCGGCGAGGGTGTGGGTCTTCCCGGCTCCGGCGGGGCCGACGAGGACGTCGAGGAGGCGGCCGGAGCGGGCGATCTTGCGGACGGCGGCGGCCTGGTCGTCGAACAGGCCGGTGTAGGTCAGGTGCTCGGGTTCCACGGTGGGGCCGGTGGTGTCCCGGCCGGTGGTGAGGAGGCGGTTCTCGGCGTCGAGGGTGGCCTGCGCGGTGTACAGCTCGCCCCGGTGCGGGCGGAACGCCGAGGACCCGTCCGACCGGCGAAGGGAGGTTGGGGTGGATGCGGTCTCGGGTGGGGTGAGCAGCACGGACCGATCCTGGACTTCGGCGACGACGGCGGCCGCCGCTTGGTCACGGGCGGCGGAGGTGGGGAAGCGGTGGGCCTTCAGCGCGCGGGAGGCTTCGGCGTCGACGTTCCACGCCGACCAGGTCGCGCGCTTGCGGGACAGGACGGCGAGGACCATGGTGGCGGCGTCGTCGACCAGTCGGGACGGCGACGGCGGCGCTACGGGCAGAGGCTCCAGTTGGGTGGTGAGAACGCGCTGGAACCATTCCTGTAGGTCCGTGCCGAGGGCGGTGGCAGCGCGGGTCCGCCACTCCTCCGTGAGCTCCTGCAGGGAGTGGACCTCCTTGGCCTCGCGGGTGGCGAGGGTGGCCTGCTGCCGCAACCAGATGACCGTCGTCGCATCGGGGCGACGGCCGTGGTCGGTCTGGTACTTCTCGATGAGCCGGTCGACGTCGACGTCGATCGCCACGGCACGGCGGGAGAACAGGTCCAACAGGTGCTGGGGGACG
>JALHFU010000395.1:0-2096 GCA_022838525.1 Hyphomicrobiales bacterium | reverse complement strand
CCCGCAAGGCGTGGGAGAACTACGGCGAGGTCATCGTCTGCGACAGCTACGAGGAGATGGTGGCGGAAGCCGACCGCATCGCGTCCGAGCATGTCCAGGTCATGACCCGCGATCCGGATTTCTTTCTCGAGCGCATGACGAACTACGGCGCGCTGTTCCTCGGTCCGCGCACCAATGTCGCCTACGGCGACAAGGTCATCGGCACGAACCACACCCTGCCGACGCGCAAGGCCGGCCGCTACACCGGCGGGCTGTGGGTCGGCAAGTTCCTCAAGACCTGCACCTACCAGCGGGTGGAAAGCGACAGCGCCTCGGCGCTCATCGGCGAGTACTGCTCGCGCCTGTGCGCGCTGGAAGGCTTTGCCGGCCACGGGGAGCAGGCGAACATCCGTGTCCGCCGCTATGGCGGCCGCAACGTGCCCTATGCGGGCATTCCCGAATGACGCAACCCTTGCCGAAGACGCCGTCGCTGCGGCTCGACGGGAAGCGGGCGCTGGTGACGGGCGCAAGCCGCGGCATCGGCCTTGCGAGCGCGGCGGCGCTCGCCGATGCCGGCGCCCACGTCACGCTGGTCGCCCGGTCGAAGGACGATCTGGCCGAAGCCGCGGCCGCCATCGAGGCGGCCGGAGGGAGCGCCGAGGCGCTGCCGCTGGACATTCTCGACGCCGGCGGCGTCCGCGCGACGCTCGCGGCGCGGGGCCATTTCGACGTGCTGGTCAATGCCGCCGGCTGCAATCGGCCCCGCACCTTCCTCGACGTCACGGAGGAAGAGTTCGACGCTGTGATGGATCTCAACGTGCGCGCGGCGTTCTTCGTCTCCCAGGCCGTGGCCGAGGGCATGGTGCGGGCGCAATGCCGGGGTTCCATCGTCCATGTCTCGTCGCAGATGGGGCATGTCGGGGGCGAGCTGCGGAGCGCATACTGCGCCTCAAAATGGGCGCTGGAGGGGCTGACGAGGGCGTCCGCGATCGAGCTTGCGCCACACGGGATTCGCGTCAACACCCTCGCGCCCACCTTCATCGAGACGGCCCTGACGGCCCGTTCGCTCGCCGATCCCGGCTATCGTGCCCACGTCATGTCGAAGATCAGGCTCGGCCGGCTCGGGCGCGTCGAGGATCTGATGGGCGCCGTGCTGTTCCTCGCATCGGACGCCTCCGCGCTGATGACGGGCACGTCGCTCGTCATCGACGGCGGCTGGACCGCCGGCTGAAACAGGGGGCGGATAAAATAGGGAAGGTGCATTCGGCATGAACGAACATATTGCGGCGGTGGGGGCCGGTCTCGTCGGTTCCGGGTGGGCGATCGTCTTCGCGCGCGCCGGTTATACGGTCCGCGTTTTCGATGCGAGCGATGCGATCCGCGAGCGGCTTCCGGCGCAGCTGCGCGCCTCGGACGTCGACGCGATCATGGCGCGCATCGAGGTCTGCGACGATCTCGCCTCGGCCGTCTCGGGCGCCTGCTATGTCCAGGAATCCGTGGTCGAGCGCGTCGAGCTCAAGCGCGAGGTTTCCGCCGGGATCGATCGCCACCTCGGCCCCGAAGCCATCGTCGGCAGCTCGACATCCGGGCTTCCCGCCTCGTCCTTCACCGGCGACTGCGCCAACAGGGCCCGCTTCGTCGTCGCCCATCCCGTCAATCCGCCGCATCTCGTGCCGGTGGTCGAAATCGTGCCGGCGCCATGGACCGATCCCGACACGGTGACGCGGACCCGCGACCTGATGGAAAGGGTAGGGCAGGCACCGGTCATCGTGACGCGGGAGGTACCCGGCTTCATTCTCAACCGATTGCAGGGCGCCCTGCTCGACGAGGCATGGTCGCTTTTCGATCAGGGTTATGCCACCGCCGAGGACATCGACAGGACCATAAAGTTCGGCCTCGGTCTGCGCTGGTCCTTCATGGGCCCGTTCGAGACGATCGATCTCAATGCGCCTCTGGGCATCGACGACTATGCGAGGCGTCTCGGACCGATGTACGAGGAGCTTGCCCGCGGACGGCGCCCGGCGGGCGCGCGGAGCTGAGAACGGCGGTGGAAAACTAGACCACGGTAGCGGCGGGATAGTCCTGCTGCGGGCGGCGTAAAATCCGGCCACCTATTT
>JALHFU010000146.1:0-7664 GCA_022838525.1 Hyphomicrobiales bacterium | reverse complement strand
AAAGCCGGCAAGGAAGCAGTACGGCGCGATCGCCGCGATGCGTCCCTCGTCGCGGATGGTGGCGAAGTCGTATGAAACGCGCGTCAGCGACGCGAAATGCTCAAGCCACGCATCGACGTGGCTCGACCGGCCGGTATGCACGGCATCCGCCGTCTTCATCCAGGCAAGGTCGGCCGGCGACGGCGCTATGACCGACACGCCGAGATTGGCCCCGAGAAAGGCGCGCTCGCCGCCTTCCGTGGCAATCACGCAATAGGCGGTCTGGCCCGGCAGGAAGCGCAGGAGCGACGTCTCCACGCCCTCCGCCACAAGGGCGTCGCGGATCGCGCGTCCTGCCGCATCGTCGGCGACCGCGCCCGCATAGGCCGTCTCGGCGCCGAAGCGTCGCGCGAAGACGGCGTGGTTGACGCAGTTGCCGCCGGGAAACATGCGCTGCCGGTCGCGGTAGCAGTCCACGACATTGTCGCCGAAGGCGAGGATTCTGGGGGCGGCCTGTGACACCGGTATCTCATCTCTGTGACGATGTGAGAACGTTCGCAACAAATTGCGCAGCTTGTCAACTGCTGCTTGACACCTGAGCGCAACGATTAATATGTATTATGTCATCTTATACACAAGGTGATGCCCTTATGCCCCTCCCCGACCGTTTCCATCCGGCCGTTTCGGCCGCGCTCTCGGCCATCGACGCGAAGGCGCTGCGCCATGTCTTCTTCGTGGCCTGCGGCGGCTCGCTGTCGATCATGCATCCGGCGAAGTTCATGCTCGACCAGCACGGCGCGTTGCCGTCGGACGTCTACAACGCGGCCGAGTTCGTCGCCCGCGCGCCCCGACGCCTCGGGCGCGACACGCTGGTGATCCTGTGCTCGATGACCGGCACCACGAAGGAGACCGCGGCGGCCGCCAGGTTCGCGCGCGAGAAGGGCGCGATCACCATCGGCCTCACGGTCGAGCCGGGCTCTCCGCTCGGCACCGCCGTGCACCATCCGGTGAAGTTCGAGGCGCCCTACACCACGGGCGTGCCCATCGACGCCAGGGACAGCAACTATTCGGTCATCTACCAGATCGTCATGGGCCTGGTCGCGGCCACCGGCGGCGAAGACCTGACGGAACCCCTGATCGACAGCCTCCATAGCCTTCAGGCGGCGATCGACCGCGCGCAGGAAACCTATGCGCCGCTGTGGGATCGCTACGCCGCGCATTTCGCCAAGCAGGACGTCGTCTACACCATGGCGTCGGGCGCGAGCTACGGCGCGGCCTATTCCTTCGCGATCTGCGTGCTGATGGAGATGCAGTGGATCAACAGCCAGGCGATCCATTCCAACGAGTTCTTCCACGGCCCGTTCGAGGTGCTGGACGAGACGCGCTGCTTCGTCCTGATGAAGGGTCTCGACTCGACGCGGCCGCTGGACGACCGCGCGGATGCCTTCCTGCACCGTTTCGGCAGGCCCGAGAACATTCTGGTGCTCGACGCCGCGAAGCTCGACCTGTCGGGCATCGACGAGCGCTTCCGCGGCAATGTCGTGCCGCTCATCTTCTTCGACACGCTGTGGCGCTTCATCTATAAGGTGGCCGACCATCGCCGGCAGGTCATGCTGGAAGGTCGCCGCTACATGAAGAAGCTATCCGACTACTGAGGCCCCGATGGAGCAAGACGGCCTGCTGCCGCTTTACGAACAGGTCCGGCGCAAGATCCTCTCCGAGATCGAGGCCGGCCGTCTTGCCGAAGGTAGCTTCCTGCCGCCCGAACTGGAGCTGTGCGCGACCTATGGCGTGAGCCGCATCACCCTGCGCCGGGCGGTGGGCGAATTGTGCGCCGAAGGCCGGCTCGTCCGCCAGCAAGGCAGGGGCACGCTGGTCGCGCCGCGCAAGATGCAGCAGACGATTTCGCTCTCGGGCTTCTCGGAGGTCGTCGAGGGACAGGGCCGCAAGGCCGGCCACCGCATTCTCGAGCGCAGCGACGATGTCGATGCGCCGGCGATTGCGGAAAGGCTCGGGGCGTCGCGGCTGGTGCGCTTCGTCCGGCTTCTGGAGGTGGACGGCCGGCCGATGACGCTGGAATCGCTCTATTTCGATGCGGCGCGCTTCGCTGCCGCGCTTGCGCCTGTGGAGGCCGGCCAATCCTTCTTCGCCACGCTGCGCATCGCCTACGGCATCGCGCTCGCCGGCGCCGAACGGCTGATCGACGTCGGTTTTGCCCGCGCTCCGGAAGCCGCCGAGCTCGGGGTCTCCGCGACGGAGCCGGTCTACCGCATCGAGAAGACCGTGTTCGACGGCGAGGGCCGGGCGCTCGCCCTGTCGCAACTGGTCACGCCCTGTCACCTGGTCACGCTCGCCGTGAAGAACTGAGCCCCGACGCGGGACGCAACGAGGGATATGATGAAGGTCTTCGATGCCGCCGCGGTTCACGCCGCCCTGCCCTGGCCCTACCTGATCGACGCGCTCGCCGAGGCGCATCGCGGGGCGATGCCCGTGTCGGACGTGGTGGTGCAGGACGATCCCGCCGGCAGCGGCAACCGGTTCATCACCCTGCCGGGGTGGGTTCCGGGCGGCCCCGTCGCCGTCAAGATGGTGGGCGTCTTCCCGGGCAACGAGACGCTGTCGCCGCCGCAGCCCAACGTGCAGGGGCTAGTCGCCATGTTCGACGGCTCGACCGGCGCGCCGCTTCTGGTCGCCGACGGCGCCGCGATGACCGCGCGCAAGACGGCCGGCGACTCCGCGCTCGGCGCCTCGCTGCTCGCCCGCGAGGACGCTGAGGTGCTCCTGATCGTGGGGGCCGGCGCGCTCGCCCCGCACTTCGCGGCCGCGCACATGGCCGCCCGCCCGTCGATTCGGCGCGTGCTGATCTGGAACCGCACCGCCCCCAAGGCCGAGGCCGTCGCCGCCGCCCTGCGCAGGGACGGCGTCGATGTGCAGGCCGTTGCCGACATCGACGCGGCGGTGGCGCAGGCCGACGTGATCGCCTGCGTGACCATGTCCGACCGCACCCTCGTCAAGGGCGCGCTGCTCAAGCCCGGCACGCATCTCGATCTCGTCGGCGCCTACATGACGAGCCTGCGCGAGACCGACGACGCGGCGCTGTTGCGGGGCCGCATCTTCGTGGATACGCGGCGCGGCATGGAAAGCACGGGCGATCTCGGCCAGGCTCTCGCTTCGGGGCTGATCGCGCCGGACGCCGTCGCCGGCGATCATTTCGACCTCGCGCGGGGGCGCGTGCAGGGCCGCCGCTCGGCCGACGAGATCACCGTCTTCAAGAATGTCGGCGGCGCGCATCTCGACGTCTTCACCGCAATCGCTCTGAATAACGCGGCATGATGCAAGATACCGGATCGCTCCCGGCCGCGATTCCTGCCATCACGCGACGTCGGATCGTAGAGGGCGGTTGGTAGAGGAAGGAACGGCACGCGGTGGCGAAGAGATCGAAGGCGACGATTGCGGACGTGGCCCGCCTGGCCGGGGTCTCGACGGCGACCGCCGGGCGCGTGCTGGGCAGCTACGGCTATTCGAGCGAGGAGACGCGCGAGCAGGTCATACAGGCGGCCCGCAAGCTCGGCTATCGCACCAATGCGCTCGCCCGCGGCCTCATCACCGGCAAGACCCGCACCATCGGCGTGGTGGCGGGAGACATCCAGAACCCCTTCTACGCCTCGATCCTGCGCGGGATCGCCGATGTCGTGGAAAGCCGCGATTTCGGCCTGCTGATCGTCAATTCCGACGAGAACCTCGCCAAGGAGATCCGCGCCGTGAACCTGCTGCTGGAAAAGCAGGTGGACGGGCTGATCGTCTCGCCCTGCGACACCAGGAACGCACGCCATCTGCGCGATCTCCAGTCGGCCGGCCTGCCGCTCGTCCTCCTCGACCGCAGCGTGGCCGGGCTCGAGGTCGACCGGGTCGCGATCGACAACATCGCCGCCGCCGAGCGTGCCGTCTCGGCGCTGATCGCCGCCGGACACCGGCGCATCGGCCTTGTCGGCGAAATGCTGGAGGAGCAGGAGGGCGGGCTCGAGGCCTTCCTGCGCCGCGGCCTCGCCGGCGAAGTGCTGTCCACGGACACGCTCTATCCGAGCTGGCAGCGCCTTCTGGGCTACCTGCGCGCCCACCGGCAGGCGCGGCTGGAGGTCGATGCCTCGCTCATTCGCCGCGTGGGCGCCTATTCCGCGGAGGCTGCGCAAAACGTGGCGCGGACGCTCCTCGAAAGGCCGGACCGGCCGACGGCCCTGTTCGCCACCGACGGCACCATGTCGGAAGGCGTCATGGGCGCGGTTTCGGCGGCGGGGCTGAGCGTGCCCGCCGACCTGTCGCTGGTCTGCTTCGACGATCTCGAATGGATGAGCTTCCTGTCGCCCGGCATCTCCACCATGGCGCAGCCGCGGCTCGCCATGGGCGAGACCGCCGCGACCATGCTGCTCGACCGCATCGAAGGCGCCGAGGGACCAGGCCGGGTCGTGACGATGCGCGCCGACTTCGTCGAGCGCGGCTCGATCGCCGCGCCAGCCTAGGCAGGCGGCGCGACGCGTATCGATGCCGCTCCGCTAGGCGCGCAGGCGTCTGAATTCCTGCTCGTGGATCCGCGCCGTCGCGTCCTCGGCGGTCATGGGCTTTCCGAACAGATAGCCCTGGATGATCTCGGCGTTGAGCTGCCGCAGGATCGTCAGCTCCTCCTCGGTCTCCACCCCTTCCACCACGCATCGCAGGCCCAGCTTCCGGCACAGGTCGATGATGCCGGAGACGATTTCCCGCGACGTCGCGTTGCGGGAGATCTTGCGGACGAAGCTCTTGTCGAGCTTGACCTTGTCGAGCGGCAGCTCGTCGAGATACTCGAAGCTGGAATAGCCCGAGCCGAAATCGTCGAGGGCGATCCTGAAGCCCGCGGAGGCGAGGTCCGCCAGCAGCTCGCGCGAGGTTTCGATGTCGGTCATCACCGCGGTCTCGGTGATCTCGAACTCGATCCGGCACGGGGCGATCCCGAAGCGGTAGACCTGGGCCACGAGCGAGAAGATGAACGCGCGGTCGGCGAGGTCCCGCGCGGACAGGTTGAAGGAGATGGACGTGTCGGGCGTCCATCTGCCGAGCGCCGCGAGGCCCTTGCGGAACAGGATTCCGGTGAGGTTCTGGATCAGCCCGGCGCGCTCGGCGGCGCGGATGAACTTGTCCGGCGGCACCAGCCCCAGGACCGGATTCCGCCACCGCGCCAGGGCCTCGAAGCCGCAGATGCGGTCCTCGACCAGATGCTGCTGCGGCTGGAACACCAGATACATCTCCTCTTCGAGATCGGCCTGGCGCAGCGCCTTCTCGATCCTGGCGTTCTCGTTCATCTCCGCCTGCTCGCGGGCGTTGAAGATCAGCGTCCGGCCGCGGGCGTTGTCCTTCGCCCGGTAGAGGGCGTAGTCCGCCCTCTCGTAGAGTTGCTGGCTCGTCGTCGCCATCGTCGGAAAGTGGGCGAAGCCGATCGACCCGCCCACGCTCAGGCGAAGCATGGAGATTTCGCACGGCGCGCTGAGATGGGCGAGGATGCGGTCCCCCAGCTCCTGAACCGCGCCCTCGTCCTCGCCCCCTTGACGAACAGCGCGAACTCGTCGCCGGCCAGCCGGCCGATCGAGACGGTCTCACCGGCGAGCTCGCCCAGCCGCTCCGCTATCTTGCACAGCAAGCCGTCGCCGGTGATGTGGCCGTAGGAATCGTTGATGCTCTTGAACCCGTCCAGATCCACCACGCCGAACCAGAACGGCGACCCTTCCTCGGTCAGCGCATCCAGCTTCTGGAAGATCGAGCGGCGGTTGGGCAAGCCGGTCAGGCTGTCATGGTCCGCGAGCGTCTGCGCCTTGCCAGCCATCTCGTCGGCGATCAGCCGCGCCTCGATCTGGCGATGGATCGCCTTCCTCAGGAGCGAGGCGATGCCCAGCGACGCGAAGGTCGTGGCGACGCTGACGAAGAAATACTGGTTGAACTCGTCCGGAGGCAGGTCGCGGATGAATGCATACAGCGTCAGCAGTGCCAGCGCCACGCTGAGCAGCGTGGAGCGCATGGTGACGCCCGACATCGAATAGACCATCGCCATCAGCACGAAATAGATCAGCATCCCCTTGTCGAACTGAAGGAGGACGTGCGTGAGGACGTTGAGATAGATGAGCAGGTTGGCGGTGACGCCGACCAGCTCCAGCCGGGCCAGATCGAGCCGTTCGGCGCCCAGCACCTTCACCCGCATCAGGTGGTAGATCAGCACGGTCGCGGAGCTGATGCCCGCCAGGACGAGGAAGTCGGGGCCGGTCTGCTTCATCCAGTGGCCGACCGTGATGAAGAGATAGAAGAACGAGCCCGAAAGCAGGAAGCTCCGCACGATGGGGCGGTAGGCGTCGGCTATTGCGGCCTGCCGTCTCTTCGACATGCCCCGTCGCTTTGACATTCCGAGGCGCGGCGTTCGGTGGTTTTCCCGAGAAGGCATCGCTCTTCCCCGCAAGTGTCAGGAGGTCAGCCGCTTCGCGGCGCCGGGCCGGCCGGCGACCAGCCCGGTCGCGCCGGCGGCGTCCAGGGGGCGTCCCAGGAGGAACCCCTGAGCGGCGCCGCACCCCAGCTCGATCAGGTTGGCGAGCTGCTCCTCGCTCTCGACGCCCTCGCCCGTCGTCGCGATCGCGAGGTCCCTGGCCATGGCGGTGACGGCGCGCACGACCGCCGCCGACCCGGCATCGGCATGCGACCCGCTGACGAAGCTGCGGTCGATCTTGATGCGGTCGAGCTTGAACGCACGCAGATGCGCAAGCGAGGAATAGCCGGTCCCGAAATCGTCCATGGCGATCCTGACCCCGAGCGCCCGCAGGCCGGCGAGCACGGTAGCGATGGCCTCGCTGTTCTCGATCATCGCGGTCTCGGTGACTTCCACCTCGATGCGGCGCGGCGTGAGGCCGTGCCGGTCGAGGGATCGGGTCAGCTGCCACAGGATGTCGGGCGAGCGAAGCTGCACCGGCGACACGTTGACGGAGACGTAGATATGGGCCGGCCACAGCGCGGCCTGCCGGCAGGCCTCGTCGATCACCCATGCGCCGATGTCGACGATGGCACCGCACTGCTCGGCGATGGGGATGAACTCGCCTGGCGGCACCGTGCCCCGCTCGGGATGATGCCAGCGCAGCAGCGCCTCGAACCCGGACAGCGCCCGCCCGGGCAGGTCGAAGAGCGGCTGGTAGTGCAGCTCGAGCTGGCCCGCCTCGACGGCCCCGACGAGGTCGGCTTCCAGCCGCCGCCGCGCCGCGGCCTCCTCGATCATGCCTTCGCGGTAGACCTCGACGCGGCCGCGGCCGTTCTCCTTGGCCTTGTAAAGCGCAAGGTCGGCCATCCGCTGCACGAGGTCGGTGTCACCGCCGCACGGCGACGTCGCCATCCCGACGCTGGCGCCGATCGAGACGAGATGCTCCCCGATCTGGAACGGAGCCGCCAGCGCGCGAACGATCCCGTCGGCGAGCGCATGGGCCTCGGCCTGTTGCCGCGTCGTCAGCAGCCCGAACTCGTCGCCGCCCAGCCGAAACGCGAGATCGGCATCGCCGCATACTCCGCGCAGCCTCGCGACCACCTGCACCAGCAGTTCGTCCCCGACCGGATGGCCGAGCGTGTCGTTGACCGCCTTGAAGCGGTCGAGGTCGAGCATGAGCATGGCGAAGGACGACTGCCTCGAC
>JALHFU010000145.1:0-7672 GCA_022838525.1 Hyphomicrobiales bacterium | reverse complement strand
GCATCGACGCCCGCGAATTGCCAGCGATCATAGCACCGTGAAGCCGTGGGCGTAGGGGTCGCGGTCGTCGATGAAGATGGTGTTGAACCCGGTCTGGCGCGCCCAGCCGCCGATGGAGGGGACGATGGCGTCGCGGTCGCCGACGCTCGCAGCCGCCTCGACCCGGCCGCGGAACAGGCTGCCGATGATGCTTTCGTGGACGAAGTCGTCGCCGACCTTCAGCCTGCCCTTCGCCGCCCACTGGGCCATGCGCGCCGAGGTGCCGGTGCCGCAGGGCGAGCGGTCGATGGCCTTCTCGCCGTAGAACACGGCGTTGCGCGCGGTCGCTTCCGCGTGCTTCGGCGCGCCGGTCCACAAGATATGGCTCAGGCCCCGGATCGCCGGGTTCTCCGGGTGGACGAACTCGTATTTGGCGTTGAGCGCGGCGCGCAGCTTCGGGCTGAACCCGATCAGCTCGCCGGCGGTGAAGTCGGCCATGTCGCGGAAATTCGCCTGCGGCTCGACGATGGCGTAGAAATTGCCGCCATAGGCGACGTCGACCGCGATCTCGCCCAGCCCCTCGACCTCGGCCGTCAGCCCTTCGGAATGCAGGAAGGCGGGCACGTTGGTCAGCCGCACCTCCTCCACGAAGCGGCCTTCCTGGCGGTATTCGGCGACGACGAGGCCGGCCGGCGTGTCGAGCCGCAGCCTGCCCGGCTCCTTCGGCGTCACCAGCCCGTTCTCGATCGCCATGGTGACGGTGCCGATGGTGCCGTGGCCGCACATCGGCAGGCAGCCCGAGGTCTCGATGAACAGCACCGCGACGTCGCAGTCCGGCCGCGTCGGCGGGTAGAGGATCGAGCCGGACATCATGTCGTGGCCGCGCGGCTCGAACATCAGGCCGGTGCGGATCCAGTCGTACTCGGCGAGGAAATGCGCCCGCTTCTCGATCATGGTCGCGCCGTCGAGGCGAGGCCCGCCGCCCGCCACCAGCCGCACGGGATTGCCGCAGGTGTGGCCGTCGATGCACTGGAAGGTGTGGTTTGCCATGGAAAGGGTCTCAGAAGCGCGATGCCCGGTAGGGCGAGATGTCGATGGCGGGCGTGCCTCCCTCGACGATGTCGGCGACGAGCTCGGCCGTGCCGGCCGACTGCGTCAGGCCGAGATGGCCGTGGCCGAAGGCGAGCACCACGGCCGGGCTGCTGGGCGCGGCCGAGATCACCGGCAGGCTGTCGGGCATGGACGGGCGGAAGCCCATCCACTGCGTGCCGCCCTTCGTGTTCAGGCCCGGCAGGAAGGCCGCGGCCTTCGCGAGCAGCGCCTCGGCGCGCGCCATGCGCGGGGGAAGTTCCAGCCCGCCGAGCTCGACGCCGCCGCCGACGCGGATGCCCTCGCCGATGCGGCTGACGACGAAGCCGTGGCCGGAGAAGCTGACATGGGTGCGCAGGTCGAAGGCGCCCGCCGGAAGCGTGGTGTTGTAGCCGCGCTCGGTCTCGAGCGGCAGGTGCAGGCCGAGCTGGCGCGCCAGCGCGCCGGAATGCGCGCCGGCGGCCACCACCACGCGGTCGAAGCTCCATTCGCCGGCGCCGTCGGCGACGCGCACCTCGCTGGCCGAGGCGGCGATCTGGCGGATGTCGGCGCGCTCGATGCGGCCGCCCTGCCCGGCGAAGATTTCCGCCAGCTTCTCGACCCACAGCAGGGGATCGACCACGTTGAGCCAGTCGGGCGTGTAGCCGGCATGGGTGAAGCGCGGCGAAAGGCCGGGCTGGATTTCGGCGATGGCGGCCGGGCCCTGCAGCAGCTCGAAGCGGATGCCCGCGGCGCGCCGCTCCTGCCACTGCGGCAGGCTGGCGCGGTACTCGCCCTCGCCCTCGTAGAGCTGGAGCTGGCCCTCGCGGCGCAGCAGGCCTTCGAGGCCGTGGGCGGCGACCAGCCGTTCCAGCGCCGCCGAGGAATGCGCCATCAGCGCGGTCTGCGCCGCGACCGCGGCGCGGTAGCGGTCGGGCAGGCTGGCGCGCCAGAACGCGGCGAGCCACGGCGCGATCCTGAGCGCGTAGGCCGGCGGGATGGAGAGCGGCCCGCCCGGATCGAACAGCCACAGCGGCGCCTTGCGCATGATGCCGGGCGTGGCGAGCGGGATGATCTCGGTGAAGGCGAAGGCCCCGGCATTGCCGCGCGAGGCCCCGGCCGCGACGCCCTCGCGGTCGAAGAGCGTGACGTCGTGCCCCCGCCCGGCCAGCGCCAGCGCGGCTGACGTGCCGACGACGCCCGCTCCGATCACGCCGATCTTCATTGACGCACACCCTGCCTCGCGACCGATGTCCGCTTATAGTTTGCATTCGTCTTGTCGACAAATAAAATATTCCGCGCCACTATGGCGCGGCGAGGACGCAAGGGCGACAGGATCGGAGCCGGGATGGCGAGGCAGGGTGCGAAGCGCGGCGGCGCGGGGAAGGAGGCGGCGGGCGCGGGCGGCGGGCACCGGCGCGGCGCGGGCGTCGGCCATGTCTACGAGACGCTGCGGAACGAGATCGTCGAGCTGGCGCTGGCGCCCGGCAGCCCCGTGGACGAGCTGCAGCTCGCCGAGCGCTTCTCGCTGTCGCGCACGCCGATCCGCGAGGCGCTGGTGCGGCTGGCGGCCGAAGGGCTGATCACGACGCTGCCCAACCGCGCCACCATCGTCTCCAACATCGACTTCCTGAACCTGCCGCATTTCTTCGACGCGCTGACGCTGATGTATCGCGTCACCACCCGGCTCGCCGCCGCCAACCACCAGGAGGGCGACCTCGCGCGCATCCGCGCCGCGCAGGCCGATTTCGCCCGCGCGGTCGAGGCGCGCGACGCGCTGGCGATGATCGCCGCCAACCGCGACTTCCACCTCGAGATCGCCCAGGCCGGCCGCAACCGCTACTATGCGGAGCTGTTCCGGCAGCTGCTGGACGAGGGACGGCGCATCCTGCGGCTCTACTATTCCTCGTTCCACGACGTGCTGCCGCCGCAATACGTCGCCGAGCACGAGGAGATGATCGCCGCGGTCGCGGCCCGCGACGTCGCCGCGGCCGACCGGCTGGCCGCCCGGCACGCCGCCCAGATCGTGCGCCACATCCGGTCCTCGATCACCGCCGACGCCGGCGTCAACGCCGGCATCGCCATCTGAGCGGCAGCGGGTTTCGCCCATCACGGCTCGCTATGCTCGCCGCCCCTCACCGGCCCTTCGGGCCACCTCTCCCCAGCGGGGAGAGGAAAGCCACTGCCGCAACGCAGTCGCTTGTCCAGCCTGGGCTTTTCCTCTCCCCGCTGGGGAGAGGTGGCGAGCGCAAGCGAGCCGGTGAGGGGTAGCGCCGGCGTTCATGGCTGGGCACGGGCTTGCGGCCGGAAAGGCCCTCCCGCCGAGCCCCGGCGGGCGGCCTCTCCGCCTTCTCGCGGCGTGGCGAAAAGGCTTCCGCCGGCCGGGCCGCGACATAAATGCATGTCACAATCGTCTTGTGCATACAGATATGTCCACATATACTCGCGCCGCATTCGCATGAAGGAGAATGAAATGAGCACGATCAACCGCATCGACCCCGGCCCGCGCATGACAGGCGCCGTCGTTCACGGCAACACGGTCTATCTTTCGGGCCAGGTGGCGCTCGACGCCGGCGGCGAGAGCGTGACGGTGCAGACCCAGAACATCCTCGCGCGGATCGACGCGCTGCTCGCCAAGGCCGGCACCGACAAGTCGAAGCTGGTCTCGGCCTCGATCTGGCTTTCCGACATCGCCACCTTCGCCGAGTTCAACGCCGTGTGGGACGCCTGGGTCGACCCTTCCGCGACGCCGGCCCGCGCCACGGTCGAGGCCAAGCTCGCCGCGCCGCAGTTCACGGTCGAGATCGCCGTGATCGCGGCCCTGTGACGACGAGGTAAGCAAGATGCGCGTTGCCGTTCTCGGCGCCGGTGTTGTCGGCGTCACGACCGCCTACGAACTCGCCCGCGACGGGCATGAGGTAACGGTGATCGACCGCCTCTCCGAGGCGGCGTCCGAGACGAGTTTCGCCAATGCCGGCCTGATCGCGCCCGGCCACGCCTATACGTGGTCGTCGCCGAAGGCACCGCGCATCCTGCTGCGCTCGCTGATCGACGACAGCCAGGCGCTGCGCTTCCGCCCCAGCCTCGACCCGCGCCTGTGGAGCTGGTCGCTGAAGTTCCTGAAGAACTGCACCGCCGAGCGGACGCGCACCAACACCAAGCGCAAGGTCCGGCTGTGCATGTATTCGCAGGACCGTCTCGGCGAGATCGTCGCCGACACCGGCGTCGACTATCACGGCCTCGACGGCGGCCTGCTCTATCTCTACCGCAAGCCGGAATCCTTCGCCCGCGGCGCGGCCAACACCCGCATCCTCGCCGAGGAAGGGCTGGAGCTGCGCGCCATCGACCCGGACGAGGCCGCCCGCATCGACCCGGCGCTGGAGCCGGTGAAGGCGAAGTTCGCCGGCGCGGTCTACTGCCCGTCGGACGGCAGCGGCGACGCCCGCGTCTTCACCCGCAACCTCGCGCGCCACTGCGCCGAGAAGCTGGGCGTGACCTTCCTGTTCGACACCGTGGTCCAGGGCTTCGAGACGCAGGGCGACCGCATCGCGGCCGTGAAGACCTCGAAGGGCGCGGTGGCGGCCGACGAGTTCGTGCTGTGCCTCGGCGTGTTCGCGCCCGAATTCGCGCGCGCGCTCGGCGTCACCCTGCCGATCTACCCGATCAAGGGCTATTCGGTGACGCTGCCGATCGAGGGCCGCAACAACCCGCCGCGGATCGGCGGCGTCGACGAGGACAACCTCGTCGCCTATGCCCGCTTCGGCGACCGCATGCGCGTCACCGCGACGGCCGAGTTCGCCGGCTTCAGCAAGACGCACAAGCCCGACGACTTCCGCCACATGCTGTCGGCGGTGCGCGAGATCTTCCCGGACGGCGCCGATTACGGCCGGCCGGAATACTGGGCCGGCCTGAGGCCGATGACGCCCGAGGGCACGCCGATCTTCGGCCGCGGCGGCCGCTATTCCAACATGGTGTTCAATGTCGGCCACGGCCATATGGGCTGGACCATGTCGGCCGGCTC
The DNA here is from genome assembly GCA_022838525.1 of Hyphomicrobiales bacterium. GTDB lineage: Bacteria > Pseudomonadota > Alphaproteobacteria > Rhizobiales > Rhizobiaceae > Aerobium. Next base: position 2,604 of record JALHFU010000145.1, on the reverse strand, counting down.
GGCGCGCATCACCGCCGACATCGTCAAGCGGCAGAAGCCGGCCTACGACCCCGAGGGCATGCTGGTCGCGGCCGCCTAGCCGGTTCCGCCGCAACCTGCGCGACGACGGAAAGACCGGGCGTTTTCGCGGTTGGGAGAAAGGCGGAAACGCTGTCGCCGCGGCCTGCCGGCGGCCCGTGCATTCCGCGCCCGCGCCGCGGATTTTCCCGCCGGGACTTGCCGAAGATCAAGGACCCCGGCGGCTCCCTGCCCTACCACGGCGGGGCCTCGCGCTGACGTGTCAAGGGTGCGCGCTATTGTCTACACATCTGTATGCACAGGATGATTGCGAAGCGCTGCCGCCCGTGCCATACCTGCCGCGGCGACGGCGGCGGGCGACTCAGCCGCAGGAAGGCCCGGACGGGACTCGGTCATGGACAAGAAGATAGCGGCACCGAAGAAAGTGGGGCGCGCCGCCGACAGCGTCGAGAAGGTCTACGAGGCGGTCAAGGAACTGGCCGTGGACTACCGCTTCAAGCCGGGCGAGCGCATCAACGAGGTCGAGCTGGCCGCCCGCCTCGGCGTGTCGCGCACGCCGGTGCGCGAGGCGCTGAACCGGCTGGCGCGCGACGGCTTCATGAGCTTCGTGCCCAATCGCGGCTTCTACGCCCGCGACATCACGCCGGAGGGCGTGCAGGAGCTGTACGAGCTGCGCGCGGCCATCGAGCGCGCGGCGTTCCGGCTCGCCTGCCAGCGCGGCACCGACGAGGAGATCGCCGCCACCACCGCCATCTGGGAGAATGTCAGCCATCTGCGCCCGGCGAGCGACTGGGCCAAGATCGCCGAGGCCGACGAGGCGTTCCACACCGGCATCGTGGCGCTGGCCAAGAACGGGCGCATGCTGGAGGCGCTGCGCTCGGTCAACTCGCTGATCCGCTTCTTCCGCCGCATCGACCTCGAAAGCAACCGCCGGCGCGGCAGCACCTATGACGAGCACTCCGCCATCATCGACTGCCTCCGGCGCCGCGACGGCGAGGCCGGCGGCGAGCTGATCGAGCGCCACATCACGCTCAGCTCCGCCCACGCCGTCGACGTGACCAAGGAAGGCCTCGCCCGCATCTTCTTCGGCCGGCCCGACTGAGCGGCGGCCCGCGCCGGCAGCGGAACGGACGGCGCACGACGCAGCCGCCCGCCCGCGTTTCGCCGCAGACGGCTCACAGGAGTCGGCAAGACCGGCCGCCAGCGCCGGCCTCTCATCCCCTCCCCTTTCCCGTGAACGGCATGGCAATCGTCTAGGGGCGGGACGCCTCCGCCGCGTCATCAACTCTGGGGCATTGTGTTTTCTCTGAGCCTTGCGTTGAGAGTGATGATTATCTTTCGCATGACGGCGGCGATTGCGAGCATTGGTTTTTTGCCGTTCTGGATGAGGCGTCTGTAGAAGGGTGCGAACTCGCCTTTTCCGGCAGCGGCCCTGAGGGCTGGCATGAACAGGATGGTGGGGATTTCGGGCCGTCCGCCGCGGATTTTGCGATAGGCTCTTGTGCGGCCGCTGTCGCGGGGATGGGGAGCCAGGCCGGCCAGGGCTGCGGCCTGCCTGCGGCTGAGGGTGCCCAGTTCCGGCATGGTGGCGATGAGGGCTGCGGCCGTTGGCGCGCCGATGCCGTCCATTCTGGTGCACACGGCAATGCGGCGGTTGAGGCTTGGGCTTTTGGCGAGGAGGCTTTCGATGGCGGCGTCGATGGCCTTTATCTGGCGGCCGATGGCGGCGAGCATGGCCTTGAAGGAGGCTGCCAACTCGCGTGCTGCGGGTGCCTTGGCGCGGTTGTGCTCGGCGACCTTGAGGGCGATCAGCTCGTGCCTGCGGCGGACGAGGGCCTTGAGGCGCTGCTGGCCGGCATCGGGCGTGGCCCACAATGCAGGACGGACCATCGCTCGCTGCCATAGGCGGCGAGCTTGGCGGCATCGATGGCGTCGGTTTTGCCGAGCGTGCCGAAGGAGCGGATGAAGGCCTTGAGCTTGAGGGTATCGACCCGGTGCACGGGCAGGCCGGCGCGCATGCACGCTTCGATGAGCCTGCGTTCATGTCCGCCGGTCGGCTCGCACAGGACGAGATCGGCGCCGCAGGTGCGCACAAAGGCGCCGATGGAGCGGCGATCGTTGGCGATGGTTTGCGGGAGTGTCGTGCCGTCGCTGACGACGATGCTGTCCTTGGCGACATCGCAGCCGAGGCAGCGGACGGGGTGCTGGTGCAGGAAGGCCATGGCTCTGCTATCCTTAGGCAAGCTTCGGATTGTTTGCGGGCGTGGCGGCAGGCCAGCGGCCCGTTCAACTCTCCAAGCGATGGCGGAAGACGGCAGGGAGCCCTGATGACGACGGGCCAAAACCCGATCCCGGCACGGTCGCCTGCCGCCGAAGCTGTGCGCTGTCGAAGAACGCGCAGCTTCGGCCGCCAACCTAGCCCAACCGCTTCAAACAATCCCGGCCGACCGAGCGAAGCGAGGGAGAGCCGGGACCCATTGAGCGGCACGGCCGGGCTCAAGGCTTGCGAGACGATCCTGACGTGCGCCAGCGCGAGGACTGGGCCGTGCCCGACGATGGTGCGGCCAATGGGTCCCGGCTCTGCGG
>JALHFU010000394.1:0-1484 GCA_022838525.1 Hyphomicrobiales bacterium | reverse complement strand
GCAAAAGCCCCGCCGCCTTTCGGCGGCAGGGCTATTACCTGAGATGCGGAACTCAGCACTCATCCGCGCCAGCGAAGATGCGCCGAGGAGATGAACGCGGGGTTAATGCCCGGCGGCTGCGGCGCGCAAGCCCGCCCGTCAGGAGGCGAAGGAGAGCTGGACCTTGATCGAGCGGGCGCGGTCGCCGGCGGCCTGGAAGGCGGCGAGCGCGTCGGCGAGGTCGTGGGTCGAGGTGACGATCGGCCGCACGTCGATGCGGCGCCGGTCGATCAGGCGCACGGCCTCGGCATATTCGCGGGTGAAGCGGTGGGTGCCGACGAAGGCGATCTCCTTGCCGACGATCAGGTTGAGCGGCACCGGCACGTCGCCGGCCACGCCCACGGCGACCACGGTTCCCTGCGGCCGCGTCGCCGTCACCGCCGTCTTCAGCGCCGGGGCGGCGGCCGAGCACTCGAAGGCGACGTCGAAACGGCCCTTGCCCTCGAAGAAGGCGTCGAGGCGTTCGGGCGCGGTGCGCACGTTGACGGTCTCGGCGGCCCCCATCCGGCGCGCCACCTCGAGCGGCAGGTCCTGCAGGTCGGTCGCCACGATCTCGGCCGCGCCGGCATGGCGGGCCGCCGCCACGGTCAGCGCGCCGATGGGGCCGGCGCCCGTCACCAGCACCGACTTGCCGGCGAGGTTGCCGGCGCTGGCGCCGGCGCGGTTGAGCGCATGCAGGCACACCGCCAGCGGCTCGGCGCAGGCGGCCTCGGCCAGCGACACCTCGGGGTTGTCGACCCGCACGCACTGGAAGGCGTCGACCACCATCAGGTCGCGGAACCCGCCCTGCTCGTGCGGGAAGCGCAGCGCCGAGCCGAAGAAGCGCATCGCGAGGCAATGCTGCTGCAGACCGTCGAGGCAGTAGCGGCAGGCGTTGCACGGCCGGCTCGGATTGACCGCGACGCGGTCGCCGGGAGCGACGCCCTCGACGCCCGCGCCGACCGCCCGCACCGTGCCGGCGACCTCGTGGCCGAGGACGATCGGCTCGCGCACCCGGATCGGGCCGAAGCCGCCGTCCTGGTAGTAGTGCAGGTCCGAGCCGCAGATGCCGCCCGCGGCCATGGCCACCAGCACCTCGCCCGGGCCGGGCGCGGCGACGTCGGCCTCCTCGATGCGGATGTCGCCCTGCCCGTAGAGCCTGCACACGCGCGTCTTCATCGCCTAGTTCCCCATCAGCGTCGTCGGCAGCCAGGTGGCGAAGGGCGGATAGTAGGACACCAGAAGCAGCACGATGATGTTGGAGATCAGGAACGGCACGATCGCCCTGACCACCGGCATCAGCGGGATGCGCGCGATGTTGGCGGCGACGAACAGGCACACGCCGACCGGCGGCGTGGTCAGGCCGATCATCAGGTTGAGCACCGCGAAGGTGGCGAAGTGCAGCGGGTCGATGCCGACGCTCACCGCCAGCGACAGAAGCGGCACGAACAGGATGATCAGCGCCG
>JALHFU010000144.1:8516-15670 GCA_022838525.1 Hyphomicrobiales bacterium | reverse complement strand
TGCGCCGAGCGCGATGTTCTTACCCTTCAGGTCTTCGACGGCCTGGATATCGCTGTCGTCGCGGACCAGGATGAACTGATGCGGGCTCAGGCCGTTGTGGGGAGCCACGAATCCGATGTCGAAGCCGTTCTTGATCGAGGAAAGCCCGGCAAAGACGTCGGCATAGCCGATGTCGGCCGAGCCGTTGACGGTCGCGGTGATGTTGTTCGCGCCCGTCGCAAGCTCGGCAATCTCGATCTCGAGCCCGTGCTTCCTGAAAAATCCTTCCTTGATCCCTGCGCGGAAATCCTGCGGCATGACGGAACCGGAAACGGCGGAGATGCGCAGCGTGACGGGCGCGGAGGCATCCTGCGCATAGGCAGCGGAGGTGAAAACCGCGAGGATTGTGCCGGCTACGAAGCTGGCGAAATGCGTGCGTGGGAACATGAGAGATCCTTCGATTGCGAAAGGCCCGTGAGGCGGCCGATCGGGATCATTCTCAAGTTATAATTATAATTATAAAGAACTCAGTTTATAGATTTCCGCGCCGCGCGAGCAAATCCGTCGCGTGAATCCGGCCTTGACGAAAATCGGCCGCTGCCGGACCGGAGCGGCGTTCTCGCGTCCCGGCGCCGGCGATCGGCGCCCGGAAGAAAGGCCCGGCGGAAAAAGCCGGGAGGCTGGAAGGGCAGGTCAGTTGTCGCCGACGGTCAGCGGCAGGCTCGGATCGCTGATCCATTCGGCAAGCGAGCCGTCGAATTCGAGCGTGTTGGCGTATCCGATCGCATCGAGCGCAAGGGCGCCGAGCGTGGACGCGATGCCGCCCCCGCAATAGGTCACGACCAGCTCGCCTTCGAGCGCCGTCACCGACCGGAAGACTTCCGCCAGCCTGTCGGGAGGCAGAAGGGTATTGTCCTCGTCGCTGACCAAAGCGGTGAAGGGCAGATTCACGCTGCCGGGAATATGCCCGGCCCGGCTGCGCACGGAGATCGCGCCGGTGTAGTCGTCGGGCTGGAGGAGGCAGACGAGGCGGCCGGCCACCTGTCCGTCGACGATGGCGGCGACCTGCTCCTTGCGGGCATAGGGCTTTGCCGCGCCCGCGCTGCGATAGACCGTTCTCTCGTAGGGCACGATCCCGGTTTCGAGGACGCCCCCTTCGGCGACATATTTCTTGAGGCCACCGTTCAGCACGCTGACCCGCGCATGCCCCAGCGTTCGGAACACCCACCACAGGCGTGCGGCCCACTGGCCGGCGAGGCCGTCATAGACGACCACATGCGTGGCGGGCGTGATCCCCAGCCGGCCGGCAGCCTCCTCGAACTGCGACACGTTCGGCAGAGTGAAGGGAAAGGGCGACGTGGCGTCGGAGAACTCCGTGAACAGGTCCGCAAAGCGGGCGCCCGGTATGTGGCCGTGTGCGACATACTGGTCCAGGCCGCTGCGAAACTCGCCCCGTGCCCGGCCTTCGGGTGCGGGATCGAGATACACGCTCGAATCCAGGACGACGATGTCAGGAGATCCGATCCGGCTGCGCAGCCATTCAACGGACACCAGCGAGGAGGGTTCGCTCATCTCGGTTAACTCGTTTGTCGCGGAACACCAGAGCCGGCGGTCTTTACGCTTCGGAGATAAAAATGTAACTATAAAACTGCGGGAACATCAAGGCGGCTTCCAATGTGACGCTCTTCGTCGCCATGGACCGGTCGCCGGATCGAACGTCTGCCGGGACGAAACAGCGAGGCAAGCAGGGAGAAAGTTCATCGCCGATGAACAGAAAGTACCCACATGACGTTCGGGACAAGGCCGTGGCGGTGGTCGAGCAGAGGCGCCTCAGCAACCCGCGTGACCGCACGATATTCCGCGAAGTTGCCGAGCAGTTCAATGTCGGCGAGCAGTCGCTGCGCCTCTGGGTCCGGCGTCACGATTCCCTCCGCCTTGAAGAAACGGAGGCGTCCGACGCCGCCAGGGTCAACGGCCACGAAAATCCCGAAAGCGTCGAGGCGGAGCTGGAGCGCCTGCGTCGCAAGATTCAAAAATTGCAGGCCGAGAACGACGTTCTGAAGAGGGCTTTCGTCGTCTTCTCGTCGGAATGGTCGAAATGACGCCATCCGGCGGCGACGGAGCCGTGCCGGCGAACCGCCTCGGCTCACGCCTCTTGCGCTAGCGTCCTCGCCGCATCAGTGAGGAGCGCCGGCCGAGGGCGAGCGTCAGAGCCAGGACGAGCAGGACCAGCGCGAGGCACACGCCGATTGCCGCACCGGGTCCGTAAGCCTCGATCAGCAAACCCAGGACGAGAGGAGCGGCGGCGGACAGGACGAAGCTGGGGACCAGCAGGCGCCCCGTGACCGAACCGTACTGGGCCGGATCGATCAGGATCAGCGGCAGCGTGCCGCGCGTGATCGACATCAGACCGTTGCCCGCGCCGAAAGCGAGCGCGAACAGGATCGCCTGCGTCATCCCCGAGCCGGCGACGGGAATGATCGCAGCAACGCGGCGATGAGGTTGAGCGTGAGCGGCGACAGGCCTGCGCCGAACGCCACGTCGCACGCCCGCGCGGCCGTCTGCCCGATGCCGCGCAGGCTCGCGACGCATACGGCGGCCGCCGCGCCCAGTCCCAGCCCGGCCAGGATACCGATCATGTGAGCCGACATGCCGGAATTGAGGAACGCGACCAGCGCCATGATGGCTGCATAGAGCCACCCCGAGATCCGGTCCGTCTTGCCCGACGGTTCCGCCGCTGCGGTGATCGCCGCTTCGGGTTTGCCGTTCCGTTCTCGAGGCGCGGACAGGCCGAGGTAGAGCGGGATCGCGGCCAGCGAGATCGCTGCGTAGACGATGAGCGCGCCGCGCCAGCCCAGCCCTTCGATCAGCGCGTTGCCGAGCGGCCAGAAGGTGGTGGAGGCAAGGCCGCCGAGCAGGGTGATCTGCGCCATCGCGCGCCGCGCGCCCGCGCCGCCGATCCGGGCCAGGGCGGCAAATGCGGCATCGTAGAGCGTGAGCCGCATGGAAAGGCCGAGCACGATCCATGCGAGGCAATAGACGACCGGATGATGGGTGCAGGCCAACGCCAGGCATCCCGCCGCATTGAGCAGCGAGCCCGAGGCGAGCACCGGCAGTCCGCCATGCCGATCCACGGCCCGCCCCGCCCAGGACGAGGCAAGGCCCATCACTAGGAGGCCGATCGAGAACCCGCCGTAGGTGAAGCTGCGCGACCATCCGGTCGCCCCGGCGATATGCTCGCCGAAGACGCCGATCAGGTAGTAGGAGGTTCCCCACGCAACGAGTTGCGCAGCCCCGAGGCAAAGGATCGTCCGGCGGGAGATCAAGCCGGGCGAGGCTGTTGAGCCGTCGTGGGCAAGGTTCGGTCGCCCTGTCCCAGCGGCCGTTGCATCAGCACCGTGTCCACCCAGCGTCCGAGCTTGAAGCCGACCGAGCGCAGCGTGCCGACGGTCTCGAAGCCGAGACGGCGATGCAGCGCGAGCGAGCCCTCATTGCCGCTGTTGCCGATCACCGCCAGCATCTGCCGCCAGGGTCCCGTCTCGCACCGTTCGATCAGCGCGCCGAGCAGCGCGCCGCCGATGCCGCGCCCGCCGTATCCGTGGGCGACATAGACCGAATCCTCGATCGTATGCCTGTAGGCCGGACGCGGCCGATAGGCCGTCGCATAGCAGTAGCCGAGAATACGGCCTTCACCTTCGGCGACGAGATAGGGCAGGCCGGCGGCGACCAAGCTCTCCCGCCGCGCGTTCAGCTCGCCCGCCGTCGGCGGCTCCTCCTCGAAGGTCGCCAGACCGTGGAGCACATGATGGGCGTAGATCGCCTGAACGGCCTGCATATCGGCCTCGGTCGCGTGGCGGATGCCTGGCCGGAGATTCGCGCGATCTTCGTTCCTCGGCATCGTCTCGTCCATCATCCTGTCTCTCCCTGCTGTCCGGCACCCGCGCATTGCCTCGCGGCGCGTCACGCCGATGTCCGCAAGCAAGCGGTTGTCCAGCTCCCTCAGCCGCGCCGTCTGGTGAAGACGTGATTGCGGCGAGAGCGCCAGATACCGGCCGCCCTCCTGCAGGATCTGCCCGATGGTCATTCGGCAACCGGCCATGCTCCGCTTCCTGTGGCACTTGCCAACGCATTCTCCGTTGCAGGATCGCCAAGAGAAACCTATAAATAAAGAAGGGTATCTTTTATCCTTTCCATAAGAAAAATCTTGACATGGCCTCGCTCAATCTCGACCAGCTTCGAACCTTCATCGATGTGGTCGCCTCCGGCAGCTTTTCGGCCACCGCCGCGCGCCACAACGTGAGCCAGCCGGCCGTCAGCTTTCAGGTGAAGCAGCTGGAGAAGCGGCTTGGCGTGCGGCTGATCGAGCGCATCGGCCGCAGGGCGATGCCCACGGCAGCGGGGTCGGAGCTTCTCGACCATGCCGCGCGCCTCTTCGGCGAGGTCGACGCGACGCTCGAGGTGATGGCGCGCCATGCCGGCGGGACCATGGGGCGGGTGCGCCTCGGCACGGGGGCCACCGCCTGCATCTTTCTCCTGCCGCCCCTCCTGCGTGAACTGCGCGGCCGGTTTCCCGATCTCGAAATCACGGTCGCGACCGGAAATACGCCGGAGATCGTCAAGGCGGTGGAGGAGAACGCGCTGGACATCGCGCTCGTCACCATGCCCGTCTCCGGCCGCATGCTGGCCGTCGAGGCCGTCCTGGAAGACGAGTTCGTGCTGGTGGCCCCGCCGGGAACCGATCTGCCGGAGCGGATGACGCCGGACTTGCTGAAGGGCCTGCCGCTCATCCTGTTCGAGCCATCGGGCAACACGCGGCGCCTCGTCGACCAATGGTTCGCCAAAAGCGGGATCGCTCCCCATGCCATCATGTCGCTCGGCAGCGTCGAAGCGATCAAGGAACTGGTGAGAGCAGGCCTCGGATATGCAATATTGCCGGCGATGGCGATGCGTCGAACGGCGGCCGCGGCGCCCCTGGTCCTGCGCCCGCTCCTGCCGCGGCTCGCCCGCGAGCTTGCCGTCGTCCTCAGGAGGGACAAGGTGCTGCATCGCGGTCTGCGGGAGGTCGCGGCCTCCCTGAGGGGTCAGGCCGCCAATACGGTTTCCCCCGCTTTACGGGAAAACTGAAAGCGGGCCGCCATGTGGCCGGCCGTCGCGGACAAATCGTCGCCGCGCCGGCGATGTCAGCCGGTTCGCGGCCCGACGAGACCGAAGCGCGCGCCGCGGTCGTCGTCGGCGACGAGCGCGAAGCAGTCGCCCGGAATCTCGTCCGGCCCCTGAACGGCACGCCCGCCGGCCTGACGGAGCCGGTCCACGGCCTCGTCGATGTCGTCGACCGAGAAATAGACCTGCCAGCCGGGTCGCCCGTCCGGCACCTCGCCCATCACCGCGCCGATGCAGTCCGGCCCGGCATGGATGAAGCTGTATTCGCCGAGCTCGCCCATCGGCATTCCGCCTTCCTTGCGCAGGCCGAGAAGCGCGCCGTAGAAGGCGATTGCTGCGTCCGGGTCAGGCGCGGTGAGCTCGTTCCAGACCGCATGGCCCTGCGGCACGTTCTCGCCGCACTGGAAGGCACGGCTGTCCTCGTCGCTTTCGCCGCGCATCAGGTAGAAGAGCGCGCCCTGCGGATCGGCGAGGAAGGCGAAGCGTCCGACCTCGGGAATATCGGTCGGCGGCATGTGAACGGACGCGCCCGATTGCTCGGCGTCCCGCACGCTGCGGTCGACGTCCTCGACGCCGAAATAGACCAGCCAGCGCAGCGGCATCTCCTGACCTTCCGGCTGCTGCATCAGCCCGGCAACGGCGGTGCCGTTCGTGCTCGCGATGCGATAGTCCATTTCCGGGCCGCCGGGCATGCGCTCGAACCGCCAGCCGAGCACAGTGCCGTAGAAACGTTCTGCGGCGTCCGCATCGGGCGTGATGAGTTCATACCAGATCGGAATTCCCTGCCGGTTCGTCATCGTCTCACCCTTGGGTCTCATCCGTGTGCATCGTTGACGATCTCGAAGCCGCCGAAGATCATCCGCGTGGCGTCGAAGGGCATGGGGTTGTCCTTCATATGCGCCTCCATCTCCGCCATGAGGCTTTCCAGTCCGGCTTCGCGGGTCGCCTTGTCCGGCCATTCTACCCACGAGAAGATGACGGTTTCATCGTCACCGGCCTTCACGGAGCGGTGGAAATCCGTGACCTTGCCTTTGGGCACGTCCGCGCCCCAGCATTCGACCACGCGCAGCGCGCCCTCGCGCAGGAAGAGCGGGGCGGCCTTTTCGGCGTGGACGATGAATTTTTCCCGGTTCGCGGTCGGCACCGCCCCGACGAAGCCTTCGACATAACCGGCCCTGCCGCCGTCGCCGTGATCGACGACCGGCTCGAAGCCGCCGAAGATCATGCGCTTGCCGTCGAAGGGCATCTCGCCGATCTCGGCCGCGCGCGGGTCGCTCATCATCTTCAGCGATGCGGCGTCGCGCGTCGCCCGGTCGGCATATTCGATCCAGCTGAAGCCGATCGCCTCGTCCTCCTTCGCCGCGACGGCGCGGTAGAAGTCGGTCGTCTCGCCTTTCGGCACGTCGTCGCCCCAGGCGTCCACGATCCGCCCGGCGCCGAATTCCTGAAAGACGCGCACGGCCCTTCTCGCATGATCGAGAAAGGCTTCGCGGTTGGCGACGGGAATGGCGGTCACGAATCCTTCGATGAAGGCCATGGCAATCTCCCTGAACGTCTGGCGGGCGCGAACGGTCGCAAGACGCGTCAGCCCGTCTTCTCGTATTTCGCCGCGTTCTCCCGGAACGGCGTCAGTTGTCCTTCGAGCGCCCTCTGGAAAGCAGGCCGCGCGGTATGGAGAGAGACGTAGCGGCGCAGATCCGGCAGCTCTTCGAGCAGGTCGAGGCTGTCGGCGATGCGCAGGACCGTCACCATGATCAGGTCGGCGACCGTGAAGCGGTCCGCGACGAGATGCGGCCGCTTCCCGAGTACATCGGCGAGCTGTGTCAATCGAAGCAGGGCGCCGTCCCGCGCGGCGGGCCGGATCGTCGCCACGGCACCGGCATCCGCGATGCCGAAATGCTTCGGCTCCCGCTCGAAGAAGAAGAGCGTCGCCATCGTGCTCAGCGGCGGCTCCACCGTGTTCAGTGCGGCGAACATCCACGACAGGCACCGGTCGCGCCCGGCCTTGTCTTGCG
>JALHFU010000144.1:682-8493 GCA_022838525.1 Hyphomicrobiales bacterium | reverse complement strand
CTCGCCTCGGCGATGCGCCACACGCACGCTCCGGACTCGAACATGGCCCCGGGGCCGGCCGTCAACGTCGGTATCTGGCCGAAGGGCTGGCGGGACATGTTGTGCGCGTGGGCCTGCGTGCCTTGCGGCACGAGTTCGACCTCGTAGGGAAAGCCTGCCTCCTCGAGCGCCCAGCGCAGGCGCAGGTCGCGAACCAGGCCCTGCGCGAAACCCGGCGCCCAGTCATAGGCGGTGATCGTGACCGGCTCCCGGTCGAAGACGACGGCATTCATGAAAGCGCTCCCGTCCCGGTCTCAGCCCGGCATCTGGTTGATGTGCAGGATGTTGCCGTCGGGGTCCTTGAACCAGACGAGCTTCATGCCGTCGGCATGATGGATGTTGCCGCGGAATGTGCCGATTTCGGGATAGTGCTCGAAGGCGACGCCCTTTGTGGCCAGATCGGCGACGATCGCATCGATGTCGTCCCCGACGTCCCAGACCACGGCGTTGGCGCGGTTCGTTCCGGCCGCCTCCGAGCGGTAGACGACGAGCTGCGTGGCGCCGGTGCGGAACACCATTACCCCGTCCATTCCCTCCTCGATCAGCTCGAGGCCCAGCACCTCCGAATAGAAACGCCGCGCGCGGGCGATGTCGGAAACGGCGACGATGGCCGAGGAATTCCAGTCCTTGATCATGGCCTCCTCCCCTGTGGCCGGCCTGGCAGTAATGTTGATATCAACCTAATTACCTCAAATCCGGCGAAACGCCGAATCACGAAATCGTACCATTCGAAACGACGCGCTTCTGCGCGGCTCGCGTTCGCGCAGCCCTACTCCGCCGCGTCGCGCTGCGTCTCGTCCGGTGCGTCGGGGTGGCCGGGGGCGGTTTCGCAGCCGAGGTCCGGGAAGGCGAGCACGCGGCGGCCATGAAAATCGCTGCGGGCGACAAGCAGGCCGCGCTCCTCGAAATAGGCGATCAGGCGTCGTGCCCGGCGCGGCGAGTGACTGCCGTAGGCACGGGCCAGAGTGGCGTCGGACGGGCAGGGCTCGTTGTTGGTCGCGGCGCGGGCGACCATCAGGAATATGCCCTGAAGATCGTCGGGCAATGTTTCGGAGAGCGACAGCGCCGTCGCCCAGGCTTCGCCGCCGGAGCTTTCGTCGACGCCGGCGCGGGCGATCGCCAGCCGCCGGCGGAAGGCGGAAAGCGGCAGCGGCTCGCCGGGCACGCGGCGGATGCGGCTGCGCACCAGAAAATCCTGATAGAGCACGGCGTCGGAACGGAAGGCCGCGTCCGCGTCTTCGAGGATTTCGCGCAGCACCGCGTCGATCTCGGCATCGCGCTCGGCGTCGTCGATGACGGCGGACACCGGTTCGTCCGACGGCTCCGGCGCCGGCCTGGGCCGCGACAGCTGCGCCAGAAGGTCGGCGGTCGGGATCGGTTTTGGAGGCGGTCTCCGCACCACTGGCGAGGCTTCTTCGGGGCCGGGCGTGAAGATCAGGTCGCGGGCGTCCTCCGGCGCCTCGGGCAACGGCATGAGCTTGGGGCTGGTCGAGCGCGCGGAGGTTTCGACGGGGCCGATGGTGATCGCCACCGGCCGGCGCGACAGGGCCGGTCCCAGCGCGACGAAGTTTCCGCGCGCAAGGTCGCGGAACATTTCGGCCTGGCGACGGTCCATTCCGAGCAGGTCGGCGGCGCGCGCCATGTCGATGTCCAGGAAGGTGCGGCCCATCAGGAAATTGGAGGCTTCCGCCGCGACGTTCTTCGCCAGCTTGGCCAGGCGCTGGGTGGCGATGACTCCCGCGAGGCCGCGCTTGCGGCCGCGGCACATCAGGTTGGTCATGGCCCCCAGCGAGAGCTTTCGCGCGTCGTCGGAGACCTCGCCGGCAACGGCGGGCGCGAAAAGCTGCGCCTCGTCAACCACCACCAGCACGGGATACCAGTGGTCGCGCTCGGCATCGAACATGCCGCCGAGAAAGGCCGCCGCGGCGCGCATCTGCTGCTCGACGTCGAGCCCTTCGAGATTGAGCACGACGGAGACGCGATGCTGGCGCACGCGGCCGGCGATGCGCGCAAGCTCCGCCTCGGAGCGGGCGGCGTCGACCACCTGGTGGCCGAATCGTTCCGCCAGCGTGACGAAATCGCCTTCGGGATCGACGATGCATTGCTGCACCCAGGGCGCGCTTTGCTCCAGCAGGCGGCGCAGCAGATGCGACTTGCCGGACCCGGAATTGCCCTGCACCAGCAGGCGGGTCGCCAGCAGCTCCTCCAGATCCAGATTCGCCACGCCGCCGCCGGCCGCGGCGCCCATGTCGATGTCGACCTTCATCCTGCATCCCTTTCCGGGACCGTCCTTAGCATCCGTCGCCCCGCAGCACGAAGCATCGCCGCACGGATTCCCACAGGCACGATGGCGCGGATGAAGGCGGTGTGCCGGTGAGGGATGGAAGGCAATGTGTTGCCATCCTTGCCTGCACCGGCCGGAGCATCCGCTCAGGTTTCGGGGCGGCCCAACCGTGACAGCACGATGACCGGCAGGATGCCGATCGCCACGATCAGCAGCGCGGCGATCGAGGCTTCCTCGTAGGTCCCGCGCGCGGCCTCGCCGTAGAGATGCGTCGCCAGCGTCTCGAAGTTCAGCGGCCGCAGGAGCAGCGTCGCCGGCAGCTCCTTCATGCAGTCGACGAACACCAGCAGCCCGGCCGAGGCGAGCGCCGCCTTGGACAGGGGCAGATGGACGGTGCGGAACACGCCGGACGACGTCTGGCCGAGCATGCGGGCCGCGTGGTCGAGCGACGGCGGGATGCGGCTGAACCCCGCCTCGATCCCGCCGGTGGAGATCGCCATGAAGCGCGTCGAATAGGCGAGCACGAGTGCTGCGCCCGAGCCGAGCAGGAGCAGGCCGGGCGCCGCTCCCGTCAGCCGCTCGACGGCGCCCACCCAGAAACGGTCGAACAGGCCGACCGGAACGAGAAGGCCGATGGCGAGAACCGTCCCCGGCACGGCATAGCCCAGCGTCGAGGCCCGCGCGGCCAGCGCGGTGAGGCGTCCGGGATAGGTCCGCGCCGCATAGGCGAAGAGCAGGCCGCAGAGCAGCACCACGACGGTGGCGATGGACGAGACCGTCACGGTGTTGACGATCTCGTCCTGGATGCGCGCGGAGATGCCGGCGAAGCGGAAGCGCTTCCAGGCCTCGAGGCACAGATAGATCGCCGGCGCGACGAAGCCGAGCATGATCGGCAGGGCGCAGATGCCGAACGCACCCGCCGCCCGCCATCCCTTCAACCGCACGGGGGCCATCGGCCGCGGCCTCTGCGCCGCCGCCGCGTAGCGCTGGTTGCGGCGGGCGTGGCGCTCGACCAGCACCAGCACGACCACGATCATCAGCATGGCGAGCGATATCTGCGCGGCGCCGGGCATGTCGGAGCGGTTTACCCATGTCGTGTAGACCGAGACGGTCAGCGTCCGCACGCCGAGGAACTGCGAGGCGCCGATGTCGTTCAGCGTCTCCATCAGCGCCAGCGCCACGCCCACCGCGATGGCCGGCCTCGCGAGCGGAAACGCCACCTGCCGGAACACGGCGTTGCGGCGCGTGCCGAGGGTCCTCGACACCTCGATGAGGTTCGCCGCCTGCGTCAGGAACATCGCCCGCGTGGTGAGATAGACATAGGGGTAGAGCACCAGGCCCAGAAGCAGGATGCACGCCCACATCGAGCGGATGTCGGGAAGGCGGAACTCGCGCGGGCTCGAATAGCCGAGCAGGCCGCGCAGCATGCCCTGCACCGCGCCGACGGGGTGCAGGATGTCGAGATAGGCATAGGCGATGATGTAGGTGGGGACGGCGAGCGGCAGCAGCAGCGCCCATTCCACGACGCGCCGCCCCGGAAACGCATAGGCCGTCACCAGCCAGGCCGTGGTGGTGCCGATCAGCGTCACCAGCAGGCCGACGCCGACGAGCAGGACGAAGGTGTCCTTGAGCGCCGCCGGCAGCACATAGGCGATCATGTGCGGCCACAGGCCGGCGCTGCCGCGGAAGGCGATGAAGACCAGTGCCACGATCGGCAGGCAGATCATCCCGGCGACGAGAATCGCCCCGAGCCGCCATCCCGTCCCGGAACGGCGCCAGGGCAGGCGCTTGGTGTTGGCGGCTTCCGCGGGGCTCATGGGGCAGGACGAAGCGACGGCCCCGGACACTTCTCCGGGGCCGCCGCCTGCCGTTCCGTCGTCAGTTGTCGAAGCCGACCTTCTCCGCCAGCTCGCTGGCGGTCTTGCGGAAGCCCACGCCCTCGACGATGTCGATGGTGTCCGGCTTGAGCACGCCGTATTCGGCGATCAGCGGATCGACCGCGGCATTGGCGTTGACCGGATATTCGTAGTTGGCCTCGGCGTAGATCTTCTGCGCCTCGTCGGAGACGAGGTATTCGAGGAACTGGACCGCCTCGTCCTTGTTGGGCGCGTGGCGCGCGACCGCCGCGCCGGTGATGTTGACCTGGGTGCCGCCGTTCTCGAACGTCGGCAGGATCATCTTGATGGCGTTGGCCCACTCCTCCTGCTCCGGCCCGCCTTTGCCGCTGCGCATCAGGCCGATGTAGTACGAGTTGGCGACGCCGATGTCGCACAGGCCGCCCATGATGTCGCGTGCGACGTCGCGGTCGCCGCCGCCGGCCTTGCGGGCGAGGTTGGCCTTCACGTCGGTCAGCCACTTCTCGGCGGCCTCGTCGCCGTGATGGGCGATGTAGGAGCCGACCAGGGCGACGTTGTAGGGATGCTGGCCGGAGCGGATGCAGATCCTGCCCTTCCATTCCGGATCGGCGAGATCCTCGTAGGTGATCTCGGTGAGGTCGAGGTCCTTCGCCGCGTAGACGGCGCGGGCGCGCAGCGACAGCGCGTACCAGTGGCCGTCATCGTCCCGCAGGGTGTCGGGGATGGTGCTGTTGAGGACCTCCGACTCGATGCCCTGCGTCAGCCCCTGCTCGACGAGGTCGACCAGCACGCCGGCATCGACGGTCATCAGCACGTCGGCCGGAGAGCGGTCGCCCTCGGCGGTGACGCGCTCGGCGAGCCCGTCCTGGAGGAAGATGGTGTTGACCGCGATGCCCGTGGAGGCGGTGAATGCGTCGATGAGCGGCTGGATCAGCCCCGGCTCGCGCGTCGTGTAGAGGTTGAGTTCGGCCGCCGTCGCCGCCTGCGCCCCTCCGAGGACGGCCAGCGCCGATCCGAGCAAGATTCCCTTGAACGTCCTGAATTCCATCGCGATGCCGCTCCCTGATTGTTGATGTGCGAAGACTGTTGGTGTGCGAGTGACCGGGCGCTGCCGCCCGGTCCGGGGGTAACCATAGTTGACTGTAGCAGTAAAGTTTAGAGGAGGGACGACATCGCGGCAACCGGGGGGCGCGATCCGTCGCACCCGCCCCGCCGGCGCGGCTGCGGCGGCGTCAGAACACGAACACCTGCTCCGGCGCCACGGACACGCGCGCCTTGTCGCCGGCGCGCAGGCGCTGCCGCTCGGTTGACCGGATTCGCAAGGGCTCGGACAGCGCCGCCACGGTCAGAAGCGTCTGCTCGATCTCGCCCATCAGCGCGCAGTCGACGACGGTGCAGTCGACGCCGCCGCCCTCGCAGTTCAGCCGCAGGCAATGGGGGCGGATGTAGACGGTCGCGCTGTCGCCGTCGGCGAAGCCGGGCGCCTCGAACCGGCCGAGCGGCGTTTCCAGAAATCCGTTCCAGCACGCGCCCCGCACCTTGTTGAAGGTCGAGAAGAACTCGGCCGCATAGGCGCTCGCCGGCCTGTCGTAGAGGTCGCTGCCGGTTCCGGTCTGGACGATCCGGCCCGACTGCATCAGCACCACCCGGTCGCCGGTGGAGAGCGCTTCCTCCGGATCGTGCGTCACCATGATGACGGTGGCGCCGAGCTCGCGCAGCAGCGCGACCGTCTCGGCGCGGATGCCGTCGCGCAAGCCGCGGTCGAGGTTGGAGAACGGCTCGTCCATGAGCAGGATCTGCGGCCGGGGCGCGAGCGCGCGCGCCAGCGCCACCCGCTGCTGCTCGCCGCCCGACAGCATGTGCGGAAAGCGATGGGCGAGATGCGCGAGGCCGAGCCGCTCGACGATCTCGCCGCAGCGCGCGCGGGCTGCCGTGCGGTCGAGCCGCTTCAGCCCGAACAGGATGTTGTCGGTCACGCTCAGATGCGGAAACAGCGCGTAGTCTTGGAACATGAAGCCGATGTTGCGCTCCTCGGGCTCGACATAGGCATGCGGCCCGGAAATCTCCCGGCCGTCGAGCAGGACGCGGCCCTGATCCGGCTTCTCGATGCCGGCGACGACGCGCAGCAGCGTCGACTTGCCGCAGCCGGAATGGCCGGCAAGGCAGATGATTTCGCCGCGCGCCACGCGAAGCGAGACGTCGTCCAGCGCCGCCACGCTGCCGAACCGGCGGGAGACCGCTTCGATCTCGAGATGGGCGTCCGTATCTGGTCGCTGCCTGGTCATCCTTCGTCTTCCGCTTCGAATCCGCCTCGCGCCGCGCGCCGTGCGGGCCGCGTCGCCTCCCTCAGCCGGTCCAGCTCTCCGAGGGTGGCCAGCGCGGCGTCACGGCCTGTCGTCGCAAGACCTAGCAGCAGCATTTCCAGACATGCAAGAGTGGCGCCGTGCAAGGCCACGTGTCCGCTGCGTCCGCGGGGGACCGTCAGCACCGTCGTCGCGAGCCGGGCGGGCTTCTCCCCGGGGCAGTCGGTGACCAGAACGACGGGAAGATGCAGCCGGCGCGCCTCGAAGATCGTGGCCTCCGCCTCGCGGTAGGTCTTGCCGTAGGCCAGCATCAGGATCGCGTCTCCCGTCTCCAGCTCCAGCAGCTGGTCGGCAAGCTCCGTTCCCGTGCGGTCAAGAACCATCTGCCGGCGGCCCTTGCGGCGCAGCCGGGCCGCGAAATAGGCGGCGATGTGGGCGGTGGGGCCGAGGCCGAAGACGACGATGCGGTTCGCGACATGCAGGATCTTCAGCGCCTCCGGCATGGCACGGCGGACCGGGCCGGCGCGCAGCGAATCCAGCGCCCCGGCGAGCGAATCCAGCACGTCGTCCATCGCCGCCTCGGCGCTCTCGCCGACATCGGCCCATGTTCGCGTCAGGTTGTCGGCGGGGGCGTTGCGGCCGCCATAGGACGCGGCAAGCTCGGTTCTGAGGTCATGCAGCCCCTGGAAGCCGAGCGCCTGCACGGCGCGCACGACGGTGGCGTCCGACGTCCCGATCGCCCTTGCGAGATCGAGCGCCGACGACGTCATCACGTCGAGCCGGTTGGTGTCGATGAAGGCGGCGACCCGCCCGAAGGCCGGCGACAGCCGGTCGCGGTGGCGCGCATAGCGCTCCGCGAACACGTCCCGCTTCCGCTGTGGCGCCTTGTCTCGTGGGGCAGCGTCTCGTGGGGCAGCCATCGGCTCGCTTGCATCTCCCGCCCGGGCTCTGTAGTGTTTGCTACTTTACAGGCTGTCGTAAGCAAATGCTACTCTCCCTCGCCCGAAAGGCCCCGGCGGCGCCGGAGCGCGCGCTGCCGCTGCCGTCGCCGGCGGAGCCTCTGGTCGTCGAGGGGCTGTCGCGCGGCGCGGGCTTTCCCGTCTTCGACCTGACCGTCGCGCCGGGCAGCTGCGTCACGCTGTCGGGCCCCTCGGGCAGCGGCAAGAGCATGCTGCTGCGGCTGATCGCCGACCTCGACCCCGGAGCGGGCAGCGCCCGCATCGGCGGCCTGGTGCGCGAGGCGCTGCCGGCCGACGCCTGGCGGCGGCTGGTCGTCTATGTCGCGGCCGATTCCGGGTGGTGGACCTCCCCGGTCGCCGCCCATATGGC
>JALHFU010000144.1:0-655 GCA_022838525.1 Hyphomicrobiales bacterium | reverse complement strand
CTGGCTCTTGTCCGGGCGCTGATCCTGCGCCCGCGCTTCCTGCTCCTCGACGAGCCGACCTCGGCGCTCGATCCGGCCGCCGCGCTCGCGGTGGAGGCGCTGCTGGCGCGCATGAAGCGCGAAGGCATGGGCCTGCTCGTGGTGTCGCACGATCCCGGGCAGGTCGCGCGCATCGCCGACCGCCGCTACCTGCTCTCCGGGACGGGGCTTGCCGAGGTCGCCCCGTGACGCCCATCGACCTCTCCGTAGCCGATCTGGCGCTCGCCGCGCTCAGCCTGGTGATCGCCTCGGGGCTGTCGATCCTCCTGTCGCTCAACGTCCATGTCCCGATGGTGCTCGCCGCCCTGCGCATGGTGGCGCAGCTGGTGCTGGTCGGGCTGGTGCTGCGCTACGTGTTCGCTCTCTCCTCGCCGGCGGTGACGCTCCTCGTCGCCGCCGCGATGATCGCGGCCGCGACCTACGAGGTCTCCTCGCGCCAGCTTCTTCGTCTGCGCGGCTGGCGGCGCTTCGGGCTCGGCGGCCTGCCGGTCACGCTCGCGACGGTGTTCGTCACCGGCCTCGCCCTGTCGACGGCGCTCCGCGAGGCGGCGTGGCACGACCCGCGCCACACCATCCCCCTGCTCGGCATCGTCCTCGGCACCGCCATGAACAGCAC
>JALHFU010000006.1:0-38338 GCA_022838525.1 Hyphomicrobiales bacterium | reverse complement strand
GCCCCGAAAAACCGTGCGACTGGGCGCCGGGTACACCACGGACTACGGACCGGGGTTTTCCGCTCGGTACGAGGACCTGAACGTCTTTGATACCGCGCAGAGACTGGAAAGCGAGCTGAACCTGAGCCAGCGCCTCCAGGGGGCTGCGTTGCGATACGTCCAGCCGGGCAGCGCCGACTTCAGGAGCAACACCAACACACGCCTGTCCGCCCAGCGGGAAGACACGGTGAGCTATACCACGAAATCCGTCTCGGCCGAGATGGAAAGGACGAAAGGGTTCGGCAGCGACAGGCTCGGTTCGATCTATCTTCAGCTCCAGCAGGAAAACTCCACGGCAGGCGGTGACACCACCAATACCTTTCTCGTGGTGCCCGGCCTGCGCATCGGCTATCTCGTCGCGCCCGACCGCTATGTCGCGGCCGTCGCCAACCGCCACCTCGTCTCGAACTGGATGGCGACGCCGCTCGTCGCCGAGATTGCCACCAAATGGGTGCAGGACGGCACGGCGGTGCAGCTGGTGGACTGGCAGCGCGCCGCCATCCGCCGCCGCCACGCCATCGCCGCCGAGGTGCTGGCGGGCGTCGACTTCCGCGCCCATTCCGAAAGCCTGCATATCTGGCTGCCGCTGCCGGGAGGGAGGGCCGAGGACGGCTTCGTCGCCCATGCCCGGCTGCAGGGCGTCGCCATCGCGCCCGGCGTGTCGTTCCGCACCTCGGAGGCGCCGTGGTCGCCGGCGGTGCGCATCTCGCTCGGCTCGACCAGCGAGGCCGAGCTGCGGACCGGCCTCGGCGTGGTCGCGCAGCTTCTCCTCGCCGACCCCGAGCATCTGCTGCTGGCGATCTGAGCAGCCCTCGGCCCTCCTGCCCCGGCGGGATGCAGCGCGCGTCCCTCTCCGCCGAATCCGGCGCGGCCGCTGCCCGCTTCGGACGCAGATCATGCTCCCGGAATCGGCATTCGGGAGAAAATTGTCATGATTTAATTTTCCCAATTGACATGATTTTATCGCTTCCCCATCGTTAGGGCCGCAACAGCGAGGAGGCCGGACGCGCATGGCTTCGCCCATCATCAGGATCGACGGGATCAGCAAGAGCTTTGGCGCGCTGAAGGTTCTGGACGACCTGTCGATGCAGGTGATGCCGGGCGAGAAGCTGGCGCTGATCGGACCGTCCGGCTCGGGCAAGACCACGATCCTGCGCATCCTGATGACGCTGGAGCGCATCCAGGGCGGCCATATCGAGGTCGAGGGCGAGCAGCTCTATCACATGCCGGCGAAGGGAGGCCCGGACAAGGGAGGCCTCGTGCCCGCCGACGAGCGGCATCTGGCGCGGATGCGCCAGAAGATCGGCATGGTGTTCCAGCTCTTCAACCTGTTTCCGCACAAGTCGGTCATCGACAACGTGACGCTGGCGCCGATGCTGACCAAGAAGGTGCCGCGCGCCGAGGCCGAACGCCGGGCGATGGAGCTGCTCGACATGGTGGGCATGGCCGACAAGGCGCGGAACATGCCGGCCGAGCTTTCCGGCGGCCAGAAGCAGCGCGTGGCCATCGCCCGCGCGCTGGCGCTGTCGCCGAAGATCATGCTGTTCGACGAGGTAACGTCGGCGCTCGACCCCGAACTGGTCGAGGAGGTGCTGAACGTCATGCGCAGGCTCGCCGAGGAGACCGACATGACCATGCTGCTCGTCACCCACGAGATGGGCTTCGCGCACGACTTCGCCGACCGGGTGCTGTTCTTCGACAAGGGCAGGATCGTCGAGGAGGGGCCTCCCGACCAGATTTTCCGCCATCCGAAGGAGGAGCGCACGCAGGCGTTCCTCAGAAAGATCATCGCGGCCGGACATCGCGTCTGACCGCGTGAACCAAGAACCATAAACGCACATCCAGAGGAACAGGGAGCTTGACCATGAGGAAGATGATCTTTGGCGGGTTGGCCGCCGTGGCCGCGGTCGCGGCGATCGCAATCGGCGCCGAGGCGCAGGACAACCCCAAGCTCGACCAGCTGAAGGAGCAGGGCTTCGTCCGCATCGCCATCGCCAACGAGCCGCCCTTCACCGCCGTCGCCGCCGACGGCAAGGTCTCGGGCGCCGCCCCCGACGTGGCGCGCGTGATCTTCGAGCGCCTCGGCGTGCCCGAGGTGGTGGCCTCGATCTCCGAATACGGCGCGATGATCCCGGGCCTTCAGGCCCGCCGCCACGACGTGGTGACGGCCGGCCTGTTCATGCGGCCCGAGCGCTGTGCGGCGGTCGCCTATTCCGAGCCGGTGCTGTGCGACGCCGAGGCCTTTCTGGTGAAGAAGGGCAACCCCAAGGGGCTGACGACCTACGCCGCCATCGCCGCGCATGCCGACGCCACCATCGGCGCGCCGGGCGGCGGCACCGAGGAGCGGCTGGCGCTGGAAGCCGGCACGCCGCGCGACCGCGTCATCGTCGTGCCCGACGGCCAGAGCGGCCTGAAGATGGTGCAGGACGGCCGCATCGACGTCTACTCGCTGCCGGTGCTGTCGATCAGCGAGCTGGTGAAGCTCGCCAACGACCCCAACCTCGAAATGGTCGCGCCGGTTTCCGACGCGCCGGTCTATTGCGACGGCGCCGCCTTCCGCAAGGGCGACGAGGCGCTGCGCGACGCCTTCGACGTCGAACTGGCGAAGATGAAGGAATCCGGCGAGTTCGCCCAGATCGTCGAGCCCTACGGCTTCTCGGCGGCGGCGGCGATGTCCACCTCGCGCGAGCAGCTCTGCGCGGCGCAGTAACGTAAGCGCAGCCTTTCCTTCTCCCCGTTCGCGGGAAGAAAGGGACCCGAAGCGGATGGGAGGCGGGGCCGACCTTGCAAGGCTTGCGCCGCCCTCATCCGTCTGCCGGCAGCCTTCCCCGTGAACGGGGGGAAGTGCGCCGCGGCGATCCGAGCTTTAACCTGACCGGAAGCACCGACCCGGAAACATCGTGCGATGACCGACTGGTACGGATATCTCGGCCTCATCCTGCAGGGCGCGCTGGTGACGATCCAGCTCACCCTGATGGGCTGCGCGCTGGCGCTGGTGATGGCGTTCCTCGGCGGGCTCGGGCGGCTGTCGCGCTTCGCGGCGCTGCGCTGGCTTGCGACCGCCTATATCGAGTTCTTCCGCGGCACCTCGATCTTCGTCCAGCTTTTCTGGGCCTATTTCGTGCTGCCGCTGCTCGGCGTGTCGCTGACCCCGATGCAGGCCGGCGTGCTGGCGCTGGGGCTGAACGTCGGGGCCTACGGTGCCGAGGTGGTGCGCGGCGCGGTGCAGTCCATCGGCAAGGAGCAGTTCGAGGCCTGTGTGGCACTCAATCTCAGCCGCTACCAGGCCATGCGCCACGTGATCCTGCCGCAGGCGCTGATCGTGATGCTGCCGACCTTCTGCAACAACGCCATCGAGCTCCTCAAGGCCACGGCCATCGTGTCGCTGATCTCGCTGTCGGACATGACCTTCCAGGCGCAGGTGGTGCGCGCCCAGACCGGCAACACCCTGATCCCGTTCGCGACGATCCTGGTGCTCTACTTCGCCATGGCGATGACGATCTCGACCGCCATGCGCGGGCTGGAGCGCCGGCTTTCGCGCGGCCTCGACGGGGTGCGGTCATGAGGGAGGCAGCCTGATGGAATGGGATTGGGAGTTCGTCTGGCGCATCATGCCCACCATGCTCGAGGGCGTGAAGATCACGATCCTCGCCACCATTCTCGGTTCGGCGCTGGCGGCCGCGGTCGGCCTCGTCATCGCGCTCCTGCGCCGCTCGCCCAACCGGCTGGTCTCGCGGCCGGTCGGCTTCTTCGCCGAGTTCATCCGCGGCACGCCGCTGCTGGTGCAGCTCTATTTCATCTTCTACGTGCTGCCGGGGGCGGGCATCCTTCTGTCGCCGCTGGTGGCGGGCGTCATCGGGCTCGGGCTGCACTACGGCACCTATGCGGCGGAAGTATACCGCGCCGGCATCGACAACGTGCCGCGCGGCCAGTGGGAGGCGGCCAAGGCCTGCAACCTGACGCCGCGCCAGACATGGGTGCACGTGATCCTGCCGCAGGCGATCCCGCCGATGATCCCGGCACTCGCCAACTATTTCATCGCCATGTTCAAGGAGACGCCGCTGCTCTCGGCCATCACGGTGCTGGAGCTGATGAACCAGGCGCGCAGTATCGCCAACACCAACTACCGCTACATCGAGCCGATGACGATGGTGGGCGTGTTCTTCCTCGTCATCAGCATCGTCTCGGTGTTCGGCCTGCGCTGGCTGGAGCGGCGCTACGGCCGGGTGGAGCGCTAGAATGAGCGCCGATATCCGCCTCAGGCCGACGAAGCCGCCGCTGGACGCGAGGCCGCTTGCCCGCCGCGTCGGCCTGCTGATCCTCGCGACCGACCACACCAGCGAGCCCGACTATGCCCGCATGGTGGCGGGCGAGCGGATCGGCGTCTATGTCGCGCGGCTGGCCTACGCCAACCCGACGACGCCGGAGAACCTCGCCGCCATGCAGCCGGCGCTGGCCGAGACGGCGGGGCTGATCCTGCCGGACGAGCCGCTCGACGCCATCTGCTATTCCTGCACCTCCGCCTCGGTCGTCATCGGCGACGAGGCGGTGGAGGAGGCGATCGCCGCTGGCAAGCCGGGCGTTCCCGTCGTCACGCCGCCCATGGCCGCCGCGACGGGCCTGAAGGCGCTGGGTGCTTCCCGCATCAGCGTGCTGACGCCCTATACGGTCGAGACGAGCCGGCCGATGGCCGACTATTTCGCAGCGAAGGGCTTCGACATCGCGAGCTTCACCTGCCTCGGCTTCGAGGACGACCGCGAGATGGCGCGCATTTCCCCCGATGCGCTGGTGGAGCTTGCCCGCGAGGCGACCGCGCCGGGGGCCGAGGCGCTGTTCGTCTCCTGCACGGCGCTGCGCGCCGCATCGGTGGCGGCGCGGATCGAGGATGCCATCGGCCGCCCGGTCGTCGCCAGCAATCAGGCCAGCGCATGGCAATGCCTGCGCCTGTGCGGCGACGACACGCCACGGCCGCAGTTCGGCCGGCTGATGACCCTGCCGCTGCCTGCCGCGCGGGACCTGCCATGACCGTCGATCTCGCCGCCATTCACGAGGCGCGGGCGCGCCTTGCCGGCAGGATCGAGCCGACGCCGACCGTCGCGTCGCCCTCGCTCTCCGCTGTCACCGGCGTGCCGGTCCACCTCAAGCTCGAACACCGCCAGACGACCGGCAGCTTCAAGCTGCGCGGCGCGACGAACGCGGTTGCCATGCTGTCCGACGCCGAGAAACGGCGCGGCGTCGTCGCCGTCTCGACCGGCAATCACGGCCGCGCGCTCGCCCATGCCGCGCGGCTCGAAGGCATGCGCGCCACGATCTGCATGTCGCGGCTGGTGCCCGCCAACAAGATCGAGGAGATCGAAAGGCTCGGCGCCGACATCCGCGTCGTCGGCGACAGCCAGGACGAGGCCGAGGACGAGGTGGCGCGACTGGTGGCGCAGGCAGGCATGACCGTGGTGCCGCCCTTCGACCATCCCGGCGTGATCGCTGGGCAGGGGACGCTGGGGCTGGAAATCGCCGAGGCCGTGCCGGACGCCGCGACGGTGCTGGTGCCGCTTTCGGGCGGCGGGCTGGCGGCGGGCGTCGCCCTTGCCGTCAAGGCAGCCCGCCCGGCGGCGCGGGTGGTCGGCGTCTCGATGGCGCGCGGGGCGGCGATGAAGGTGAGCCTCGATGCCGGGCGTCCGGTTCAGGTTCGCGAGGAGCCGTCGCTGGCGGATTCGCTCGGCGGCGGCATCGGGCTCGACAACCGCCTGACCTTCGCCCTGTGCCGCGACCTGCTCGACGACGTGGTCCTGCTCTCCGAAGCCGAGATCGCCGCCGGCATCGTCCATGCCTATGCCGAGGAGCGCGAGATCGTCGAGGGCGCGGCCGCCGTCGGCATCGCGGCGCTGATCGCCGGGCGGGTGAGGCCGGTAGGGCCGACCGTCGCGATCCTGTCGGGCAGGAACATCGACATGGACCTGCACCGGCGCATCGTCAGCGGCGAGAACCCGTTCGCGGGGGATGCCGCATGAGCCGGATGACGATCCTGACCGAACGCGAGCTGCGCTGCCTCGTGCCGCTCGACATGGAGGCGGTCGCCTGCGTCGAGGACGCCTTCCGTGCGCTGGCGACGAAGGATGTGGCGATGCCGCCGATCCTGCGCCTCGACATTCCCGAGCACCGCGGCGAGGTCGACGTCAAGACGGCCTATGTGCCGGGCATCGACGGCTTCGCGATCAAGATCAGCCCCGGCTTCTTCGACAATCCCAAGCTCGGCCTGCCCAGCGTCAACGGCATGATGGTGCTGCTGTCGTCGCGCACCGGGCTCACCGAGGCGCTGCTGCTCGACAACGGCTACCTGACCGATGTCCGCACGGCCGCGGCCGGCGCGGTGGCGGCAAAGCACCTCTCCCGGCCGGACGCCGCGGTCGCCGCGATCTTCGGCGCCGGCGTGCAGGCGCGACTCCAGCTCGAGGCGCTGACCCTGGTGCGGCCGATCCGCGAGGCGCGCATCTGGGCGCGCGACGCGGCGCGGGCGGCCGCGGTCGCCGAGCGGCTGGCGGCGGAGCTCGGCATCGCCGTGCGCGTCGAGGAGGACCCGCGCGCCGCTGCGGCGGGCGCGGACGTCGTCGTCACCACCACGCCGGCCGAACGCCCGATCCTGATGGCGGACTGGATCGCGCCCGGCCAGCACGTGACCGCGATGGGCTCCGACGCGGGGCACAAGAACGAGATCGACCCCGCGCTGGTCGCGCGTGCCGACCTCTACGTCGCCGACAGCCTGAAGCAGACGCGGCGGCTGGGCGAGCTGCACCACGCCGTGGCGGCAGGGCTCGTCGCGGCAGACGCCGCGTTCCCCGAGCTGGGGCAGATCGTCGCCGGCAGGGCGGCGGGGCGGGCCTCGCCCGAGGCGGTCACGCTCTGCGACCTCACCGGAACCGGCGTGCAGGACACGGCCATCGCCACGCTGGCGCGCGACCTCGCCGCGCGCGCCGGGGCCGGAACGATTTTCGAAAGCTGATGCAAGGAATACCCGACATGACGTCACCGGCCCTGAGATTTTCGCGCGAGGAGTATGACGAGCGCCTGGCGAAGACGCGCCGCGCCATGGAGGCGCGCGGCGTCGACGTGCTGGTCGTCAGCGACCCGTCGAACATGGCGTGGCTGACGGGCTATGACGGCTGGTCGTTCTACGTGCATCAGGCGGTGATCGTGCCGCCGGACGGCGAGCCGGTCTGGTACGGCCGCGGGCAGGACGCCAACGGCGCGAAGCGCACCGCCTGGCTCGGGCATGACAACATCGTCGGCTACGCCGATCATTACGTGCAGTCGACCGAGCGCCACCCGATGGATTATCTGGCCGAGGTCATGGCCTCGCGGAAGCTCGACCGGCTGACCGTCGGCGTCGAGATGGACAATTACTGGTTCTCGGCGGCCGCTTTCGCCGCCCTGCAGAAGGGGCTGCCCAACGCCCGCTTCGTGGATGCGACCGGGCTGGTCAACTGGCAGCGCGCGGTCAAGAGCCCGGCCGAGATCGGCTACATGCGCAAGGCCGCCCGCATCGTCGAGGCGATGCATGCGCGCATCCTCGACAAGGTCGAGGTCGGCATGCGCAAATGCGACCTCGTGGCCGAGATCTACGATGCCGGCATCCGCGGCGTCGACGGTTCGGACGGTCGTTTTGGGGGCGACTACCCGGCCATCGTGCCGCTGCTGCCCTCCGGCACGGACGCCGCCGCCCCGCATCTGACATGGGACGACAGGCCGATGAAGGCGGGCGAGGGCACGTTCTTCGAGATCGCCGGCTGCTACCATCGCTATCACTGCCCGCTCTCGCGCACCGTCTTCCTCGGCAGGCCGACGCAGGCCTTCCTCGACGCCGAGAAGGCGACGCTGGAGGGCATGGAGGCGGGGCTGGCGGCGGCGAAGCCGGGCAATGCCTGCGAGGACATCGCCAACGCCTTCTTCGCGGTGCTGAAGAAGTACGGCATCGTCAAGGACAACCGCACCGGCTACTCGATCGGGCTCTCCTATCCGCCGGACTGGGGCGAGCGCACCATGAGCCTGCGCCCCGGCGACCGCACCGAGCTGCGGCCGGGCATGACCTTCCATTTCATGACCGGGCTGTGGCTGGAGGACATGGGGCTGGAGATCACGGAATCGATCCTGATCACCGAGACCGGCGTCGAATGCCTCGCCGACGTGCCGCGCAAGCTGTTCGTGAAGGATTGAGCATGCTCGACCAGAACCAGCGCCCGTCGCCGGTCGTCCCGACCGTGGATTTCGACGCCGACGGCGTCCAGCACGGCTTCCTGCGCCTGCCGTGGAGCCGCGACGACTCGGCATGGGGCTCGGTGATGATCCCCGTCGCCGTGATCCGGAACGGGCAGGGACCGACCGCGCTTCTGACCGGGGCCAACCATGGCGACGAATATGAGGGGCCGCTGGCGCTCTACGAGCTGGCGCGCACGCTGAGGCCGGATGAGGTGACGGGCACGGTCATCGTCGTGCCGGCGCTCAACTATCCCGCCTTCCGCGCCGGCACCCGCACCTCGCCCATCGACGGCGGCAACCTGAACCGCAGCTTTCCCGGCCGGCCCGACGGCACGGTGACGCAGAAGATCGCCGACTACGTCCAGCGCCATCTGCTGCCGCGCGCCGACATCGTGCTCGATTTCCACTCCGGCGGCAGGACGCTCGATTTCGTGCCGTTCTGCGCCGCCCATATCCTGCCCGACAAGGCGCAGGAGGCGCGCGCCTTCGCTGCGGTGGAGGCGTTCTCCGCGCCATGGTCGGTGAAGATGCTGGAGATCGACGCCGTCGGCATGCTCGACACCGCGGCCGAGGAGATGGGCAAGACCTTTGTCACCACCGAGCTCGGCGGCGGCGGCACGGCGCGGGCCGATACCGTGCGCATCGCCCGCAAGGGCGTGATGAACCTGCTGCGCCATGCCGGCATCGTCGCCGGTGCGGTCGAGAAGACTCGAACCTCCTGGCTCGACATGCCCTCCGGCGACTGCTTCTCCTTCGCCGAGGAGGACGGGATGATCGAGACCATGGTCGATCTCGGCGAGCCCGTGACGGCGGGCATGGTCGTGGCGCGCATCCATTCGATCGGCAGGACCGGCGTCGCGCCGCAGGAATTGCGCGCCAGGATGGACGGCATCCTCGCAGCTCGCCACTTCCCCGGGCTGGTCAAGGCGGGCGACTGCGCGGCGGTCGTCGCCGTGGTGGAGAAATAGCGTTTACCGGCCTTTCCGGCCTCCTGCCGGAATTTGACGGCAGCGCTGTTTGACGCCCCGGCCAAAGGCCAATAGAAGCGGGGCGAAACGCTTTCCGCAGGCCAGCCGCCATGTCCCACAACAGCTTCGGACACCTGTTCCGCGTCACCACCTGGGGCGAGAGCCACGGCCCGGCGCTCGGCGTCGTGGTCGACGGCTGCCCGCCCGGCATCCGCTTCACCGTCGCCGACATCCAGGCCGAGCTCGACCGCCGCCGGCCCGGCCAGTCGCGCTTCGTCACCCAGCGGCGCGAGCCGGACGAGGTCAAGGTGCTGTCCGGCTTCATCACCGAGGAGGACGGCGAGACGCTGGTGACGACCGGCACGCCCGTCTCGATGCTGATCGAGAACACCGACCAGCGCTCCAAGGACTACGGCGAGATCGCCAGGCAATACCGGCCGGGCCATGCCGACTACGCCTACGACGTCAAATACGGCCTGCGCGACCATCGCGGCGGCGGCCGCTCCTCGGCGCGCGAGACCGCGGCGCGCGTCGCGGCCGGGGCGCTGGCGAGGAAGGTGGTGCCGGGCCTCGTCGTGCGTGGTGTGCTGGTCGCGGTGGGCGAAAAGACGATCGACCGCGCCAACTGGAACTGGGGCTTCGTCGAGAGCGCGGAGAACCCGTTCTTCACGCCCGATCCGGCCTCCGTCCCGATCTTCGCGGACTATCTCGACGAGGTGCGCAAGGCCGGCTCCTCCGTCGGCGCGCTGGTCGAGATCGTGGCAGAAGGCGTTCCGGCCGGCCTCGGCGCGCCGGTCTACGCCAAGCTCGATCAGGACATCGCATCGAACCTGATGTCGATCAACGCGGTCAAAGGCGTCGAGATCGGCGACGGCTTCGAGACGGCGCGCATGCGCGGCGAGGACAATGCCGACGAGATGCGCATCGGCAACGACGGCAAGCCGATCTTCCTGTCCAACCACGCCGGCGGCATCCTCGGCGGCATCTCGACCGGCCAGCCGGTGGTGGCGCGCTTCGCGGTCAAGCCGACCTCGTCGATCTTGACGCCGCGCCGCTCCATCGACAGGGACGGCAACGAGGTCGAGGTGCGCACCAAGGGCAGGCACGACCCCTGCGTCGGCATCCGCGCCGTGCCGGTGGGCGAGGCCATGGTTGCCTGCGCCATCGCCGATCATTACCTGCGGCATCGGGGACAAACGGGGAGAGGGAGTAGTGAATAGGGAATAGTGAGTAGTGAGGACGGAGATTCAATTCCCTACTCACTATTCACTACTCTCTAACTCACTCAATTCCGGACAAGACACATGCCATACGACCAGAAGAAGATCGTCGAGGCCCTGCGCGCCTTCGAGCGGGGCGAGATCGTCGTCGTCATGGACGATGACGGGCGCGAGAACGAGGGCGACCTGATCGTCGCCGCTGTCCACTGCACGCCGGAGAAGATGGCCTTCATCGTGCGCCACACCTCGGGCATCGTCTGCGCGCCGATGACGCGCGAGGATGCGCGGCGCCTCAACCTCGCGCCGATGGTGGCGGACAACGACGCGCCGCATTCGACGGCCTTCACCGTCAGCGTCGATTTCAGGCACGGCACGACCACCGGCATCTCGGCCGAGGACCGCACGCTGACTGCGCGCAACCTCGCCAACGGCAATGTCGGTCCGGCCGATTTCGTCCGCCCCGGCCACGTCTTCCCGCTGGTGGCGCGCGAGGGCGGCGTGCTGATGCGCTCGGGCCATACCGAGGCCGCCGTCGACCTGTGCAAGCTCGCCAACCTGCCGCCGGTCGGCGTCATCTGCGAGCTGGTCAACGACGACGGCACGGTGATGCGCGGGCCGCAGGTCTCGGCCTTCGCCGAGAAGCACGGGCTGAAGCAGGTGTCGGTCGCCGACCTGATCGCCTACCGCCAGCGGCAGGAGACGCTGATCCAGCGCGTCGACTCGCTCGACATCGACACGCCGCACGGCAAGGCGCGCGCCCACGTCTACACCCTGCCGTGGGAGGCGATGCAGCACCTCGCCATCGTCTTCGGCGACATCCGCGACGGCGTTGACGTGCCGGTGCGGCTGCACATCGAGGACGTCGTCACCGACGTCTTCGGCACCGGCAGCCGCCTGCCGGAGGTCGCAGAACGCATGGCGAAGGAACAGCGCGGCGTCATCGTCTATCTGCGCGAGGGCTCCGTCGGCGTCGGCCACAAGGAGCGCAACCGGCCGGGCCATGGCGACGAGACGCACGAGGAGGCGCGGCGGCGCGAGAGCGAGTGGCGCGAGGTCGGCCTCGGCGCGCAGATCCTGCGCGATCTCGGCATCTCGTCGATCCGGCTCCTGACCACGCGCGAGCGCCACTATGTCGGCCTCGAGGGCTTCGGCATCGAGATCGCCGCCACCGACATCATCTGAGGCGGCGGAGGATACGCCGCTGTTGAACAAGCGCGATCTTCCGCGAAGCGGCTTGGCGAACCGGCGGGAAAGCGCCTATATCGAAGAATGACCACCCGGCTCTACTCGCACTCCATCTATCTGGAACATCTGACGCCCGCCGGCCACCCCGAGCGGCCGGACCGCCTGCGCGCGATCCAGCGCGTGCTGGAGGACGAGGCGTTCCAGTATCTCGACCGGCGCGAGGCGCCGGACGGCGACGAGGCGACCATCCTCTACGCCCACCCGGAGGAGCACCGCGAGCGCGTGCGCCAGCGCATCCCGCACGAGGGGCTCGCCCGCATCGACGCCGACACCACGGCGAGCCCGATGAGCTGGCAGGCGGCGCTCACCGCCATCGGCGCGGCCAACGCCGCGGTCGACGACGTGTTCGCAGGCGCAGTCAGCAACGTCTTCGTCGCCTCGCGTCCGCCCGGCCACCACGCCGAGAAGGCGACGGCCATGGGCTTCTGCTTCTTCAACAATGCCGCGATCGCCGCCCGCCACGCCCAGCGCAAACACGGCGCGGAGCGCGTCGCCATCGTCGACTGGGACGTCCACCACGGCAACGGCACGCAGGACATCTTCTGGAACGATCCGACGGTGCTCTACTGCTCGACGCATCAGATGCCGCTCTACCCCGGCACCGGGGGCAAGGACGAGACCGGCGCCGGCAACATCGTCAACGCGCCGCTTGCGGCCAATGACGGCGGCGAGCGGTTCCGCGAGGCGTTCGAAACCCGCGTGCTGACGGCGATCGACGACTTCCGCCCCGACCTCATCATCATCTCGGCCGGCTTCGACGCGCACCACCGCGACCCGCTGGCCGAGATCAACCTCACGGAAGACGACTTCGACTGGGCGACGGGAAAGCTGATGGACCGGGCCGACCGCTGGGCGTCGAACCGCCTCGTCAGCCTGCTCGAGGGCGGATACGACCTGCACGGCCTCGCCTTCTCGGTCGCCGCCCATGTCCGCCGCCTGATGAATGGATGAACCGATGGCCGACGCGACCAACGACGACATCAAGGCCCTGAGCTTCGAGCAGGCGCTGGAGGCGCTGGAGCGCATCGTCGAGGATCTGGAGCGCGGCGACGTGCCGCTCGACCAGTCGATCCGCATCTACGAGCGCGGCGAGGCGCTGAAGGCGCATTGCGAGAAGCTCCTGAAGGCCGCCGAGGACAAGGTCGAGAAGATCCGCCTGTCCCGCGACGGCAAGCCCGCCGGCACGGAGCCGCTCGACCCGGAATGACCGCCACCGGTCGCGACGCGGCCTTGCGCGGCGCGCCACCGCCCCTATATTAGCCAGACTTGGCTAAGGAAGCGACAATGGCGACCGTGAACATGCTGGAAGCGAAGACCTCGCTGTCGCGCCTCGTCGAGGCGGTCGAAAGCGGCGCGGAGAAGGAAATCATCATCGCGCGCAACGGCAAGCCGGCAGCGAAGCTGGTGCCGCTCGACGCCGCGCCGGAGAGGAAGCTGCGGCTCGGGCTCGCGCGCGACAAATATCCGCCGCTCGACTATGAAGCGTTCCAGGCATTGGATGCCGAAGTCGCCCGCATGTTCTTCGGCGACGACGAAAAGTGAAGCTGCTGCTCGACACGCATGTCGCGATCTGGACGACGAACCGCCCTGAGCGCATCCCCGAACATATCCATGCGCTTCTTCGAGATGCATATCCGAATGTCTTCGTTTCCGCTGTTGCGGTGTGGGAGATCGCGATCAAGCACCAGCTCGGCAGGCCGGATGCTCCGCCCGTTTCGGGCCATCAGGCGCTGGCCGAGTTCGAGACGGCCGGTTTCGGCATCTTCGACGTCACGGCCGCCCATGCCGCCTTCGTCGAGCTTCTTCCGCTCCATCACGGCGATCCCTTCGACCGGCTGATGCTAGCGCAGGCGATCGTCGAGGGCATGCAGTTCGTGACATATGATCGGCATCTTTCGCGATATGATGTCGCCTTGCTGACATGGTCCTAGCGGAGCCCCGCCATGAGCTTCTTTCCCGGCAATGACCCGCAGCCCGGCGATGCCTTCGCCTGCGATGCCATCGAGACGCTGATCGTCCCCAACGCCCGCGACATCGACGGCTTTTCCGTCCGCCGCGCGTTGCCGACGGCGCGGCGCAGGCTGGTGGGGCCGTTCATCTTCT
This sequence comes from Hyphomicrobiales bacterium, assembly GCA_022838525.1. GTDB lineage: Bacteria > Pseudomonadota > Alphaproteobacteria > Rhizobiales > Rhizobiaceae > Aerobium. The sequence continues at coordinate 24,513 of JALHFU010000006.1, read as the reverse complement.
TCGACCGCATGGGGCCGGCGATCCTGCGCGGCGGGCAGGCGCTCGACGTGCGGCCGCATCCGCATATCGGGCTCTCGACCGTCACCTACCTGTTCGACGGCAGGATCAGGCATCGCGACTCGCTCGGCACCGAAATGGTGATCGAGCCCGGCGACGTGAACCTGATGACCGCCGGCCGCGGCATCGTCCATTCCGAGCGCTCGCCCGAGGAGCTGCGCGGCGGCCCGCTGTCGATCTCCGGCCTTCAGACCTGGCTCGCCCTGCCGGACGGCAAGGAGGAGATCGCGCCGCTGTTCGAGAACACCGGCCGCGCCGACCTGTCCACCATCGACGCGGACGGGATCACCGGCCGGGTGGTGATCGGCTCCTTCCACGGCTGGACCTCGCCGGTCGCGACGGCCTCGGAAACCCTCTACGCCGATCTGACGATCGCGCCCGGCGCCAGCCTGCAGATACCGGCCGACGCCGAGGAGCGCGCGATCTACGTGCTCGATGGCGATGTCGGGATCGCCGGCGACCGCTTCCCCTCCGACCGGCTGATCGCCTTCAAGCCGGGGGCCGAGATCGTGGTTTCCTCCGAGCGCGGCGCGCACCTGATGCTGTTCGGCGGCGCCTCGCTCGGCTCGAAGCGCTATATCTGGTGGAATTTCGTCTCCTCCTCGCGGGAGCGCATCGAGCAGGCCAAGCAGGAATGGCGCACCGGCCGCTTCGACATCGTCCCCGGCGACGAGGAGGAGTTCGTGCCGCTGCCCGAGGGCTGAGCGGGGCGGGGAGGGCGGTTCCCGGCGCGATGGCCGCATTTACTTTCCCGGCTCAAGCGCCTATCTCGACCGGAAGCGCAATGACAAGGAACAGGCGAGCAGCCTTGAACCCACGTCCGCACACTCCGCTCCTCGACAAGGTCCGCGTTCCCGCCGACCTGCGGGGCCTGCCCGAAAGCGACCTGCCGCAGCTTGCCGCCGAACTGCGCGCCGAGATGATCGACGCCGTCTCGCAGACCGGCGGGCATCTGGGAGCCGGCCTCGGCGTGGTCGAGCTGACCGTGGCGCTGCACTACGTCTTCGATACGCCCGGCGACCGGCTGATCTGGGACGTCGGCCATCAGGCCTATCCGCACAAGATCCTGACCGGCCGGCGCGACCGCATCCGCACCTTAAGGCAGGAAGGCGGGCTGTCCGGCTTCACCAAGCGGACGGAAAGCGAGTACGACCCGTTCGGCACGGCGCATTCCTCGACCTCGATCTCGGCCGGGCTCGGCATGGCCGTGGCGCGCGACCTGAAGGGCGGCGACAACAACGTCATCGCCGTCATCGGCGACGGCGCGATGTCGGCCGGCATGGCCTTCGAGGCGCTGAACAATGCCGGTGCGCTCGACGCGCGGCTGATCGTCATCCTCAACGACAACGACATGTCGATCGCCCCGCCGACCGGCGCGATGAGCCACTATCTCGCGCGGCTCGGCACCGGGCGCGCCTATCACGAGATTCGCGACCTCGGAAAGAAGCTGACCTCCTATCTCGGCAAGCGCGTGAACCGCGCCGTCACCCGCGCCGTCGAGCATGCGCGCGGCTACGTCACCGGCGGCACGCTGTTCGAGGAGCTGGGCTTCTTCCACATCGGCCCCATCGACGGCCACAATCTCGAACATCTGGTGCCGGTGCTGCGCAACGTGCGCGACAACGGCAACGGCCCGGTGCTGATCCATGTCGTGACGCAGAAGGGCAAGGGCTACGCCCCGGCCGAGGCCGCGGCCGACAAGTATCACGGCGTCAATCGCTTCGACGTGGTCAGCGGCGCGCAGGCCAAGGCCCCGGCCAATGCGCCGAGCTACACCAAGGTCTTCGCCGAAAGCCTGGTGCGCGAGGCGCGGGAGGACGAGCGCATCGTCGCCGTCACCGCCGCCATGCCGTCAGGCACCGGGCTCGACCTCTTCGGCGAGGCGTTTCCGCAGCGCACGTTCGACGTCGGCATCGCCGAGCAGCACGCCGTGACCTTCGCCGCCGGGCTAGCGACGGAGGGGCTGAAGCCGTTCGCGGCGATCTACTCGACCTTCCTGCAGCGCGCCTACGACCAGGTCGTCCACGACGTGGCGATCCAGAAGCTGCCCGTGCGCTTTCCCATCGACCGCGCCGGCTTCGTCGGCGCCGACGGGCCGACCCATTGCGGCGCGTTCGACGTCGCCTATCTCGCCGCGCTGCCGGATTTCGTCGTCATGGCGGCAAGCGACGAGGCGGAGCTGCGCCACATGGTGCGCACCGCCGCCGAGTACGACGAAGGCCCGATCGCCTTCCGCTATCCACGCGGCAACGGCGTCGGCGTCGACCTGCCCGAGCGCGGCCAGTCGCTCGCCATCGGCAGGGGCCGCGTCGTCAAGCAGGGCACCAAGGTGGCGCTGCTGTCGCTCGGCACGCGCCTTGCGGACTGCCTCGCCGCGGCGGAGGAGCTCGACGCTGCGGGCCTCTCGACCACCGTCGCCGACGCCCGCTTCGCCAAGCCGCTCGACGCCGACCTCGTGCGCCGGCTCGCCCGCGAGCATGAGGTGCTGGTGACCGTCGAGGAAGGCTCGATCGGCGGCTTCGCCAGCCATGTGCTGCACTTCCTCGCCCATGAAGGGCTGCTGGAGAACGGGCTCAAGGTGCGGCCGCTCGTCCTGCCGGACGAGTTCACCGACCACGGCAAGCAGGAAAAGATGTATGCCGCCGCCGGGCTCGACGCCGCCGGCATCGTGCGCACCGTCTTCTCCGCGCTCGGCCGCTCGGTCTCGGTGGCCTCGGCCTAACCCTTTCCTAACCGTTCCGCTTGGCGCTTCCTTAGGCTGCGCCTGCTATCTCCGGCTCCGCAGGGAGATGGAGCAGGGGCAATGCGCATCCATGTGCTGGCGGCGCTGGCCGCGGCCGTGATGGCGGGCAGCGCCGGCGCGGCCGAAGACCGATACGACCGGAAGCTCGACCGCGCGGCGGCGGAAATCGCGGCCGCGCGCATGGGGCCGCTGCGCGGCGGCTTCGCGCCCGGCGAGCGGCCGGCGCTGCTTATGCCGCAGGAGACGCCTGCGCCGGAACGGCAGGAGACCGCGCCGGACCGGCGCCCCGGCGTGTGGCATGACGGCCTCGCCATCGCCGTCGAGCGCAAATCCGCCGCATCGCCCGAACTGTAGTGCTTGCCTTGGCGGCGCGCATGCCGCAGTGAGTGGCGATGAGCACGCAGCCCGCCGCAACGCAGAAGCTGCGCCTCGACGAGCTTCTCGTCCGGCGCGGCCTTTTCCCCACCCGCTCGCGCGCCCGCGACGCGGTGATGCGCGGCGCGGTGACGGTGGGCGGCATGCCGGCCGCCAAGCCCGGCCAGCCGACGCCGCCGGACGCCGCCATCGAGATCGACGATCCGGCGAGGAACTACGTCTCGCGGGCGGCCCTCAAGCTCGTCGCCGGGCTCGACGCCTTCGCCCTCGATCCGGCAGGCAGCGTCGCGCTCGATGTCGGGGCTTCGACCGGCGGCTTCACGCAGGTGCTCTTGGAGCGCGGCGCGGCAAGGGTCTTTGCGCTCGATGTCGGCCACGGCCAGCTCGATGCGCGGCTTGCCGCGGACCCGCGCGTGACCGCGCTGGAAAAGCTCAACGCCCGCGACCTGACGCTTTCGCATCTCGGCGGCGTGCGGCCGGATTTCGTCGTCTCCGACGTCAGCTTCATCTCGCTGAAGCTGGCGCTGCCGCCGGCGCTCGAACTTGCCGCGCCGGGCGCGCGCTGCGTGCTGCTGGTCAAGCCGCAATTCGAGGCGGGCAGGGCGGCCATCGGCAAGGGCGGGCTGCTGCGCGACCCGGCCGACGGCGAGAAGATCGCCGCCGATCTCGCCGCATGGCTAGACGACCGGCCCGGCTGGCGGGCGCTCGGCACCGTGCCGTCGCCCATCGAGGGCGGCGACGGCAACCGCGAATTCCTGCTCGGGGGCGTCAAGGACAGGGGCATCGGGGACAGATGAGCGCGATCCTGACCATCGCGCGGCTCGGCGCGCAGGGCGACGGCATCGCCGATACCCCGCAGGGGCCGGTCTACGTGCCGTTCGCGCTGCCGGGCGAGCGCGTCAATGCGGCGCTGGCGGGAAAGAGGGCCGATCTCGTCGCCGTGCTCGACGCCTCGCCGCAGCGCGTTGCGCCCGCCTGCCGCCACTTCACCGTCTGCGGCGGCTGCGCCATGCAGCATCTGGAGGAGCAGGCCTATCGCGACTGGAAGCGCGGCCTGCTGGTCGAGGCCCTGCGCGCGAAGGGTATCGACGCCGAGATCGCGCCGCTCGTCTCCTGCCCGCCGCAGTCGCGCCGCCGCGCCGGCTTCACCGCAAGGCGCACGGACAAGGGCGTCCTGCTCGGCTTCAACGCCGCGCTGTCGCACCGCATCGTCGACATCGAGGAATGCCCGGTGCTGCTGCCGCAGCTCGTCGCGGCGCTGCCGACGCTGCGCCAGCTCGCCGGCCTCGTCGCCCGCACCAACGACGCGTTCCGCCTGTCCGTGACGCAGACCGATTCCGGCCTCGACATCGCGGCCGAAGGCAGCGGCAGGCTGGAGGGCAAGCCGCGGCAGGCGGCGATAGAGTTCTGCCTGCGCCACGGCATCGCGCGGCTGTCCGTCGACGGCGAGATCGTCATCGAGCCGAAGAAGCCGGCGGTGATGGTCGGCGGGGTGGCTGTCGCGCCGCCGCCCGGCGCCTTCCTCCAGGCCGTGAGCGAGGCGGAGGAGGCGATGGCCGGCCTCGTCGCCGCGCATCTCGGCAAGGCGAAACGGGTGGCCGACCTCTTCGCCGGCATCGGCACCTTCGCGCTCCGGCTGGCGCGCAACAGCGAGGTCCACGCCGTCGAGGGCGACGCCCCGGCGCTCGCCGCGCTCGACCGCGCCTATCGTTTCGGCGCGGGACTGAAGAAGGTGACGGTGGAGAAGCGCGACCTCTTCGTGCGGCCGCTGACCTTCAAGGAACTCGACGCCGCGTTCGACGGACTCGTCTTCGACCCGCCGCGGGCCGGCGCCGAGGCGCAGGCCGTGCAGATCGCCCGCTCGCAGGTGCGGCTGGTGGCGGCGGTGTCGTGCAATCCGCTGACGCTGGCGCGTGACCTCGCCATCCTCGTCGAGGGCGGCTACGTCCTCAAGGGCGTCACGCCGGTCGACCAGTTCCTGTGGTCGCCGCATCTGGAGGCGGTGGCGCTGCTGGAGAAGCCCAGGAAGCGGCGCTGAGCCCGCCGGTCAGGCTAGACCGTCGCCAGAAGACCCTCGACGAAGGCCGGCACGATCTCGGTCGCGCGTCCGAGCACCATCTCGTCGAACGCGGAGGCCGTCTCGGACGGCTCCAGATTCAGCTCGATGGTGCGCGCGCCGGCATGTTTGGCCTCCTCGACGAAGTCGGCGGCGGGGTAGACGTGGCCCGACGTGCCGATGGCCACGAACAGCTCGGCCTGGCCGAGCGCGCGGTAGATGCGGTCCATGTGGTAGGGCATCTCGCCGAACCAGACGACGTCCGGCCGCAGCCGGCCGATGGTGCTGCATTGCGGGCATTGCGAGCTCGTCGTCATGTCGCCGTGCCAGCGCGAGCGCTGGTGGCAGGCCTCGCACAGCGCACAGAAGAGATCGCCGTGCATGTGGATCAGGTTCTTCGAGCCGGCCGCCTCGTGCAGGTGGTCGATGTTCTGGGTGATCAGCGTGAATTCGCCGGGAAACGCCGCCTCCAGCCGCGCCAGCGCCAGATGCGCCGCATTCGGCTTCGCCTCGGCGACGCTGTGGCGGCGGCGGTTGTAGAAATCGTGCACCCGCGCCGGATGGCGGGCGAAGGCGTCGGGGGTGGCATAGTCGCGCCAGTCGACCCTTGCCCAGATGCCGTCGCGATCGCGGAACGAGGCGATGCCCGATTCGACCGAAATGCCCGCGCCGGTCAGCACGACGATGGAGGAAGGTTGCGAGGTCATGAAATCACCGATGACAGGCTGCGGGATCGGGTGTGCCGAGGAGAGGGGCGGGCGTCATGTTCGCGTGCCGCCGAGGGTCATGCCGTCCATGCGCAGATGCGGCTGGCCGACGCCGACGGGCACGTCCTGGCCGGCCTTGCCGCACAGGCCGATGCCGTTGTCGAGCTTCATGTCGTTGCCGACCATCGACACCCGGTGCATGGCGTCCGGGCCGTTGCCGATCAGCATCGCGCCCTTGATCGGGCGGGTCACCTTGCCGTCCTCGATCATGTAGGCCTCGGTGCAGCCGAACACGAACTTGCCGCTCGTGATGTCGACCTGCCCGCCGCCGAACGACACGGCATAGATGCCGTTCTTCACCGAGGCGATGATCTCCTCGGGCGTGTGGGGGCCTTCGGTCATGTAGGTGTTGGTCATGCGCGGCATCGGGATGCGGGCATAGGATTCGCGCCGGCCGTTGCCGGTCGGGCGCATGCCCATCAGCCGGGCGTTCTGCCGGTCCTGCATGTAGCCGACGAGCCGGCCGTCCTCGATCAGCACCGTGCGGTTGGTCGGCGTGCCCTCGTCGTCGATGGTCAGCGAGCCGCGCCGCCCGGCGATGGTGCCGTCATCGACCACCGTCACGCCCCTGGCCGCCACCTGTTGGCCCATCAGCCCGGAGAAGGCCGAGGTCTTCTTGCGGTTGAAGTCGCCTTCGAGCCCGTGGCCGACCGCCTCGTGCAGCATCACGCCGGGCCAGCCGGAGGCAAGGACGATGTCGAAGGTGCCGGCGGGCGCCGGCACCGCCTCGAGGTTGACCAGCGCCTGCCGCAGCGCCTCCTCGGCGGCGTGCCGCCACGAGCCTTCGGCGAGGAACTCGCCGAACCCCTTGCGGCCGCCCATGCCGTAGGAGCCGGTTTCCTGCCTGTCGCCGTCGCCCACCACCACGGCGACGCTGAAGCGCACCAGCGGCCGCACGTCGGTCGCGATGCGCCCGTCCGGCCGCAGGATCTCGACATGCTGCCACGAGGCGGCGAGCGACGCCGTGACCTGCCGCACGCGCGGGTCGCGGGCGCGCAGCCAGGCGTCGATCTCCTGCAGGAGCTTCGCCTTGGCCTCGAAGCCGGGCTCGTGAATCGGGTTCTCCTCGCCGTAGAGCTTGCGGTTGGTGCCGGCGGGCGCGTCCGCAAGGCTGCCCGAGTGGCCGGCCTTGACGGCCGCCACGGCCGACGCCGCGCGCCTGAGCGCGGCTTCCGACAGCTCGCCGGAATGGGCGTAGCCGGCGGCCTCGCCGGCGACGGCGCGCAGGCCGAAGCCGCGCTCGGTGTTGAAGTTCGCCGTCTTCAGCCGGCCGTTGTCGAAGACGAGCGCCTCGCCCTCGCGATGCTCGACGAAGAGCTCGCCGTCGTCGGCGCCGGCGACCGCTTCGGAGACGATGCGCCGGATCGCGTCTTCGGAAATGTCGAACTGCTCGAGAAGTCTTGCCGCCACCGCGCGCCCCGTTTCATGACCCGACTGACGACTATATAGTCGGGCACGGGGTGGGTTGCACCCGCGCGGGACGCTTTTCATGGCCGCGGCATGAGAAACTGGCACTGGATTCCGCTCGGCGCGGCCGTCGGCGTCGCTGCCGGCGCGATCTTCGGCTTCGACTATGCACTCACCGGGCTTGGCCTCGGGCTCGTCGCCGGCGGCGCGATCATGCTGACGCTGCGGTAGCGCAGGCGCGGCTCAGGGCAGGGCGTCGAAGCCCGCCGCGAAGCCGGCGAGATCGACCGGAATGCCGATGCCCTCCTCGGGCGTCTGGAAGACGATGAAGGTGGCGGCCTGACCGTTCTTCAGCGTGTCGAGCAGCGGCTGTTCCAGAATCACCTCGGCGTAGCAGCCGTCCTGGAAGCAGCGCACGAAATAGGCGCGCCCGATGTCCTTGCCGTCGACATTGAGGCCGAGGCCGTTCGGAAGCAGCACGCCGAGCGGCGCCAGCACGCGCAGGATCTCGGCGCGGTTGTCGGCGGTGCGCAGGACGACGACGGAAAGCCCGACCTCGGGCCGGTCCTCGGCGACGACGTTCTGCATCAGCGCGCATTGCTCGGCGGCCGCGCCGCCCGGCGTGTCGCAGATGACCGACCACGAGCCGTGGGTGGAGCGCACCGTGCCCTGCTGGGCGGCGGCGGGCCCCGGCAGGACGAGACCGCTCATGACCAGCGCCCCGGTCAGGGCGGCCATCGGCGCAATCCGGCGTAGCGTCATGGGTCTCATCCTTCTCGATAGCGGCGTGACGAATCACGCAAATCTAGCACGCACGGAACGGTGGCGGCGACGCATCGCGCACGGCCGGCCCGGGCCACGAATTCGCTGCGAGTTGAGCGAAATCAAGGCACGCTGCCGCGATTTCTGCCTCGCGGGCAAAAATGCCGCACAAAGTTTTTTACGCATTCCTTGCGGTCCGTAGAAGAGTGTGATTTGAGATTGTGCTAGTCGCCCGCCCCTCGTCACCCGTCGAGGCGCGGCGCGCATGCGATTTTCGTCGAGAGTATCCGACCGGGGAGATGACAAGGGTGATGAAGAAATTCCTTGCAGGCGTGGCCGCTCTTTCGCCGCTTCTGGCCGCCGCCAGCGCGTATGCGGCGCAGCCGACACCCTGGCAGCTCGGCCTCCAGCCGGCGGCGACCGCCATCATGGAGGAAATCCGCTGGTTCGAGCAGTATACGCTGTGGTTCATCGTGCCGATCACGCTGCTCGTCATGGCGCTTCTGGCCTGGTGCATCCTCAAGTACCGCGCCAGCTCCAACCCCGTGCCCTCGCGCACCAGCCACAACACGCTGATCGAGGTCATCTGGACCGTCGGGCCGGTGATCGTGCTGCTGTTCATCGCCGTGCCGTCGTTCCAGCTTCTCACCGGCCAGTACACGCCGCCGGAGGAGCCGGAGATCACCCTCAAGGCCACCGGCGTCCAGTGGAGCTGGGACTACGAATATCAGGACGGCGACGCGCCGCTCGCCTTCTCCTCCTTCATGCTGCGCGACGAGGACCGCGCCGGCGCCGGCAAGGAGGACAGGAACGAGTATCCGCGCCTTCTGGCCGTCGACAACGAGCTTGTCGTCCCGGTCGACACCACGGTGCGCGTGCTCGTCACCGCGAGCGACGTGATCCACGCCTTCGCCATGCCCGCCTTCGGCATCAAGGTCGACGCGGTGCCGGGCCGTCTCAACGAGACCTGGTTCAAGGCCCAGCGCGAAGGCATCTACTACGGCCAGTGCTCGGAGCTGTGCGGCAAGGACCACGCCTTCATGCCGATCGGCATCCGCGTCGTCAGCCGCGAGCAGTACGACACCTGGCGCGCGGACGCGCAGGCCAGCCTGGACGAGGCCAACAAGGCGCTCATGGCTTCGCTCGAAGCCCGCGCCGTGAACATGGCCGACGCCGGCGATCGCGCCAGCGCGCAATAACAGGAATACGGAGCGGGAAAAATGGCAGGCTCGGCATCTCAGCACGACACCCACGCGGCCCATGACCACCACACGCCGACCGGCTGGACCCGGTGGGTCTATTCGACCAACCACAAGGACATCGGCACCCTCTATCTGATCTTCGCCATCACGGCGGGCGTCATCGGCGGCTTCCTGTCGGTGATGATGCGCTGGGAGCTGGCCGAGCCGGGCATCCAGATCTTCAACGGTCTCGCCCAGATGGTCTACGGCTTCGAGGGCGACGCCGCCATCGACGGCGGCAAGCAGATGTTCAACGTCTTCACCACGGCGCACGCGCTCATCATGATCTTCTTCATGGTGATGCCGGCGCTGATCGGCGGCTTCGCCAACTGGATGGTGCCGATCATGATCGGCGCGCCGGACATGGCGTTCCCGCGCATGAACAACATCTCGTTCTGGCTGCTGCCGCCGGCCTTCGCGCTGCTCCTGATCTCGCTGTTCATGCCGGGTCCGACCGGCGGCTACGGCGTCGGCGGCGGCTGGACGCTCTATCCGCCGCTGTCCACGCAGTCGCCCGGGCCGGCCGTCGATTTCGCGATCCTGGCGCTGCACATCGCCGGCGCCTCGTCGATCCTCGGCGCCATCAACTTCATCACCACCATCTTCAACATGCGCGCCCCCGGCATGACGCTGCACAAGATGCCGCTCTTCGCCTGGTCGGTGCTCGTCACCGCCTTCCTGCTGCTGCTCACCCTTCCGGTGCTGGCCGGCGGCATCACCATGCTTCTGACCGACCGCAACTTCGACACGGCGTTCTTCGCGCCCGAGGGCGGCGGCGACCCGATCCTGTTCCAGCACCTGTTCTGGTTCTTCGGGCATCCGGAAGTCTACATCCTGATCCTGCCGGGCTTCGGCATCGTCAGTCACATCATCTCGACCTTCTCGAAGAAGCCGATCTTCGGCTATCTCGGCATGGCCTACGCCATGGTCGCCATCGGCGTCGTCGGCTTCGTGGTGTGGGCGCACCACATGTACACCACCGGCATCTCGCTCGACGCGCAGCGCTACTTCGTCTTCGCGACGATGGTGATCGCGGTGCCGACGGGCGTGAAGATCTTCTCGTGGATCGCCACCATGTGGGGCGGCTCGATCTCCTTCCGCACCCCGATGCTGTGGGCGATCGGCTTCATCTTCCTGTTCACCGTCGGCGGCGTCACCGGCGTGCAGCTGGCCAATGCCGGCCTCGACCGCGCGCTCCACGACACCTACTACGTCGTGGCGCACTTCCACTACGTGCTGTCGCTGGGCGCGGTGTTCGCCATCTTCGCCGGCTGGTACTACTGGTTCCCGAAGATGTTCGGCTACATGTATTCGCCGTTCATCGCGCGCGCCCACTTCTGGGTCACGTTCGTCGGCGTCAACCTCGTCTTCTTCCCGCAGCACTTCCTGGGCCTGGCCGGCATGCCGCGCCGCTACATCGACTACCCGGACGCCTATGCGGGCTGGAACCTGGTGTCGTCGTGGGGCTCCTACATCTCGGCCGTCGGCGTGCTGATCTTCCTCTACGGCGTCTTCGAGGCGTTCGCGAAGAAGCGCGAAGCCGGTGCCAATCCGTGGGGCGAGGGTGCGACCACCCTCGAGTGGCAGCTTTCGTCGCCGCCGCCCTACCACCAGTGGGAGCAGCTTCCGAAGATCAAGTAGGAAGCAGCATCCCGGAAGCAACGGAAACCGCCGGCGCGAGCCGGCGGCTTCGGCCAAACGGAAAGACCGGATCAGGTACGCATGGCCCCGACGAACATGGCCCTTGTGGAGCACACAGGATTTGAGGACGAAGGCATCCGCGTGTCGGAAGCCACGCCCCGCGACTATCTCGCGCTTCTGAAGCCGCGGGTGATGTCGCTGGTCGTCTTCACGGCCTTCGTCGGGCTGGTGACGGCGCAGGCGCCCGTCAACCCGGTGATCGCCGTGTTCTCGATCCTGGCGATCGCCGTCGGCGCCGGCGCGTCGGGCGCGCTCAACATGTGGTACGACGCCGACATCGACGCTGTGATGAGCCGCACGGTCAACCGGCCCGTTCCCGCCGGGCGGGTCGCGCCCGGCGAGGCGCTGGCCTTCGGCCTGGTGCTGTCGGCGCTGTCGGTGATGACGCTCGGCCTCGTCGCCAACTGGCTGGCGGCGAGCCTGCTCGCCTTCACCATCTTCTTCTACGCCGTCGTCTATACGATGTGGCTGAAGCGCTGGACGCCGCAGAACATCGTCATCGGCGGCGCGGCCGGCGCCTTCCCGCCGATGATCGGCTGGGCCGCCGTCACCGGCGACGTCAGCCTGTTCAGCGTCGTGCAGTTCCTCATCATCTTCCTGTGGACGCCGCCGCATTTCTGGGCGCTGGCGCTGTTCAAGTCGGGCGACTACGCGCGCGCCGGCGTGCCGATGATGCCGAACGTCGCGGGCGAGGACTCGACCAAGCGGCAGATCTTCGCCTATTCGCTGCCCGTCGCCCTCGTCGGCGTCGCGCCGGCCTTCATGGGCGTGGCGAGCGCCGCCTACGGCCTCTTCGCCGCCGCGCTCGGCGCCGGCTTCGTCTGGTACGCCTGGAAGGTGCTGCGCATGCCCGAGAGCGACCGCGGCATGGGGCCGGCCAAGATGCTGTTCGGCTATTCGGTGTTCTACCTCTTCGCGATCTTCGCCGCCCTGCTTCTGGACGGCATCGTCGCGCGTCTCGGAGGGTTGTGGTGAGCGCTATGGAAGACGACCGCGTGAAGATGACCGAGGCGCAGCGCAAGGCGCGCCGCAGCCGCTCGATCGCGATCGGTCTGGCGCTGGCGGCGCTCGTCGTGCTGTTCTACGTCATCACCCTGGTCAAGTTCGGCCCCGCCATCCTCGACAGGCCGATGTGAGGACGCAATGAGCGAGCATGTCGCCCCGGCTGCCGAAGGAAAGGCAAGGCGCTCCAACCGTCTCGTGGTGGCGGTGTGCCTGTCGTTCTTCGGCGCCATGCTGGGCATGTCCTTCGCGGCTGTGCCGCTCTACGACCTGTTCTGCCGCGTGACCGGCTACGGCGGCACGACCCAGCGCGTGACGCAGTATTCGCAGGTCGTGCTCGACCGCGAGATCAAGGTGCGCTTCGACGCCAACGTCGCCGGCGGCCTGCCGTGGGACTTCAAGCCCGTGGCGCGCGACGTGACGCTGAAGATCGGCGAGACGACGCAGGTCGCCTACGAGGCGAAGAACGTCTTCTCGCAGCCGACCTCCGGCCGCGCCTCCTTCAACGTCACGCCGCAGCTCGCCGGCGCCTATTTCATGAAGGTGGAGTGCTTCTGCTTCACCGACACCGAGCTCGCGCCCGGCGAGACCATGGACATGCCGGTCGTGTTCTACGTCGATCCGGCCATCGTCGATGTGCCGGAGCTGAAGAACATCAACACCATAACCCTTTCCTACACCTTCTTCCCGCTCGACAGGGCCGGATCGCGGAATTCGGCCGCTGCGGAAAGCAAGGTACCCAATGCCGACAGTAAACTCGGGGGATAGAATGGCAGACGCCCACGCCAAGCAACACGACTATCACATCATCGACCCGAGCCCGTGGCCGTTCCTCGGCTCGGTGGCGGCCTTCGTGCTCGCCATCGGCGGCATCGGCTGGATGCAGTATCTCAAGGGCAACCTCGATTTCTCGCTGCTCGGCATCCCGCTCGCCACGCCGTGGCTGTTCTTCGTCGGCCTGGCGCTGGTGTTCTACGTCATGTTCGCCTGGTGGTCGGACACCATCCGCGAGGCGCATGAGGGCCACCACACGCGGGTCGTGTCGCTGCACCTGCGCTACGGCATGATCATGTTCATCGCCTCGGAGGTGATGTTCTTCGCCGCCTGGTTCTGGGCCTTCTTCGACGCCAGCCTGTTCCCCGGCGAGGCGCAGCAGGTCCTGCGCACCGAATACACCGGCGGCGTGTGGCCGCCGAAGGGCATCGAGGTCCTCGATCCCTTCCACCTGCCGCTCTACAACACCATCATCCTGCTCCTGTCGGGCACGACGGTGACCTGGGCGCACCACGCGCTGCTGCACGACGACCGCAAGGGCCTGATCTGGGGCCTCGCGCTCACCGTGGCGCTCGGCGTGCTGTTCTCCTGCGTGCAGGCCTACGAGTACGCGGCCGCGCCCTTCGCCTTCAAGGAGTCGATCTACGGCGCGACCTTCTTCATGGCCACCGGCTTCCACGGCTTCCACGTGCTCATCGGCACCGTCTTCCTGCTCGTCTGCCTGTTCCGGGCAATGGCGGGACATTTCACGCCGAAGCAGCATTTCGGCTTCGAGGCGGCCGCCTGGTACTGGCATTTCGTCGACGTGGTCTGGCTCTTCCTCTTCGCCGCCATCTACGTCTGGGGCTCGGCGGGCGGCACCATCGCCGTCCATTGAGGCGGAGCCTCCGAGAGGATACATCAGGGGCGGCCGTGGCGACGCGGCCGCCCCTTCGCATGCGGCAAGGCCGAACGGAGTGAAGCGATGAACGAGAGCGCCCCCAAGGACGGCCACGATGGCGACACCGCCATCTGGGCGCCGGTCGATCCGGTGAAGGCGGGGCTATCCGGCCGCTGTCCGCGCTGCGGCGAGGGGCGGCTGTTCAAGGGGTTCCTCGCCGTCGGCGAGCGCTGCGGCAATTGCGGCCTCGACTATTCCTTCGCCGATGCCGGCGACGGCCCGGCCGTGTTCGTCATCCTGCTCATCGGCTTCGTGGTCGTCGGCCTTGCGCTGTGGATGGAGGTGTCCTACGGCCCGGCGCTGTGGCTGCATTTCCTGCTGTGGATACCGCTGACGCTGGTGCTGTCGCTCGTGTCGCTGCGCGTCATCAAGGGGCTGCTGATCGTGCTCCAGTACCGCAACAAGGCCGCCGAGGGGCGGCTGGACGGCCGGTCATGACCGCGGAGAAGGTCGCCGGTTCCGGGCGGGGCGGGGCGGTCCTGCTCGTCATCCTCGGGCTCGCCGCGTTCGCCGTGCTTCTGGCGCTCGGCACATGGCAGGTGCAGCGGCTCCACTGGAAGGAGGGGCTGATCGCCACCATCGACGAGCGCATCGCCTCCGCGCCGCGGCCGCTGGCCGAGATCGAGGCGCGCCTCGCCGATGCGGGCGACGTCGACTACTGGCCGGTGACGGTGTCGGGGACCTTCCGCCACGAGGGCGAGCGGCATTTCTTCGCCACCCACCGGGGCCAGTCCGGCTACTTCGTCTTCACGCCGCTCGCGCTCGGCGACGGGCGCCTCGTCCTCGTCAATCGCGGCTTCGTCCCCTTCGACCGCAAGGACCCCGCGAGCCGCGCCGAAGGACAGGTCGAGGGCGTGCAGACCGTGACCGGCCTTGCCCGCAACCGGGTGGAGGAGAAGCCCAATTCGCTGATGCCCGACAACGACCCGGCGAAGAACATCTTCTACTGGAAGGATCTCGACGCCATGGCGTCGAGCGCCGGCGTCGGCACGCGGGAGGACTATCTCGGCTTCTTCATCGACGCCGACGATGCGCCCAATCCCGGCGGCCTGCCGGTGGGCGGCGTCACCCTGATCGACCTGCCGAACAGCCACCTGCAATATGCCGTGACGTGGTACGGGCTTGCCGCCGCGCTCGCCGGCGTGCTCGGCGTCTGGCTGTGGCGCAGACGGCGTCCCGCGACTTGACTGGCGGCGACTTGACAGGCGGGGGCGCCAGCCGCCATCTGCGTGGCGAACGCCCGAAGGAAGAACCATGAAGAAACCCCTGACGATCCGGCTCTGCGGCCCGCGCGGCTTCTGCGCCGGCGTCGACCGCGCCATCCAGATCGTCGTGCTGGCGCTGAAGAAATACGGCGCGCCGGTCTATGTCCGCCACGAGATCGTCCACAACCGCTATGTGGTCGAGGGATTGCAGGAGCGCGGGGCCGTCTTCGTCGAGGAGCTTTCCGAAATCCCGCCCGAGCATGGCGACCGGCCGGTGGTCTTCTCCGCCCACGGCGTGCCGAAATCGGTGCCGCAGGATGCCGAGGCGCGCAACCTGTTCTATCTCGACGCCACCTGCCCGCTGGTCTCCAAGGTGCACAAGCAGGCGATGCGCCACCACCGCCAGGGCCGCCATGTGCTGCTGATCGGCCATGCCGGCCACCCCGAGGTCATCGGCACGATGGGCCAGCTTCCGGAGGGCGCGGTGACGCTGGTCGAGACCGAGGAGGACGCGGCGAGGATCGCGCCCGCCGATCCGCAGGCGCTGGGCTTCGTCACCCAGACGACGCTGTCGGTCGAGGATACCGCCGGCATCATCCGCGCGCTCGAGGCGCGCTTCCCCGCCCTGCAGGCGCCGGCCGCCGAATCGATCTGCTACGCCACCACCAACCGGCAGGACGCCGTGAAGGAGGCCGCGCCCGGTGCGGACCTGTTCCTCGTCGTCGGTGCGCCCAACTCGTCCAACTCCAAGCGGCTGGTCGAGGTCGCCGAGCGCGCCGGCGCCCGGCGCGGGCTGCTCGTCCAGCGCGCCTCGGAAATCCCGTGGCAGGAGATCGGCGACATCGCCGTCCTCGGCCTGTCGGCCGGCGCTTCCGCGCCGGAGATCATCGTCGACGAGATCATCGACGCCTTCCGCGAGCGCTTCGAGGTCAAGGTGGAACTCGCGATCACCGCCGAGGAGACGGAGAACTTCCCCGTCAACCGCGCCCTGCGCGATGTCGAGCTGACCGCCGCCGACATGGCCTTCGTCAACGGAAGCGCCTGATGGCCGTCTATACCGACATCACCGAGGCCGAGCTCGGGGCCTTCCTGCGCGAGTACGACATCGGCGAGCTTCTGTCCTACAAGGGCATCGCGGAGGGCACGGAGAATTCCAACTTTATCCTGCATGCCGGGAGCGGCTTCTTCATCCTGACGCTCTACGAGAAGCGCGTCGAGCGGGCCGACCTGCCGTTCTTCCTCGGCCTGATGGAGCATCTGGCGAAGCGTGGCGTGACCTGTCCGCTGCCGGTGCACCGGCGCGACGGCGCGGTGATCGGCGAGCTCGCCGGCCGGCCGGCCGCGATCATCACCTTTCTCGAAGGCATGTGGCCGCGCCGGCCGACGGCGGCGCATTGCCGGGCCGTGGGCGAGGCGCTCGCCCGCATGCACGTCGCGGGGGCGGATTTCCCGCTTTCGCGGCCCAACGCCCTGTCGCTGCCGGGCTGGCGCACGCTGTGGGAAGGCTGCCGCGAGCGCGCCGACGAGGTCGAGGTCGGGCTCGGCGCCGAGGTGGCCGCGGATTTCGCCGCGCTGGAGATCGGCTGGCCGGGCGATCTGCCCGCCGGCGTCATCCATGCCGATCTCTTCCCCGACAACGTCTTCTTTCTCGGCGAGCGGCTTTCGGGACTGATCGACTTCTACTTCGCCTGCAACGATTTCCTCGCCTACGACGTGGCGACCTGCCTCAATGCCTGGTGCTTCGAGCGCGACCGCGCCTTCAACCTGACCAAGGGCACGGCGCTTCTGGCCGGCTACCAGAGCGTGCGGCCGCTGACGCCGGGGGAGGTGGCGGTGCTGCCGCTTCTGGCGCGCGGCTCGGCGCTGCGCTTCATGCTGACGCGGCTCTACGACTGGCTGCACGGCCCCGAGGGCGCGATGGTGAAGAAGCGCGACCCGCTCGAATATGTGCGCAAGATGCGCTTCCACCGCCAGATCGTCTCGGCGACCGAATACGGGCTCGACCCGGCATGAAGCGGGTGGAGATTTTCACCGACGGCGCGTGCTCCGGCAATCCCGGCCCCGGCGGCTGGGGTGCGATCCTGCGCTTCAACGGCGTCGAGAAGGAGCTGTCGGGCGGCGAGGCCGAGACCACCAACAACCGCATGGAGCTGATGGCGGCGATCGAAGCGCTGAACGCGCTGAAGGAGCCGTGCGCCGTCGATCTCCACACCGACTCGAACTACGTCAAGGACGGCATTTCCGGCTGGATCGAGGGCTGGAAGCGGAACGGCTGGAAGACGGCGGCGAAGAAGCCGGTCAAGAACGCCGAGCTGTGGCAGGCGCTGGACGAGGCCCGCCGCCGTCACAAGGTGACGTGGCACTGGGTGAAGGGCCATGCCGGCCACCCCGAGAACGAGCGGGCGGACGAGCTCGCCCGCCTCGCGATGGCCCCGTTCAGGAAGGCGAAGAAGGCGGCCGGGCCGGTCGGGTCCTGACCGCCGAAGTTGCGACCCCTCACCTGCCTGCCGGCATCCTCTCCCCAGAGGGGAGAGGAAAGCTGGCCGCAACGTTTCCGCTTCTTCCTCTTCCTTCCGGGGAGAGGTGCCGAGCGAAGCGAGGCGGTGAGGGGTTGGCGGAACCGGTAGCGGAAAGGCAGCGCGTCAGAGCTGCTCGATGATCGTCGCGGCGCCCGAATTGGCGACCGTGCCCGGCACGTCCTCGATGTTGAGGGCCGTGACCACGCCATCCTCGACGATGGCCGAGAAGCGCTTGAGCCTGAGGCCGAGGCCGGCCTTGGCCAGATCGAGGTCGAGGCCGGCCGCCCTGGCGAAGTCGCCGCTGCCGTCGGCCAGGAACAGGATCTTGCCGTCGCCGCCGGTCGAGCGCGCCCAGGCCGACATGACGAACACGTCGTTGACCGCCACGACCGCGATCTGGTCGACGCCCTTGGCGAGGATGGCGTCGCGGTTCTCGAGATAGCCGGGAAGGTGGTTGTTGTTGCAGGTGGGCGTGAACGCCCCCGGCACGCCGAACAGCACGACCTTCTTGCCGGCAAAGACGTCCGCGGTGGAAAGCTCCTTGGGGCCGTCCGCGGTGCTGGTCTTGAAGGTCACGTCCGGCAGCTTCTGGCCAACGGCGATGGTCATGCTTCACCTCTGATCGGGAAAGGGGTTGGGGAGGGGGGCGATCACGAACCGATAGCGGGTCGCGGCCGGTATGGCAATCGGCCTTCCGCTAGGGCAGGCGCATCGTCCCGGTGACGGCGCCCCTGTCGGTGACGAGCGTATAGGTCATTTCCTCGCGGGCCTTGCCGACGCGGGTCTCGACCGGCACGCGGAACTGCGCTCCGGCGGCGCCGTCCGCTTTCTCGGGCGTGCCGAGCGCCAGCGTCTCCGTGCCGGCGACGAAGAGGTCGAGCGCGCGGGCGCCGTCCGGCAGCGTCGCTTCCACCACCATGGCGTCGTCCCTGACCTCGACCACCCTGGCCGAGAAGCCGTTTCCCGCGGGGGCGGGCAGCGCCGCGAAGGCGCTGTCGACCACCGCGGCATGGTCCGGATCGTGGGTGCCGGAGCGCGGATCGAAGGAAAGCGTGGCCTGCACCGGAATGCAGATCGTCTCGCAGACGCCGAGGAAGACGCTGGCGTCGAGCCGGGTCGGCGCGTCCGCCTCGGGCAGGGTCAGCGTCAGCGCCAGCGCCAGCGGTTCGTCGTAGCCGGCCCACAGCGCATAGCCGTCGTCGAAGCGGCGCGGCGTCGGAAAGCCGATCTCGACGCCGGCCTCCCTGCTGCCGGCCGAGGCCTCGAGCGTCGGCGGCACGCCGGATGCGCCGGGATCGAGCCAGTAGGTCTTCCAGCCCGGCTTGAGCCTGATTTCGAGCGCGCCGCGCAGATGGCCGGCCTCGTCGGGCGCGCCGCTGGTGACGATGCGGATCGAGCCGCCCTCGACGTGGTGCCAGCCGCTCGACCCGGCCTGCGCGCCGGAAGCGGACGCAAGCGCGAGGAGCAGGCAGGGCAGGAGGGGCGACTTTCGCATGGCGCGAATTTGGTCGTATCCGTGCGGTTTCGCAACCGTGTCCGGCGCCAAGTCCATCATCGGGCCATCATAATTGCGTGAGGCCGGGGTGAGGTCGCGGCCATCACGAAAATCGTGCTTCGCGGTCCCCTTTTCTGCCGCGGGGAAACAGGCTAGCCTTTGTCCATGGACCTGCTGGGCAGAAAGAAAAGCGCCGTGCGCGGCGGCTTCCTCGACGACCAGTTCCTCATCGCCATGCCCGGGATGAAGGACGACCGCTTCGCGCGTTCGGTGATCTACATCTGCGCCCACAGCGAGGAGGGCGCGATGGGACTGATCATCAACCAGGCCCAGCAGCTTCTGTTCCCCGACCTTCTGGTCCAGCTCGGCATCGTCGACGAAAGCCAGGCGATCCGGCTGCCGGCGAAGGCGCGCGACCTCGTGGTGCGCCATGGCGGCCCGGTCGATCGCAGCCGCGGTTTCGTGCTGCACAGCGACGACTACATGGTCGAATCGTCGATGCCGATTTCCGACGAGGTGTGCCTGACCGCCACGGTCGACATCCTGCGGGCGATCTCGACCGGGCAGGGCCCGCGCCACGCGCTGATGGCGCTCGGCTATTCCGGCTGGGGCGCGGGGCAGCTCGAACACGAGATCGCCGAGAACGGCTGGCTGACCTGCCCGGCGAGCGTCGATCTCCTGTTCGACCCCGACATCGAGCGGAAGTACGACCGCATCCTCGCCTCGATCGGCATCGACCCCGCGCATCTGAGCATAGAGGCCGGCCACGCCTGACCCGGGCGTCGCAACCGGAAAAGCGCGCGCCGACCTCGCCGCCGTCATCCCGGACGACCGAGCGAAGCGAGGGAGAGCCGGGACCCATTGGCCGCAAGATCATCGGGCGCGGCCCGGTCCTTGCCCTGGCATGGCGGCGATGTCGCGAAAACCCGGCACCCGGCCGCGCCGCTCAAGGGAGCCCGGCTCGGCGGCCGCTTCGCAGGCCTCGCCGGGATGACGGCGACAGGCGTCCGGCGCTTTTGCCACGCCGGGCTCGTCCCTACGCCTTGACCAGCGGGAACTGCTCCTTCAGCAGCTTGAGTGCCGCGTCGGCCTGCACCGGCGGGCCGAACATGAAGCTCTGGACGTATTCGCAGCCCATCTGCCTCAATTCGAGCGCGTCGTTCTCGTCGGCCACACCTTCCGCCACCACCGACAGGCCGAGCTCGTGCGCCATGCCGACCATCGAGCGCAGGAGCACCGAGCGCTTGGGGCTGGTGTCGTCGATGAAGCTCTTGTCGATCTTGATCGTGTCGAAGGGGAAGCGCGTGAGATAGGCGAGCGACGAGTAGCCGGTGCCGAAATCGTCGAGCGACAGGCCGATGCCGATCTGCTTCAGCTTGCCGAGGATGTGGGCCGACTGCTCGGGGTTGTCCATCACCAGCGATTCCGTCAGCTCCAGCCGGAAGCAGCGCGGCTTGATGTTGGCGCGCGCCACCACGGAGCGCACGTCGCTGACGAGGTCGCGGCGGATCAGCTGCCGGCTCGACAGGTTGACGGAGACGGAAAGCGGCACCTCGCCGATCTGCTTCTGCCACATGGCGAGGTCGTCCGCCGCCTGCTGCATGGCGAAGAGGCCGAGCTGGACGATGAGGCCGCAGCTCTCGGCGACGGGGATGAAGTCGGAGGGCGGGATCGCGCCGCGCCGCGGATGCTCCCAGCGCAGGAGCGCCTCGAAGCCGGCGATGGAGCGGTCCTCGAGCCGCACGATGGGCTGGTAGGCGAGCCTGAGCTCCTGCCGCTCGACGGCGCGGCGCAGGTCGGATTCGAGCTGGAGCCGGTCGGTGCCGACGGAGCGGAAGGCCGGCCGGAACGGCTCGATGCGGTCGCCGCCGAAGCGCTTGGCCTGATGCATGGCGAGCTCGGCATCCTTGACCATGTCGCCGGCATTGGCCTGCGAGGCGGTCCACGACACGAGCCCCAGCGACGCCGACAGCACAATCTCGCGCTTGGCGAAGGTGATCGGCGCGTTGATCGCCTTCTTCATCGCCTCGGCGACGGCCGCGACGCGGGCCGGTTCCTGCTCCGACAAGAGCAGCATGGCGAACTGGTCGCCGCTGAAGCGCGCCAGCGAATCCTGCGGCTTCAGGAGCCGGTGCAGGCGGCGCGCGATGGTCAGCAGGATCGTGTCGCCGGCCGAGATGCCGAGGCCGTCATTGACCTGCTTGAAGCGGTCGATGTCGACGACGATGACGGTAGGCCGCACCTTCTCCTCGGCCTTGGCGATGGCGATGACGGCCTCCAGCCGGTCGAGGAACAGCTCGCGCGTCGGCAGGCCGGTGAGGTTGTCATGCACGGCGTCGTGGAGCAGCCGCTCCTCGGCCTTCTTCTGCTCGGTGACGTCGACCAGCGTGCCGACGCAGCGGATGATCTCGCCGTCCGAGCCGATGATCGGCCGCGCCTTGAGCGTGAACCAGTGGTAGTGGCCGTCGGCCCCGCGCATGCGGAACGACTGCGAGACGCGCCCGCGCCGGTGCTCGAGGATGACGTCGAGCGTGGTGCGGAAGGTGTCGCGGTCGTCGACATGCAGCGCCGGCAGCCAGTTGCGCGCCGGGCCGTGCAGGCTGCCCTGCGGCAGGCCGAGCTGGCGCGAGACGTCGGGCTTGGTGACGACGCGGTCGCGCAGCACGTCCCAGTCCCATACCGTGTCGCCCGAGCCGGTGACGGCGAGCGCCTGCCGCTCCATGTCGCTGAACAGGCCCTGATGCAGCGCGCCGCCGGCAAAGGCGTGCTGCATGACCGTGAAGCCGATCAGAAGGATGATGAGCACCAGCCCGCCGCCCAGCGCCGGCTGCGCGATGTCGTTGTCGAGCGCGCCGGTGACGGCCATCCACGAGCCGGCGAGCCACACGAGGATCATCAGCCAGCTCGGCACCAGCATGATGGCGCGGTCGTAGCCCTTGACCGACAGATAGGTGACGATGCCGATGCCGGCCGCCGCCGTCAGCGCGAAGGAGAAGCGCGCGATGCCCGACGCCACGGAAGGGTCGAACAGGAGCACGCCCGAGAGCAGCAGCAGCGCCAGCACCCAGGTCGCCGCGCCGTAGCTGAAATGCAGGTGCCAGCGGTTGAGGTTGAGATAGGTGTAGAGGAAGACGACCAGCGTCGCGGCGAGCGCGATCTCGGTTCCGGCGCGCCATAGTCGCTCGCTGCCGGCGGTGATCTCCATCACCTGGTTCAGGAAGCCGAAGTCGATGCAGATATAGGCCAGCACCGCCCACGACAGCGCCGCCGTCGCCGGGAACATCGACGTGCCCTTGACCACGAACAGGATGGTCAGGAACAGCGCCAGCAGGCCGGCGATGCCGATGACGATGCCGCGGAACAACGTGTAGGAGTTGATCGTGTCCTTGTAGGCCTCCGGCTCCCACAGATAGACCTGCGGCAGCCGCGGCGACGACAGCTCCGCGATGAAGGTGACGATCGAGCCGGGATTGAGCGTGACGAGGAAGATGTCGGCGTCGCGGCTGGCCTGCCGGTCGAGCGCGAAGCCTTCGCTCGGCGTGATCGCGGCGATGCGGTTCGAGCCGAGGTCCGGCCAGATCAGCCCCGAGCCGACGAGGCGGTAGTGCGGCGCGACGATCAGCCGGTCGAGCTGGCGGTCTGTGGTGTTGGCGAGCGCGAACACGGCCCAGTCGCCGCTCGACCGCTCGTCCAGCGCCTCGACCTCGATGCGCCGCACGATGCCGTCGATGCCGGGCGCGGTCGAGACCTGGAAGTTCTGCCCCTGGTTGCGGTAGAGCTCGACGGCCCGCGACAGGTCGAGCGCGACGTCCTCGCGCGAGATCTTGATCGGCTCGATGGCCATCGCCGGCAGGGTCAACACCGCGAAGACCAGCGCCAGGAAAGCGCTTGCGAGCCGTCGCCCCGTTCGCTTCGTCGCCGTCAACCGCTCAGCCTCTCGTCTCGCTTCCGCCTTGCCGCTCGTCGCCGGCGATCCGGGCGTAGATGTAGTGATCCTGCCAGACCCCGTTGATCCGCAGGTAGGAGCGCAGAAGTCCTTCCCGCGTGAATCCGGCTTTTTCAAGCACGCGGATCGAACGCACGTTGCCCGGAATACAGGCCGCTTCGATGCGGTGCAACCTCATGGTGCCGAAGGCATGGGCGACGAGCGTGCGCACGGCGTCCTGCATGTAGCCGCGTCCGGCATGGCGTTCGCCGGTCCAGTAGCCGATCTGGGCCGATTGCGACACGCCGTAGCGGATGTTGCCCATGGTGATGCCGCCGACCATCTGCCCCGTCGCTTTCTCGAAGATCAGGTAGGCGAGTGCCGTTCCGGCGACGAAATCCTCGCGATAGCGCCGCAGGCGCCGCCGCCAGCCCTCGCGGTCGAGCTCGTTGTCGGACCAGCGCGGCTCCCACGGTTCGAGGAAGGCGCGGCTTTCGCGACGAAGCGCGGCCCATTCGAGATAGTCGGACGACCGGGGCGCGCGGAGGATGACCCGCTCGCCCTTCAGCGCCTGCGGCTCGCGGCGAAAGAAGGGGAGCGCGAGCATGTCCCGTAAGGGTCAGACGGCGAGCTTGTGCTGCGCCGGCGCGAGGCCGGAGAGGCTGTCGCCGATGGCCTCGAAGGCCGGCAGCGCCGAGACCGGGCCGATCGCCGCCACGGTCGGCCGATGGGGCGGCCGAACAGCAGCATCTGCCGCGCGATCTGCGAGGCGCGGCTGGCCGCGCTCTCGTGCGACATCATCAGGCCGGCGCGATACTGCGCGCGGGCGCGGTTGAGCTCTTCCTGGGTGATGTCCTCGCCGGCGCGGCGCAGCTCGCCGACGACGACCGGCACCAGCCGCGCGATGTCCTCCTTGCCGGTGGCGGCATGGATGCCGAAGACGCCGGTGTCGGAAAAGCCCCAGTGGAAGGCATAGACGGAGTAGCACAGGCCGCGCTTCTCGCGGACCTCCTGGAACAGCCGGGACGACATGCCGCCGCCCAGGATCATCGACAGCACCTGCGAGGCGTAGAAGTCGCGCACGTGATAGGCGCGGCCCTCGAAGCCGAGCACGATCTGCGCGTCCATCAGGTCGCGCCCCTCGCGGTAGTCGCCGCCGACATAGGCCGCGGCCTGATGCTGCTCACTCGTCGCGTGCGGGCGGAAGGAGCCCAGCTTCTTCTCGACCTCGCGCACGAACTCGTCATGGGTGACGCCGCCGGCGGCCACCACCACCATGCGCTCGGCCCCGTACTGGCGCTCCATGAAGGCGCGAAGCTGCGCCGAGGTGAAGGATTCGACCGTCTCCGGCGTGCCGAGGATGGAGCGGCCGAGCGCCTGGTTGCTGAAGGCCGTCTCGGTGAAGCGGTCGAACACCACGTCGTCGGGCGTGTCGTGGGCGGCGCCGATCTCCTGCAGGATGACGTGCTGCTCGCGTTCGAGCTCGCGCGGGTCGAACAGCGAGTCGGTCAGGATGTCGGCGAGGATGTCGATGGCCAGCGGTA
>JALHFU010000393.1:0-1520 GCA_022838525.1 Hyphomicrobiales bacterium | reverse complement strand
GCGACCGTCGAGGCGCAGCGTGCTTGCCGGCATGGGCGCGGCAGGACTGCTGCTGGGCGCCGGCAGGTTTCGCGCAGCGGCACAGCAGCCGGACACCGAGATGCTGTTCAACGATCCCGACGTGCCGACCGGGGGAAATGCGGAAGGCGGACTGACCATCATCACCTTCTTCGACTACAATTGTCCGTTCTGCAAACGCGCCGCCCTGCCTCTGGACAAGGTTGTTCGCGAGGACGACGACATTCGCCTCGTCTACAAGGACTGGCCGATCTTGACGGAAGCCTCGGTCGTCGGGGCGCAGCTTGCACTCGCCGCCCATCGGCAGGGGCGCTACGAGCAGGTCCATCACGCGTTGATGGGCATCGAGGGCCGGCGCGTGGAAGTCGGCGTGATGAAGGCGGCGATAGAGGCGGCAGGCCTCGACGCTTCCGAACTCGAGCAGCGCGCGCAGGCCGAGGGAGCGATGATTTCGGGCCTGCTCGGCCGCAACATGGATCAGGCGGACATGATCGGGCTTCGCGGCACGCCCGCCTATATCGTCGGTCCGTTTCTGGTTGCCTCGGCTCTCGACGAAGCCGGGTTCCGTCAGGTGGTGAAGGACGCGCGCGAGCGCATGAAAGGCTGAACCGAACGTCAGGCGGGTGGAAATGTCAGGTTGACGCGCAACCCGCCTTCCGCGCGGTTTGCAATATGCCAACCGCCGCCCGCGCGCTTCATCACCGTGTCCACGATGGCAAGGCCGAGCCCTGTGCCGGAGGGGAGCTGGTTTCGGCCACGGAAGAAGCGTTCGCCGGCATGGGCAAGTTCGGCATCGCTTATGCCGGGACCGCTGTCTTCAACCGTCACCGTGATGTCGGTTCCAACGGCGGCAGATACGTAAACCTCGCCACCCGTCTCCGAATGGAGAACCGCATTCTCCAGCACGTTGCGCAGCGCGGTGATCGCAAGCATCTGTCCGCAGGCTACTATCGCGTCCTGCCCGTCCGCAACGGTAATGACGATCTTTCGCTGCGCGCGCAGTGGCTCGACGGCAAGCAAGGCTTCGGCAACCACGCTTCGCACGGACGAAGCACCCGCGCCGGTCTCTTCGCCGCCCGCATCGGCGGCGGCCAGATCGAGCAGCTGTCGCGCCAGCCGGGCCGATCGGTCCACGCCGGCGGCGATCTGCGAAAGGGCATGGTCGCGTGTCTGCGGATCGTCGCTCGCCAGCGCGATCTGCGCCTGCGTCTTGAGGCCCGCCAGCGGTGTCTTGAGTTCGTGCGCAGCGAAGGCGGTGAAGCTCTTCTCCCGTTCGCGCGCGGCGTCGACGCGACCGAACAGGCCATTGATCGCGCCAAGGACCGGACGCAATTCGGTCGAGGTTTCGCTGAGGCCGAGCGGCCGCAGGTCGTTGGCATGGCGCTCGGACAGGGCCTGTGCCATGCGGTCGAGCGGTGCGAGCCCACTGCGCACCGAAAGCCAGATCAGCAGTGCGCCCGCAGGCAGGATCAGCGCCATCGGCAGCAGTGTCCCCATCATCA
>JALHFU010000143.1:0-7972 GCA_022838525.1 Hyphomicrobiales bacterium | reverse complement strand
CCGAGCGCGGCCTCAAGGGCGACGCCGAGACCATCCTCGCCAATCTCGAAGCCGTGCGCCAGCCGAAGGTCCTGGTGCTCAACAAGGTCGACCGCGTGAAGCCGGAGACCCTGCTGAAGCTGACTGCCGAGGCGAACGCCCGGGCCGAGTTCGAGCGCACCTTCATGATCTCGGCGCTCACCGGCTCCGGCTGCCGCGATCTGCTCGACTGGCTGGCGCAGCGCCTGCCCGAAGGGCCGTGGTACTACCCCGAGGACCAGATTTCCGACCTGCCGATGCGCCAGCTCGCGGCCGAGATCACCCGCGAGAAGCTGTATCTGAGGCTGCATCAGGAGCTGCCCTATTCCTCCCATGTCGAGACCGAGAAGTGGGAGGAGAAGAAGGACGGATCGGTGCGCATCGAGCAGGTCATCTATGTCGAGCGCGACAGCCAGAAGAAGATCGTGCTCGGCCACAAGGGCGAGACCATCCGCGCCATCGGCCAGGCCGCGCGCAAGGAGATCGGCGAAATCCTCGAGCAGCCGGTGCACCTGTTCCTGTTCGTCAAGGTGCGCGACAACTGGGGCGACGACCCCGAGCGCTACCGCGAGATGGGGCTGGACTTCCCCGGTTAGAGCAGGACGGGTTTGGGGCGTTACGACGCGCTGCACCCTGAACCGGGCCGCGCCCAGGGATGTTCCCGTCAATGGGTCCCGGCTCGGCGGTCGCTTCGCGGCCTTGGCCGGGATGACGGCACTGATGCGGAGCCGATCCGGACTCATTGCGCCCTAGCCGGCAAGCTCCTTCTCGAAGAAGAAGTCGGCATAGGCGTTGTCGTTGTAGCGCGCGATCTCGCGGTAGCCGGCCTTGCGGTAGAGCGCCTGCGCCTCCCCGAGCGCCCGGTTGGTGTCGAGGCGCACGCGCCTCAGGCCGAGGTTGCGCGCCTGCGCCTCCAGCGCGTCGAGCAGCCGCCGCGAGAGGCCGAAGCCGCGCACCTGCGGCGCGATCCACATGCGCTTGATCTCGCCCGTTTCGGCGTCGAGCGCCCGCACGGCGCCGCAGCCGACCGGCCGGCCGTCGAGCCGGGCGAGCATGAAGCATCCCTTCTCGGCCGCCGCGCCGCTCGCATATCCGCCGCTGCCCGGATCGAACCCCCGCTCGAACCGCCGGTCGAGCTCGCGGTAATAGGCCTCGACGCAGAGCTGCGCGTCGGCGCTGTCGTCCGGCTCGACGGCGATGGTCACGGCCGCCGCCGTCATCAGCCGCTCGACCTCGCCCATCGCGGCAACGAGGCGGGACCGCTGCGCCGCGCTCAGCGGGCCGAGGACCGACCGCGCGAAATCGTCTGACAGCGCATCATAGGCCGCGTGCTCGGCGCGGCCCTTGGCCGTGAGGCTGAGGCGCCGCCGCCGCTTGTCGTCCGGGTCGTCCTCGACCGCGACGAGCCCTTCGGCCGCCAGCGACTTCAGCAGCCGGCTCATATAGCCGGAATCGAGGCCCAGCCTTTCGCGCAGAAGGCGCAGGTCACCGCCCTCCGGCCCGATCTCGAACAGAAGGCGCGCCTGCCCGAGCGGCCGGCCGCGCCCGAGATAGCTGCCGTCGAGGACGCCGATGCGCAATGTCACCGCCCGGTTGAAGCGGCGAAGCTGTTCGATATCCGTGTGTTCCATTCTCTGACTTAAGTCAGATATTTTCGGCGGTGGCAAGAGCGAAGCGTTCCCGCCTTGAATTCGCGGCCCTGTTGGTGGAAGGCTTCGCCGATGGAATGGCGCGACGAGGGAATCATTCTCGGCACGAGGAAGCATGGCGAGACGAGCGCCATCCTCGAGGTGATGACGCGCGCCCACGGCCGCCATCTCGGCCTCGTGCGCGGCGGCCGCTCGCGGCGCATGCAGCCTGTGCTGCAGCCGGGCAACCGCGTCGATCTCGTCTGGCGCGCCCGTCTCGACGAGCATCTGGGGCTCTGGCAGGTGGAGCCGCTCGAATTGCACGCCGCGCGGCTGTTCGACAGCGCCTGCGGCGTCTACGGCCTGCAGACCGTCGCCGCGCATCTGAGGCTGCTGCCCGAGCGCGATCCCCATGCCGGCCTCTACGAGATGCTGGCGCTGCTGATCGGCCATCTCGACGATCCGGCCGCCGCGGGCGAGCTGGTGGTGCGCTTCGAGCTTCTGGTGCTGGACGAGCTCGGCTTCGGCCTCGACCTCGGGCAATGCGCGGCGACCGGCCGCAACGATGACCTCGCCTGGGTCTCGCCGAAGTCCGGCCGCGCCGTCAGCCGCGAGGCGGGCGCGCCCTGGGCCGACAGGATGCTGCCGCTGCCGCCCTTCCTGCGGCGCGGCGCGGGCCTGCGGCCGGATCTCGGCGCGCTGGAGGAGGCCTTCCGGCTCACCGCCTTCTTCTTCGGCCGCCATGTCTTCGAGCCGCGCGGGCTCGAGGCGCCGGAGGCGCGCGCCGGCTTCCTCGCCGCGCTGCGCAAGCACCTTTCGCATCATCACGGAGAAAATGCTGCATGAGCAGTGAAGTCGAACTTTTCCCGGGCCATGTCTCACGACTGGGTCTCGGCAGCATCCCCCATGCCGACCTCGCCGAACGGACCGGCCTCGAGCTGCTGCGCCGCGTCGTCGCCGGCGACTATCCGGCCCCGGCCATCGCCGCGCGGATGAACTTCGCGCTCGTCGAGGTCGAGGAGGGCAGGGCCGTCTTCCGCGGCCTGCCCGGCGAGCGGCACCTGAACCCGCTCGGCGGCGTGCATGGCGGCTGGGCCGCGACGATCATGGACTCCGCGCTCGGCTGCTGCGTCCACAGCATGCTCGGCATCGGCGAAGCGTTCTCCACCGCCGAGATGAAGATCAACTACACCCGGCCGATCACGCCGCAGACCGGCATCGTCACCTGCGAGGGCAAGGTCGTGCACAAGGGGCGCACGCTCGCCGTGTCCGAGGCGCGGCTGGTGGACGGGCAGGGCAGGCTGCTTGCCTTCGGCACCGAGACATGCTCGATCTTCCACATGTCGCGCCTGCAGCCATGACCTGACCGCAGGCGCAGGCAGCGCCGGGGGGCGTCTTCCTTTCACGACGGAGAAAGCGGGCCGCAATGGAACTGATCGTCGTCATCGCCCTCATCGTCGCCGGCGTCATCCTGCGCAAGCAGAACCAGCGCCTGAAGGTCCTGGAGCAGGATTTCGCGACCCTTCGCGCCCGGCTCGCGGGCGACCTAGCCGCAATGCCCGCCCCCGCTGCCATCCCCGCTCTCGGCGAGGAGCCGACCGGTGCCGCCGCGGCGCCCGAGGAAGCGGCAGCGGACCTCTCTGCCGTGCCTTCCGGCGAGCCGGAGCCGGCCGAGGCGGCGGCCGGCCCGTGGGGCAGCCTTACCGCGCACACGCAGGATGCTGCGGAGGCAGAAGCGGAGCAGGCGGCTCCCGCCGCGCGGGAGGCCGCGCCGCGGCGCGATCTCGAGACCACGCTCGGCACGCGCTGGGCGGTCTGGATCGGCGGCCTGGCGCTGGCGCTGGGCGGCGTCTTCCTCGTCCGCTACTCGATCGAGGCCGGCATCTTCGGCCCGCGCGTCCGGCTTGCCGGCGCCGCGCTGTTCGGCGTCCTGCTGGCCGTCGCCGGCGAGCTTGCGCGCCGGCGCGGCTTCCGCGCGCCAGTCGCCGGCGTCAACGGCGCCTATGTGCCGGCGATCCTGACCGCGGCCGCGACCTTCACCCTGTTCTCGACGGTCTTCGCCGCCCACGCGATCTACGGCTTCATCGGCACCGCGACCGCCTTCGTCATGCTTGCCGCGATCGCGCTCGGCACCATGGCGCTGGCGCTGCTGCACGGGCAGGCGCTGGCCGGCCTCGGCCTCCTCGGCTCCTATCTGACGCCGGTGCTCGTCTCCTCGGATTCGCCGGCGGTGTGGACGCTGTTCGGCTATCTCTCTATGGTGCTGGCCGCCGCCATTGCGGTGGCCGCCATGCGCCGGTGGCGCTTTCTCTCGGCCGCCGCCTTCGTCGGCAGCGGCCTGTGGAGCCTCGCCTATCTGGTGGAGGCCTACGCGCTCCAGGCCGCGCCGGTCACGCTGCTCAACCTCGTCGGCATCGCCGCGCTCGCCGGCCTGTGGCTGGCGCGGGCGCACGAGAGCGAGCGCCGGCCCGACGCCGCCTCGGTCGCCGCCGGCTTCTTCCTGTTCGTCGTCGCGGTCTTCCTCGCGCGCGGCCTCGACGGCGCGCCGGTCGGCATGGGCCACGGCGCCGCGGTCATGCTCGCGGCAGCCCTGGCCGCCGCCGCATGGCGCGAGCGCGCCGGACCGCTCCTCCACGCCGCCGGGCTCGCCATGCTGTTCATCGCCGGGTGGGCGATCCTCGGCGGCAGCGTCGGCATCGACGTTCTCTACGGCCGCCTGCTTTTCGACGGCATCTGGCTCCAGCCGGGCGACGACGCCTTCCTGCGCTATTCCATCCTGCTCGCCGGGCTGTTCCTCGCCGCGGGCGCGGCCATGGCGCGCGTCAGCGTTCCCGCCACGCCGCGCCGCGCCGCCGCATGGGCGTTCTGGGCGGCGGTCGTGCCGCTCTGGGTGCTGGCAACGGCATGGCTGGCGACCGGCGACCTCAACGTCGACTGGCGCTTCGCCGCCGCGACCTTCGCGCTCGCCGCGGTGCTCGCCGTCGCCGCCGAGCTGGTCGCCCGCGCCGAGACGCCGGAGGCGGCGGGCGGCTGGGCCGTGTCGTTCTTGGTCGCCGGGGCGGCGGCAAGCCTGTCCGTCGCGCTCCTTGCCGGCTTCGGCCCGGTGCTCACCACCGTCCTCACCGGTCTTGCCGCAGCCCTTCCCGCCGCCGCCACGCGCCTGCGCACATGGCCGGTGCTGGGCTGGGCTTCGGCCGGGCTCGCGGCCGTCACGCTGGTGCGGATCGGCATCGACCCCACCATTGCCGGCGCGCACGCCCTGTCGCCCACACCGGTGATGAACGCGCTCACCCCCGGCTATTTCCTGCCGGCCGCCGCCTTCGCCTATGCCGCTTGGCAGCTTGCGCGCACCACCGGCGGCAGGCCGCGCCTCGCCATGGAGGCCTTCGCGGCGCTGTTCGCGCTGGTGGGGGCCGCGATGCTGGTGCGCCACGCCATGAACGGCGGCGTCATCGATGCCGGCGAGCCGTCGCTCGCCGAGCAGGCGATCTACAGCCTGATCATGATCGGCGGCGGCGCGATCCTGCTCGCGCTCGACCGTCGCTCGCCGAGCCCGGTCTTCCGCTGGGGCTCGATCGGGCTCGGCGTGCTGTCGGTGCTTTCCATCGCCTCCTCGCACCTCGTCGCGCTCAATCCGCTGTTCACCAACGATTCGACGGGCACGATCCCGGTGCTGAACCTGCTGCTGCTCGCCTACCTGCTGCCGGCGGCGGCGCTGGCGGCGCTCGCCTGGCGGGCGCGCGGCCTGCGGCCCGGCTGGTATGTCGCGCTTCTCGCCTCGGGCGCGGTGGCGCTCGCCTTCGCCTGGGTCAGCCTGTCGATCCGCCGCCTGTTCCACGGCGAATTCATCGGCGCGTGGAAGGGCATGGGCGCGGTCGAGACCTACACCTATTCCGCGGTGTGGCTGGCGCTCGGCGTCGCCGTGCTCGTCGCCGGCCTGCGCTTCGGCTCCCGCTCGCTCAGGCTCGGCTCCGCCGTGCTCGTGGTGCTCGCGGTGGCCAAGGTCTTCCTCTACGACATGCGCGAGCTGGAGGGCGTGCTGCGGGCGCTGTCCTTCATGGGGCTGGGCGCCGTGCTCATCGGCATCGGCATGTTCTACCAGCGCATGCTGCCGGGCGCCGTCGGCGCGGACGAGGCCAGGGAGGCGTGATGCGCTATTCGGCCGGCTGCAGCGCCGGCCGCTCGACGGCGCGCTCCTGGATCGGCCAGTGGACGACCGCCGCGAACACCCCGAGCGCCACGCCCAGCCACCACACCGGATCGTAGGTGCCGAAGGTGTCGTAGAGATAGCCGCCGAGCCATACGCCGAGGAACGAGCCGATCTGGTGCGAGAAGAACACGACGCCGCCGAGCATGCCGAGATGCGCCGTGCCGAACATGATGGCGACCAGCGCGTTGGTCGGCGGCACGGTCGACAGCCACAGGAGCCCCATGATGACGGCGAAGACGATCACCGTCCCCGGCGTCTGCGGCAGGAGCAGGAAGGCCGTCACCAGCGCCGACCGCGCCAGATAGATGTAGGCGAGGAAATAGGGCTTCGAATAGCGCTGGCCGATCACGCCGGCGGCGAGCGAGCCGATGATGTTGAAGAAGCCGATCAGCGCCAGCGCGATCACCGCATAGCGCGCCTCGATGCCGATATCGGAGATATAGGCCGGGAAGTGCGCGGTGATGAAGGCGACCTGGAAGCCGCAGACGAAGAAGCCGGCGACCAGCAGCAGGTAGGAGCGATGGCCGAGCGCCTCGCGCAGCGCCTGCGCCGCCGTCTGCCGGTAGGCGGCCTGCGCCTGGCTGCCGGACGAGGAATTGCCGCGCAGCGGGATGGCGAGCACCGGGATGACCAGCATCATCACGCTCATCACCACCAGCGCGTCGTACCAGCCATAGGCCGAGATCAGCCCCTGGCTCAGCGGCGCGAACAGGAACATGCCGGCCGAGCCGGCCGCCGTGCCGAGGCCGAAGACGAAGCTGCGCCGCTCCGGCGGCACGTTGCGGGCGAAGGCTGCGAGCACGATGCCGAACGAGCCCGAGGCGACGCCGAGGCCGACCAGCAGACCGCCGCCGACATGCAGCATCGTCGCGGAATCGGCGTTCGCCATGATGACGAGGCCGCTCGCATACATCGCGCCCGACAGCGCCAGCACCCGCCACGTGCCGTACTTGTCGGCGAGCGCGCCGAAGATCGGCGTCCCGAAGCCCCATGCCAGGTTCTGGATCGCCATCGCCAGCCCGAAGGTGGTGCGATCCCAGCCCTTCTCGGCCAGCATCGGCAGCTGGAAGAAGCCCATCGCCGAGCGCGGGCCGAAGGTCAGCAGCGCGATGGCGCAGCCGCAGGCGATGATGAGCCACGGAAGCCGCGAGGCGGCAGGCTGGGCGGAGGAGGCAGAAGGCATGTGCTGGATTCCAGGAAAACGGAGCGGCACGCTAGTCGAGATTTGCGTTTATGGGAAATGAATTGAGCGTATCGACCGTTCAATTCCATTGAAGTGGAACGGTTTCCTCAGCGGATCGGCGGGAAGTGCCCCGGTGGTGGCGGGAAATGGCCCGGCGGCGGGAAATGCCCTGGCAGCGGCAGGTGGCCCGGCAGGAGCCCGGGCTGCTCGCCGAACCCCGGCATGGGATCGAGCCGCCGGACGACCGGCCGCTTCGGCGGCTCGATCACGGTCGTCGACGGCGAGATGCCGGTGGCGGGCGGCACGAGGGATGGCGCGATGCGCACCGAGGGGCGGCCGATCCGCGACATCGGCGACGGCAGCGCCGGGCGCGGCACGACGACGAAGGTGCCCGGCTGCAGCGTGTCCGCGGTGAGGCCGGGATTGACGCTGCGCAGCGTCTCGACGCTGATGCCGCAGCTTCGCGCGATCGAGGCAAGCGTGTCGCCGAAACCGACGCCCACGCGCTCGGGGCAGGCGGCATCCGCCGCTGTGGCGAGGCCGAGGGTCGCGGCCGCAAAGAGCACGATTCCGCTTGCGCGCATTTTCACACCATAGCACCTGTTGGCCCGCAGCGCGAACCTTGCGAGGGCATCCGGGCGGCGTCAGCCGGCGCGTGCCGCCTCGATCTCGGCGAAGCGCGCCAGGAATGCGTCCTGCGCCCTCCGCGTCGGCAGCGGTTCCAGCGCCAGCCCGTCGCTGGTGATGTTGCGCGGCCGGCCGAAGAACTTTTGCGCTTCGACCTCGGAAAAGCCGGCGAGCCGCGTCGCCTCGTACCATGCCGCCACCTGGTCCGCGCGCTTGATCGCCTTCGTCAATGCCGACGGCAGGTCGGCCGGCAGCGAGAAGCGCAGATGCACCGCGCGCTGCAGGCGCCTCTCCACCAGCTTGTAG
>JALHFU010000392.1:0-1533 GCA_022838525.1 Hyphomicrobiales bacterium | reverse complement strand
GGTGTTCTCTGCGGCCTCTTCTGCAGCCCTGACGGCGGCTTTGCGCTTCTTCTTCTCCTGGCCTGGATCTGTGCCGGCCTCGAGAAGCCCCTTTGCTTTCCTGCGGGCTTCCCGCGCTTCGGAAAGCGACGTCGCCGGGTATGAACCGAGAGCGAGCGCCTTTTGGCGACCGCCGAACCGATAGGCAAGTCGCCACAAGCGGCTGCCGTTCGGGTTCACGAGCAGGAACAGGCCGCCGCCGTCCGAAAGCTTGAATTGTTTGTCGCGCGGCTTGATCGATCGCAGCGCCACATCGCTGAGTTTGTCCGTCGCCATGTGCCGGTCCGTGTTTGGTACCGTCATTTCGATACCAACAAGCATACCAACAAATTTTCTGGATGCCAACGGATGCCGGAAAACGCCTCTGGACGTAATCTTCTGGAATTCCTTGGATTTTCGGAATTTCTCCAGACGTCCATAGACGTGGGAAAACCGGGAAGTGGTGCCGCTTGCGTGACTCGAACACGCGACCCCATCATTACGAATGATGTGCTCTACCAACTGAGCTAAAGCGGCTTTCCGGATCGCGCGCAAGGCGCCACGGAAACGTGGGCCTGATAGCTTCATTACGCGCGAAACACAAGCACCCGATTGCCGATTCGGCATATTGTGCTTTCCATCGGCTGAACCCGCCCCGCGGACCGAGGCCGAGCGGTGCCGGAGGCCGGCGCCTCAGCCGGCGTCCGACAGGCAGCCGACGAGGGAGTCGGCGAGGTTGCGGATGAGCGTCGGGTAGAGGTCCGGGCCGTCGGCGACGTCGGCGCCGAGCGGGTCGAGCACGCCGGTGCGCGCGCCGGTGCCTTCCGTCACCACCGAGACCAGCTTGGGCTCGAACTGCGGCTCGGCGAAGACGCAGCCGGCGTCGAGCTCCCGCACCTTCGCCCTGATCTCCGACAGGCGCTGCGCGCCCGGCATCACGTCGGGGCTGACCGTGATCGAGCCGACGACGTTCACGCCGAAACGCTTCTCGAAATACTGGTAGGCGTCGTGGAAGACCACGACAGGCCTGTCCCTGACCGGGGCGACCTTCGCCTCCACCTCCGCGACGAGCGCATCGAGCCGGCCGGAATAGGCCACCGCATTGGCGCGGTAGCGCATGGAATTGTCGGGGTCGGCCGCGCCGAGCACGCGGGCGATCTCGGCCACCAGCGCCTTGGCGTTGACCGGGTCGAGCCAGATATGGAGGTCGTGCTCGTCATGGTCGTGGCCGGCATGATCGCGGCTGCCGTGGTCGTGGCTGTCATGGGCACGATCCGCGTCGGCATCGCCGTCATCGTGCGCGTGGCCGTCGTCATGCGCGTGGCCGTCATGGGCATCGTCGCCATGGGCATGATCGTCATTATGGGCATGGTCGTCATGGCCGTCCTCGCCGTGCCCGTGGCCCTCGTCATGGGCGTCGTCGCCGTGCGAATGCGCCTCGAACGGGCCGCCCTCGCGGAATTCGAGCTTCTCCAGGCCGGGCGCATCCTCGAGAGAAACCACCTTCGCCCCGGC
>JALHFU010000391.1:0-1957 GCA_022838525.1 Hyphomicrobiales bacterium | reverse complement strand
AGCCCATCGCGCATAACCCTCGAAAACAACGAGAAAATCCGGCCGGAGCCAGATGGGGAGAACGCTTTCGCGGGGGCAAGTGGCGGAGAGAGAGGGATTCGAACCCTCGATACGGTTTCCCGCATACACGCGTTCCAGGCGTGCGCCTTCAACCACTCGGCCACCTCTCCGAACGCGCCGGGAAACGCATGCACCCCGGCACCGCGCTCATCTAGTCGATCCGGATCGCCATGCCAAGCCACCAGATGCGGCTTTCATCGCCTGCGCCGACAAATTGTTCAGGATGCACAGTCGGACAATGCGTGGAATGTAGGTGCGCCTCCCCTGCCCCATGAAGCTCCATAGCATTGCGGGAAACCGACCGGAACGGTCGATGGCCGGCACGGCGGACCGAAAGGGGAAGGCACGACGGCCGGCCTGGGCATGACGGGATGACAACGGGGAAGCGTTCGGGAATGGCGGGCTGCGCCGGCGGGCGGGTATACGCCGTCAGATCGCCGTCACCATGCGGTAGCCGGGGGCATAGGTCAGCCTGACGGCGGTGATCGGCGTGGCGCCGGCCCAGGTGGTGCGGTCGATGGCGAAGAGTGCCGCGCCCTCGGCGCAGCCGAGAATGTCCGCCAGGCGGCCGTCCGCCGGCATCGCGAAGAACTCGATGCCGCCGCCCGACAGGGTGACGTTCTGCACCAGCCACTCATTGGCGCTGACGGCGGCAAGGTCCGCCGTCTCCAGCTCGGGCACGGCGTCGGGATTGACCCAGCGGTCCTCGAGGCAGAACGGCGCGCCGTCGGCCAGGTGCAGCGCGGCGATGTGCAGCAGGCGCGTCTTCGGTGGCAGCCGAAGTTTTTCCGAGATCTCGGCCGGGGTCGTCCTCATCGCGCGGTCGAGCAGGCGATAGCCGTGCTTCGCGCCGCGCCCCTCGACGTCGTGGCGGATGATGGGGATGTCGAAGGTCGCCTTGCGCACCGGGTTCAGCGCGACGCGGGTCCCCGCCTTGCGGCGGCGCTCGAGAAAGCCCGCCGCGGCCAGCTCCCGCAGCGCCCGGTTGACGGTGGCCCGCGCGCAGCCGAGCTCCTCGGCGAGGTTCGCCTCGTGCGGGATCATCTGGCCCGGCTTCCACTCGCGGTCGCGAATGCGGCGCAGCGCCTCGTTCTGGATCGTCTGCCAGGTGACAGGCTGGGGCATCGTCAGGATTCCACAGGCTCGATGAGCGGCCGCACGAATCGCGCATGGCATGCGACGCCTTGCCATACGCAGCTTTTCGTTGACAGCGGAAGCACCTCCAAATATGTGCATACATAACTCGATATCTTGAAGGGGAGCAAGCGAGACCGGGACGGGCCGGACGCCCGGCGGACGTTGAGCGGCGATTGCCGCGAGGCGGCCCGACCGGCAGCGACAGGAACGGGAAACGCGCCAGCGAGGCGGAAGCCGGCCTGCAAGAAGGACGAGAAGTCTCACGGTCCTGCCCCGACATTCGGGTGCATGCGCCGGAACGGGAACGACCGGCGGCAGCGCCAGCGGAACGACTGAACCACCAATGGGAGACCAAGCCATGAAGAGACGTGAATTCCTTGCCGCAGCGGGTGCCGGCGTCGCGGCCGCGACCACCCTCGCCACCCCGGCCATCGCCCAGGACGTGCGCCGCTGGCGCCTCGTCAGCGCATGGCCGCGCAACCTGCCCGGCCCCGGCATCGCGGCGCAGATGCTCGCCGACCGCATCACCGCGCTGTCGGGCGGGCGCATCGTCGTCGAGCTGTTCGGCGCCAACGAGATCGTGCCCGGCCCCGGCGTGTTCGACGCCGTCGCGGAAGGCACGGCCGAGCTCTATCACGCGGTTCCGGCCTATTGGGGATCGAAGTCCAAGGGCATCCTGCTGTTCGGCTCGCAGCCGCTCGGCCTCGGTCCGATCGAGCAGCTCGGCTGGCTCAACCATGGCGGCGGCCAGGCGCTCTAC
>JALHFU010000390.1:0-1538 GCA_022838525.1 Hyphomicrobiales bacterium | reverse complement strand
TGGCGATGGCCGGCTGGGGCGGCCTCGCGGAGTATGTCTGCGTGCCGGCCGGCAAATGCTCGCCATGCCCGCAGGAGATGCCGTTCGACGAGGCGGCGGCGTTCCTCATGACCTACGGCACGTCCTATCACGCGCTCAGGGACCGCGCCCGGCTGGCGCCCGGTGAAACCCTGCTGGTTCTGGGGGCGGCCGGCGGCGTCGGGCTCGCGGCCGTCGAGCTCGGCAAGGCGATGGGCGCGCGCGTGGTCGCGGCCGCCTCCAGCGAGGCCAAGCTGGCCGTCGCCCGGACCGCCGGCGCCGACGAAACCGTGCTCTACCCCCCGCAGCCGCCCGCTGCGCGCGACGGGCAGAAGGCGCTGGCCGCGGCTTTCAAGGCCGCCTGCGGCGAGGACGGCGCCGCGGTCGTCTTCGACCCTGTCGGCGGCGCTTATGCCGAGCCGGCGCTCAGGGCCATCGCCTGGGAAGGCCGGTATCTGGTGATCGGCTTCCCGGCCGGCATCCCGAGCATTCCGCTGAATCTGCCGCTGCTGAAGAGCTGCGACATACGCGGCGTGTTCTGGGGCGCGGCCATCGAGCGCGCCCCCGAAGGGCACCAGCGCGCGGTCGGCGAGCTGGTCGAGTTCTATCGCGCCGGCCGGATCAAGCCCCTGATCCATGCCCGTTTCGGGTTCGGGGAGGCCGGCGCGGCAATCGCCATGCTGGCGACGCGCGGCGTCGCCGGCAAGGTCGTCGTGACGGTCGATTGACGGATTCACGAAGGGCGGGCGCGAGGTTGTGAGCCATGGCGCATGAGGACGGCACTGTGCGGGTAGCGATGATCACCGGCGGCGGCAGCGGGGTGGGCGCGGCAGCCGCCAGACTGTTCGCCGCCCGCGGCTGGAACGTCGCGATCAACTACCGCAGCAAGGCCGCGGAAGCCGAGCAGGTGGCCGGGGATTGCCGCGAGCACGGCGTCGAGGCGCTGACGCTGCAGGGCGACGTGGCGGACGACGGGCACTGCAGGCGGATGGCCGCCGCGACGGCGGAGCGGTTCGGCCGGATCGACGCCCTCGTCTGCAGCGCGGGCGCGACGCAGTTCACGCGGCTTTCCGATCTCGACGCCCAGAACGCCGAGGATTTCCAGCGCGTCTTCGCCGTCAACGCTCTCGGCCCCTACCAGATGGCGCGCGCGGCCGCGCCGTGGCTGACCGCCGGCGGCCGGGGCGCGATCGTCAACATCTCCTCCATCGCCGCCAAGAACGGCAACGGCACGTCGCTCGCCTATATCGCCTCCAAGGGCGCGCTCAACAGCCTGACCCTAGCGCTGGCGCGGCTGCTGGCGCCGGAGGTGCGGGTGAACGCCGTGCTTCCCGGCATGATCGACACCGGCTGGTTCGACGACGCGCTGACCGAGGAAGCGCTCGCGACGATCAAGAGCAATTTCATGAAGGCCTCCGCCCTCGGCGTCGTGTCGACCGCCGAGGACATCGCCAGGGGTGCGGTCTTTCTTGCCGTGGACGCGACGACGACGACCGGTCAGCTCATCACCATCGACGCCG
>JALHFU010000005.1:0-38636 GCA_022838525.1 Hyphomicrobiales bacterium | reverse complement strand
GGAACAACCAGGAATAGTCGTCAAGGTCGGCGCCACCCCTTATCCGCCCTTCGGGCACCTTCTCCCCGTGAACGGAGAGAAGGGGAAGCTGCAACGTCGCGGCCAATCATCCTCTCCCCGCTTGCGGGGAGAGGATGCCGGCAGGCAGGTGAGGGGCGGCGCTGACTTTTCCGAACGAGTGATCGCAGTGTCCACCCCGTCCATCCGCACCGAGAACCTGACGATCCGCTTCGGCGGCCATGCCGCCGTCGACGGCGTCACCTGCGCTTTCCGGCCGGGCGAGCTGACGGTGATCGTCGGGCCGAACGGGGCGGGCAAGACCACTTGGTTCAACCTCGTCTCCGGCCAGCTGAAGCCGACCGAGGGCCGTATCTTCAAGGGCGACGCCGACATCACCGACCTGTCGCCGTCGGCGCGGGCCAAGCTCGGCATCGGCCGCGCCTTCCAGTTGACCAACCTCTTCCCCAAGCTCTCCGTGCTGGAAAACGTGCGGCTCGCCGTGCAGGCGCGCGCCGGCGAGGGCCGCCGCATCCTGTCGCGCGCCGCAGCGCTCACCGAAATCCGCGACAAGGCCTATGCCTTCGTCGAGGCGACGCGGCTTTCGTCCGTCGCGCATCTTCCCGCCGCCGCGCTGCCGCACGGCGACCAGCGCAAGCTCGAGGTGGCGATGCTGGCGGCGATGGAGCCCGACGTCTTCATGTTCGACGAGCCCACGGCCGGCATGTCGGTGGACGAGGCCCCGGCGATCCTCGAGCTGATCGCCGAGATCAAGAAAGACACGGGAAAGACCATCCTGCTGGTCGAGCACAAGATGGACGTGGTGCGCGCGCTCGCCGACCGCATCGTCGTCCTGCACAACGGCGCGCTGATCGCCGACGGCAAGCCGGCCGAGGTGATGGCGCTGCCCATCGTGCGCGACATCTATCTCGGGCTCGGCGCCGAGGAGGTGGCATGAGGGACAGGCAATGAGAGAAGCGATCCTGCGCCTCGACGACGTCCACACCGACATCGCGCAATACCATATCCTGCACGGCGTGACGCTCGACGTGCCGGAGGGCGGCGTGCATGTGCTGCTCGGCCGCAACGGCGCCGGCAAGACCACCAGCTTGCGAACCATCATGGGCCTGTGGCGGGCGCGAAAGGGCGCGATCGTCTTCCGCCACCACGACATCACCGCGCTCTCCACCCCCGACATCGCGCGCCTCGGCGTCGCCTTCGTGCCCGAGAACATGGGCATCTTCGGCGGGTTGACGGTGGAGGAGAACATGCGGCTCGCCGCCACCGGAGGCCGCTTCGACGATCAGCGCCTCCAGCGCGTCTTTTCCCTGTTCCCGGCCATGGAAAAATTCTGGCGCAACCAGGCGCACGCGCTCTCCGGCGGCCAGAAGCAGATGCTGGCGATCTCGCGCGCCATCATCGAGAAGCGCGACCTGATCCTGATCGACGAGCCGACCAAAGGGCTGGCGCCGGCGATCATCCGCGCCATGATCGACGCCTTCCGCGAGATCGCGAAGGAGACGACCGTCCTCTTGGTCGAGCAGAACTTCCACTTCGCCCGGGCGCTGGGCGAGACGGTCGCGGTCATCGACGACGGCCGCATCGTCCATCGTGGCTCGATGGCCGCGCTCGCCGCCGACGAGGCGTTGCAGAACCAGTTCCTCAGCCTGTCGATGGAGGCGCACTGAGATGATGAAGACGCTCTCCGCGACCTTCGAGCGCTTCCGCGGGGTCATGCTCCTGCCGGTGATCCTGGCGCTGATCGCCTTCCTCTTGATCGGCCGGCCCTCGACTTGGGTGACGCTCACCGTCGCCGGGCTGGCCATGGGCATGATGATCTTCCTGATGGCCTCGGGCCTGTCGCTGATCTTCGGGCTGATGGACGTGCTGAACTTCGGCCATTCGGCCTTCGTCTCCTTCGGCGCCTTCATTGCCGCGAGCGTGCTCGCCTCGCTCGGCGTCTGGGTCTCGGGCGGCAACGCCGTCCTCAACATCCTTGCCTTGATGGCGGCCATCGCCGCCGCCACCGCCTTCGGCGCGCTTGCCGGCTGGGCGTTCGAGCGCGTCATCGTCAAGCCGGTCTACAAGGATCATCTGCGCCAGATCCTCATCACCATGGGCGCGCTGATCGTCGCCGACGAGATCATCCTGATGGTCTGGGGCGGCTCGCCCGTTCCCGTGCCACGCCCGGCGGTGCTGACCGGCTCCATCGTCATCGGCGACGTCTCGATCGAGATCTACCGCATCTTCGCCTTCCTGCTCGGGCTCGCCGTCTACGTCGCCATGCACTTCGCGCTCAACCGCACCCGCATCGGCCTTCTGATCCGCGCCGGCGTCGAGAACCGCGAGATGGTCGAGGCGCTCGGCTTCCGCATCGACCGCCTGTTCATCGCCGTGTTCATGGCCGGCTCCGCGCTCGCCGCCATGGGCGGGGCGATGTGGGCCGGCTACCAGAGCCTCATCACCACCGCCATCGGCGCCGAGATGATGATCCTCGTCTTCATCGTCGTCATCATCGGCGGCCTCGGCTCCATCGAGGGCTCGCTGCTCGGCGCCATCCTCGTCGGCCTGATGGCCAACTACGTCGCCTTCCTGTTCCCCAAGATGTCGCTGGCCTCCAACATGATCCTGATGATGGCGATCCTGTTGTGGCGGCCCTTCGGCCTCAAGCCGGCGGTGAAGGGCTAGGCCATGTCGAACGCAGCGATCCTTCCCGGCACCGTTCCCGTCGTCTCGCGGCGCCATCTCGCCGGCCGCTTCCTCGTCTACGCCGTCGTGCTCCTGATCGGACTGGCGCTCGCCTTCGCGCCGTTCCTGTTCCCCGACGTGCGGGCGCAGGAGGTGGCGGCGCGCATCTGCGTCTTCGTCGTGCTCGTGGCCAGCTACGACCTCCTCATCGGCTATACCGGCATCGTCTCCTTCGCCCACACCATGTTCTTCGGCCTCGGCGCCTACGGCACCGCGATTGCGCTGAAGGCGATGGGGCCGGGCTTCGACGCCATCTTCCTCGGCGGCTCGCTCGGCGTGCTGGCGGCGGTGATGCTCGCCGTGCTGATCGGGCTGCTTTCTTTGCGCGTGAAGGCGATCTTCTTCGCCATGGTCACGCTGGCCGCCGCCTCGGTGATGATGGTGCTGGCGAGCCAGCTTTCCGAGTTCACCGGCGGCGAGGACGGCATGACCTTCACCGTCCCGCGCCTGTTCTCGCCGGCGCAGGCGCTGGTCGAGGGCGAGGACGGCAGGGCGCTGCGCCTGTTCGGCGTCGCGCTCAACGGCCGCGTCGCCCACTACTATTTCGTCTTCGTCTCGTCCTTCGTGTTGTTCCTCGTCATGCTGCGCATCGTCGCCTCGCCGCTCGGCACGGTGCTGGAGGCGATCCGCGAGAACGAGATGCGCGCCGAGGCCATCGGCTACCGCGTCGTCGCCTACCGCACCGCGATCTTCTGCATCGCCGCCGTCATCGCGGCCTTCGCCGGCATCCTGCGCGCGGTGTGGCTGAAGTATACCGGCCCGGACGTGGTGCTGTCCTTC
Organism: Hyphomicrobiales bacterium; assembly: GCA_022838525.1. GTDB lineage: Bacteria > Pseudomonadota > Alphaproteobacteria > Rhizobiales > Rhizobiaceae > Aerobium. Next base: position 35,111 of record JALHFU010000005.1, on the reverse strand, counting down.
GACATCATGCTCGACATATTGCTGATGGTGGTGATCGGCGGCATGGGCACGCTCTGGGGCGCGGTCATCGGCGTCGCCGCCATGACGCTCGCGCAATACTACCTCAAGGACGTGATGGCGGCGGGCGCGGCGGCCACGGCCGACCTGCCGCTGCTGCCCGATCTCCTGAACCCCGACCGCTGGCTGCTCTGGCTCGGCGTGGTGTTCATCCTTCTGGTCTACTTCTTCCCGGCGGGCATCGCCGGCACGCTGATGGGAAAGGGCGGGCATAAATGACGACCCCACGCTCCACCCCCCGCTCGACCTATGTCGAGGCCGAGGGCTTCGAGGTCCATGTCACCGAATGGGGCGATCCGCGCAACCCGGCCCTCGTCATGTGGCACGGGCTGGCCCGCACCGGCCGCGACTTCGACGAGGCGGCGGAGGCGCTGTCCGACACCTACTTCGTGCTGTGCCCCGACACGCTCGGCCGCGGCCTTTCGAGCTGGGCGCGCGACTACCGCACCGACTATTCCTACGCCAATTTCGGCCGCGTCGCGGAAGGCATCCTCGCCCGCCACGGCATCGACCGGCTGCGCTGGGTCGGCACCTCGATGGGCGGGCTGATCGGCGTCACGCTGGCGGCAGGCCCGCTCAAGGGCCGCATCACCCATCTCGTGATCAATGACATCGGGCCCGACATCCCGGCGGCCGGCGCCGAGCGCATCGCTTCCTACGTCGGCACGCCGCCGGTCTACGACACGGTGGCGGAGCTGGAAGCCTGGTTGCGGACGAACTACGCGCCGTTCGGCGACAACACCGACGCCTTCTGGCGGCGCATGGCCGACACTTCGGCGCGGCGCGCCGACGACGGCCGCATCACCGTGCACTACGACCCGCACATCGTGTCGCAGTTCACCCACCACAAGGCCGATCTCGACGTCTGGGACGCCTATGACGCGGTCGAGGCGAAGACGCTGCTGATCCGCGGCGAAAGCTCGGACGTTCTGGCCGCCCCGGTGGCCGAAGAGATGACGCGCCGCGGCCCGCGCCCCGCGCTGCACGTCGTCGCCGGCTGCGGCCATGCCCCGACGCTGGCCGACGACGCCCAGATCGCGCTGCTGCGCGCCTTTCTGGCGGAATAGGCGCCGCTTCCGCCGCTCATGGCGTCGCGCCGTGCGCGGCCTCGCCCTCGGCCCGGTCGAGCTCGGCAAGAAGCGCATAGAGCCGGTCGGGCAGGTCGCGCTGCGGCGCGAAGGCAGGCAGGCGTGCCAAGTGCCGGTGGTTGTCGCCCCTGCCGATCTCCTTGCGGATCAGATCGGAGAGTCCGGCCTCGCCTTTCTTGTCGTTTCTCGTCGCAGTCATGGTTCCTGTTTCCGGGTTCAGGGGGAAAACCCGGCCCGGCGGTGAAAGGTTCCCATGCGGAATGCCGCAACCGGCCGCAGATGCGGAACAGGGTATAATTTGAGTTAAAATTGAACGATCCGGCCGGCCCGTTCCTTCGCCGTCTATCGGCCGCTACCAGCCCATTGCGCTGCGCGGCAGGTGGATGTTCGGATGGCGCGCGCGGATCGCGTCGTCGGCCGCACGCGGCACGTGGCGCGGGAAATGGCCGGCGAGGAGGCGCCGCTTCTCGGCGATCGCGCGCCGCAGGATGTCCGGCCGCCCTGCCTCCAGCCAGTCGCCGACGCCGAGGCGGTCGGCGAAGGCCGGATAGCGCCGCTCGCAGGCGGGGGCGGGCAGCGGCTCGCAGCCGAGATAGTGGCCCGGTCCCTCGAGGCAGATCCGCGCGATGGTCTCGACCGACAGCGTCTCCTCCGTCACCGCGATGCCCTTCACGCAAGCGAGGCACTGGCCGATCATGTCGTTGTCGACGATCAGGCTTTCGAGGCAGAAGCCGCCGAGCGAGGCGTGCATGCCCGCCGCCTCGTAGACGAGGGAAAGGCCGGCGAGCCCCGCCATCGCCTCGGTGATGCCCTTCTCGTAGCCCGACTGCACGTCCGGCAGCTTGGCGTCGGCCATGCCGGCGGGCGCGCCGCCCGGCAGGTCGTAGAACTGCGCCATCTGGGCGCAGGCCGCCGTCAGCAGCGCCTGCTCGGCCGAGCCGCCCGCCATCGTGCCGGTGCGCGCGTCGCAGGCGAAGGGAAACATGCCGAGGATCGCCGGATGGCCGGGTCTCAGCGCGTTGACGTAGACGAGCCCGGCCAGAACCTCGGCCACGGCCTGCGCCAGCGTGCCGGCGAGCGGCGGCGGCGCGCTGGTGCCCGCCTGCCCGGCCGAAAGCAGCAGGATCGGCAGCCCGCCCTCGACGCAGGCTTCGAGCACGCCGCAGGCATTGGCCGCGAACTTGAGCGGCGCCGCGACGAAGGCGTTGGAGTTGGACACGAACGGCCGGGCGCGGAACGCCTTCTCGCCGCCGGCCACCGCATGGAGGAGGTCGAGCGCGGGGGCTACGTTCTCGCGCACCGTGAACGAGGTGCCGACATGCTTGGCCGTGCCCGTGACGCAGGCATAGAGCGTGTTCAGGTCGAGATCGGCGGGATCGACCATGTCGCGCGCCACCATCGGCCGCTGGAAGAAGTGGACGTTCTCCATGACATCGGCGATGCGCGCCGCGTCGTAGAGGTCGGCGAGCCGCGACTCGCGGTATTCGCCGGTCTCGGCGTCGACGAAATGCACCGCCGCGCCGGCCGTGCCGAAATGGACGCGCCCGTCCTGGAGCGCGATGTCGCGCCGCGTCTCCTGCCCGCAGAGCGTGAAGTGGCGCGCGGCCGCCGCGACGGTGTCGAGGATGAGACTGCGCGGGAGGCGGATGCGCCCGTCGCCGCCCTGCTGCGCGCCGGCGCGCGTCAGCGCCTCGGCCGCGCTGGCGGGGGCGTTGGCGAGCCCGACCGTTTCGAGAAGGGTGAGCGCGGCGTCGTGGATACGCCGGGCGTCCGCGTCGGAGAGCGGCCGGTAGCGGCCGCTGCGGCCTGCGGCAGGAGGGCCTTCTTCCTCGTCGGTGGGCGGCATGCCTCGGCTCCGCGATGGTGGAGGCCGACTATGGAGCGCCCGTTGCCGGCAGGGTTGAGCCAGGGATTTCGCCGACGGTAAGCCAGCCCGCGCGCCGGCGCAACGCGGCGAATTGGCCGCCGTTCATGGCGCGCGGGGGATGGGCTCTCAGGCGGCGGCCGGCCGCCTGCCCGCGGCGGTGGCCAGCTCGCGGATGCCCGGCTCGATGTGCTGAAGCGCGATCGAGGAGATGCCGAGCCGCAGGAAGCGCGAATGCCGCTCCGGCCGGTCGAAGAAGCGCGCGCCCGGCTCGATCAGCACGCCGCGCGCGGCGGCCGCATGCGCCAGCGCCTGCGTGTCCACGCCCGGCGGCCCTTCGAGCCACAGCGAGGTGCCGCCCGGCGTCACCGGCGAGCGCCATTCGGGCAGGAAGGTGTCCACGGCCTGCGCCAGCCGCCTGCGCCGCTCGGTGAAGGCGGTCGAGAGCTTGCGCACCAGCGCCTCGTGATGGCCGAGCGACAGGAACAGCGCCACGGCGCGCTGGTTGTTGGCCGGCGGGTGGCGCAGCATGAAGCGGCGCAGCGCCCTGAGCTCCGCGATCAGCCCGGCCGGCGCGACGATGTAGCCGAGCCGAAGACCCGGCGCCAGCGTCTTCGACAGCGAGCCGACATAGACGACCCGGCCCGAGCGGTCGATGCCGCGCAGCGCCTGCGGCGGCGCGTCGTCCACGAGCTGGGCGTCGTAGCCGTCCTCGATGACGATGCGGTCGTGCTTCTCGGCGTCGGCGAGGAGGTGGGCGCGCCGCTCCTCGGACAGCGGCGCCATGGTCGGGCAATGATGGCTCGGCGTCACGAAGACGAAGCCGCAATCGGCGGGGATGGCCTCGGGGTCGATGCCGTCGCGGTCGACCGGCACCGGCACCACCTCGGCGCCGGCGAGCCGGAAGATCGAGCGCGCGTCGGGATAGCCCGGCTCCTCCATGGCCACGCGCGTGCCGCGCCCCATCAGCAGCGTCGCCAGCATGTAGAGCGCGTTCTGCGCGCCCAGCGTGACGATGATCTCGTCCGGGTTGGCGAAGATGCCGCGCCGCGGCAGGAGCCGCGCCTGGATCTGCTCGATCAGCAGCGGGTCGTCGCGGTCGACCATGTCGGACGCCCAGTTGCGGATCTCGAGCACGGCGAGCGCCATGCGGTTGCACTCGCGCCACTCGGCGGTCGGAAACAGCGCCGGGTCGAACTGGCCGTAGACGAACGGATAGGACGACTTGATCCAGTTTTCCTGCTTGCTCGGCTCGGGCATCTCCGAGGCGGCGATGCGCCGGCGCGCCTTCCAGTCGATGGCGGCCTGCGGCGGCTGACCCGCGGTCTCGCGCATGCGGCCGGGCGTCGTCAGCACTTCCGGGTTGACGAAATGGCCGCGCCGCTCCCTGGCGATGAGGAAGCCCTGGTCCACGAGCTGCTGGAAGGCCAGCACCACCGTGCCGCGCGCCACGCCCAGCTTCTCCGCCAGGATGCGGCAGGACGGCAGCGGCATCGACGCCGCGATCTGTCGGTCGAGGATCGCCGCCACGATCGCCTGCCGGATCTGCGCCTGGAGCGTCTGGCCGGAATCGGCCGAGATGCGGAACAGGCCGGACCATATGGCTGGATCGGTGCGTGCTGACATGGATTCTCTCTCCCGGCGGCCAGGGCGGATTCGGCTGGCCCAGCGGCATTCAAGACTGGTCCAACGGTTTGCGCCAATGAAATAAATTGATCGCACCAATTTGTACCACTGATCTTTCGCCTCTTGGTCCATGACGCCGCGCCGGCTGCGGCACGCGGTCCGCGGCGACGCGACGGGCTTTCCAATCCCGCCGCGCCTGCTAGTCTCCGCGCCGAACCGCCGCGAGCAGCCCCGGGAAAAGTGCGCCGCACCTTCCGTCCGGGATTGCGGGAGAAACAGGGAGATGGATCGTTCGGCGAAACGATCCGCACCGGAGGCCGGGATGGACCGCACGCGTTTCGATGAAGCCCTCGCCGCGCTCGACCTGCACTGCCGCACGCGGCAGCCGCTCGACCTGCGCGACGCCTTCGCCGCCGATCCGGGCCGCTTCGAGCGCTTCTCGCTCCGGCTCGACGATCTCCTGTTCGATTTCTCGAAATGCGCTGTGACCGACGAGACGGTGGCGCTGCTTGAGGCGCTCGCCGTCGCCGCCGGCGTCGAGGAGCGGCGCGCTGCGATGTTCTCGGGCGCGCGCATCAACGCCACCGAGGACCGCGCCGTGCTGCACGTGGCGCTGCGCGATCTCTCCGGCCGGCCGACGCGCGTCGACGGCCGTGACGTCGCGCCCGACGTGCGCGCCGTGCTCGACGCCATGGCCGCGTTCAGCGACGGCGTCCGCTCGGGCGCGATCGCCGGCGCGACGGGCAGGCCCATTGCCGACATCGTCAACATCGGCATCGGCGGGTCCGATCTCGGCCCGGCCATGGCGACGCTGGCGCTCGCGCCCTGTCACAACGGCCCCCGCGCCCATTTCGTCTCCAACGTCGACGGCGCCCACATCGCCGACACGCTGAAGGGGCTGGAGGCGGAGACGACGCTGTTCATCGTCGCCTCCAAGACCTTCACCACGATCGAGACCATGACCAACGCGCAGACGGCGCGGGCGTGGCTCGCCGGGCGGCTGGGCGAGGCGGCGGTGCCGGCGCATTTCTGTGCCGTCTCGACCGCGCTCGACAAGGTCGCGGCCTTCGGCATCCCGCAAGACAGAGTGTTCGGCTTCTGGGACTGGGTCGGCGGCCGCTACTCGCTGTGGTCGGCCATCGGCCTGCCGGTCATGCTCGCCGTCGGGCCGGCGCATTTCCGCGCGCTTCTTTCCGGCGCGCACGCGATGGACCGGCATTTCGCCGAGGCGCCGCTGCGGCGGAACCTGCCGGCGATGCTCGGCCTCGTCGGCTTCTTCCACCGCGTCGTCTGCGGCTACCCGACGCGCGCGGTCATCCCCTACGACCAGCGGCTCGCCCGCCTGCCGGCCTACCTCCAGCAGCTCGACATGGAATCGAACGGCAAGAGCGTGACGCTCGCCGGCGCGCCGGTCGCGACGCCGACCGGGCCGGTGGTCTGGGGCGAGCCGGGCACCAACGGCCAGCATGCCTTCTTTCAGCTCCTGCATCAGGGCACCGACGTGGTGCCGGTCGAGTTCATCGTCGCGGCCGAGGGCCACGAGCCCGGGCTCGCCCGTCACCACGACCTCCTCGTCGCCAACTGCCTCGCCCAGTCGGAGGCGCTGATGAAGGGCCGCACGCTGGAAGAGGCGCGGGCGCAGATGCTGGCGAAGGGTGTTCCACAGGACGAGGTGGAGGCGATCGCGCCGCACCGCGTCTTCCCCGGCAACCGGCCGTCGCTGACGCTGATGCACCGCCGCCTCGATCCCTTCTCGCTCGGCCGGCTGATCGCGCTCTACGAGCATCGTGTCTTCGTCGAGGCGCAGCTCTTCGGCATCAACGCCTTCGACCAGTGGGGCGTCGAGCTCGGCAAGGAGCTTGCGACCGGCCTTCTGCCCGTGGTGGAAGGCCGCGAGGATGCCGGCGGCCGCGACGCCTCGACGGCCGGCCTCGTGCGGCATATGCGCAGCCTGCGGGCGAAGGAGTAGGGACCATGGCCGACATAAGGGGCATCCTGTTCGACAAGGACGGCACGCTGATCGACTTTCACGCCACCTGGTTCGCGGCCGCCGACGTCATGGCGCTGCGCGCCGCCGGGCAGGATCGCGGGCGCGCCGACGCGCTGCTCGCCGCCGGCGGCTTCGACTTCGCGGCCGGGCGCTTCCTGCCCGATTCGGTGCTGGCGGCCGGCACCAACGAGGAGGTGGTGGCGCTTCTTTACGCCCATCTCGGCGAAGGCGAGCGCAGGCTGGCGCTCGACGAGTTCGACCGGATGACCGCCTGCCACGCACTCGCCGAGCCGGTGCCGCTGCCCGGCTGCCAGGCGGCGCTGACGGCGCTGCATTCAGCCGGCTACCGGCTCGGCGTCGCCACCAACGATTCGACCGGCGGCGCGGAGCGCACGCTGCTCGCACTGGGCGTGGCGCAGATGTTCGACGCCGCCTTCGGCTATGACGCCGTCGCCAACCCCAAGCCCGCGCCGGACACGGTGCACGCCTTCTGCGACCTCACGGGCTTGCGGCCGGCGCAGCTCGCCATGGTCGGCGACAACCGCCACGACCTCCAGATGGCGCGGGCCGGAGGCGTCGGGCTCGCCGTCGGCGTGCTGTCGGGCACCGGCACGCTGGAGTCGCTGTCGCCGCTCGCCGACGTGGTGCTCGATTCCATCGCCGACCTGCCGGGCTTCCTCGCCGCGCAGAATGCGGCCTGAGCCGGGTCAGCCCGGCCGCCGGAACCCGGTCGGCCGGCCGTAGAGCCGGGCGATGCGCCCGACTGCCTCGCGCAGCGGTTCCCGCACCACCATCATGGCGTGGCCGCTGGCGTGGATGATCGCCTCGCCGTCGAGCATGATGGCGACATGGCCCTTCCAGAACACGAGATCGCCGCGCTCCAGCCCCTCGAGGTCGTCGCCGAAGGCGAGCGGCCGGCCGAGCGAGGCCGCCTGCATGTCGGTGTCGCGCGGGGCCTGGCGGCCGGCCATGCGCAGGCCGAGCTGGACGAGGCCGGAGCAATCGACGCCGAAGCCGCTCGCCCCGCCCCACAGATAGGGCGTGCGCTCCAGCGTCTCGGCGACGGCGACGTAGTCGTCCGCCGCCGCGCCGGCCGGCCTGAGATGCGCCGCCACGACCGCCTCGCCGGTCTCGAGGACGGCATAGTCGGTGCCGCGGGTCGTCGTGGTGCCTGTGACGGTGAGCCGGCTTCCGATCGAGAGCGCAGCGGTTGCCGGCCGCTTCATGTCCGGCTTGGGGTAGAGGAAGGTGCGCGGTACCGCGACGACATGGCCAGGCTCCGGGCCTTCCGGCGCAAGGCCGGCGGCGGACACGTAGCCGACATAGGAATCGCGCGCCGCCTGCACCCAGGCGAAGCCGTCGGCCTCGTCGAACACCGTCACCTCGTCGCCGAGGAGAAGCTGGCTGTCGAGGCCGGCATCGGCGCTTGGCGCGCTGCGCAGGTCGAGCACGGGCGCGGCGACGCGCGCCCTGCGCCCGGCCGTGAAGCGCGCGGCCTCGACGCGGCCCTGAAGCCGGATGTCCGCCAGGTCCGGGCGGAAGGCGTTCACCCTGCGGTCGAGGCCCCTTGTGTCGAGGCCGGTCACAGCGGCAGCTCCGCCGCCTTCTCGATGATGACGTCGCCGAACCGCTCGACGAACAGCGCGCCCTCGACCGTGCGCCGCACCAGCACGTTGCGCCGGTCGGCCTCGTCGCGGTGGCGCGAGACGAGCTTGAGCGCGCCCATCGTGTCCAGCGCCCGGGTGATCACCGGCTTGGTCACGGCGAGCTTCTCCGCCAGCCCGCGCACCGTGTGCGGCGGCGGGTCGAGATAGACGGTGAGCAGGATCGCCATCTGGCGCATGGTGAGGTCGTGCGAGGCGGCGCGCACCTCGGCAAGGGTGACCTGTTGCCAGAGCCGGAGCGACTGGCTGGGACGCATGACGATTGCCATCTGCCGATCATGAAGCCAATTCGTTTCGGTTCCGTTTCTTTTTGCCGTCAGGAGCCGCCATAGCGGGCGGCGAGCACCCTTTCGATGGCGCGGATACCCTGCGCCTCGCCGCCCACCGGGCAATGCGGCTTCTCGACCGGGCACCAGCCGAAGACGTCGAGATGCGCCCAGCTTTGCGCCTTCTCGACGAAGCGGCGCAGGAACAGCGCCGCCGTCACCGCGCCGGCGAAGCCGTCCGTGGTGACGTTGTTCAGGTCCGCGACCTTGGAGGCGAGCTTCCTGTCGTAGGGCGACCACAGCGGCATGCGCCACAGCGGGTCGGCGACCTCGGCCGCGGCCTCGGCCAGCGCGGCGGCGAGCGCCTCGTCGTCGGTGAAGAAGGGCGGCAGGTCCGGCCCGAGCGCGACGCGCGCGGCCCCGGTCAGCGTCGCCATGTCGATCAGGAGGTCCGGCTCCTCCTCGTCGGCGAGCGCCAGCGCGTCGGCCAGCACGAGCCGGCCCTCGGCGTCGGTGTTGCCGATCTCGACCGTCAGCCCCTTGCGGCTTCGCAGGACGTCGCCGGGGCGGAAGGCGTTGCCGGAAATCGCGTTCTCGACCGCCGGGATCAGCACGCGCAGCCGCACGTCGAGCCGGCCGCCCATGACGAGCGCGGCGAGGCCCAGCACGTTCGCCGCGCCGCCCATGTCCTTCTTCATCAGGAGCATGCCGGAGGCCGGCTTGATGTCGAGCCCGCCGGTGTCGAAGCACACGCCCTTGCCGACCAGCGTCACCTTCGGCGCTGTGGGCCGCCCCCAGCGGAGGTCGATCAGACGCGGGGCCTCGGCCGCCGCGCGCCCGACCGCGTGGATCATCGGGAGGTTCTGCGCCAGGAGATCGTCGCCGGCGGTGACGCTCACCTCCGCGCCATGCGCGGCGGCCAGCGCACGCGCCGCCGCTTCCAGCCGCTCCGGCCCCATGTCGTTGGCCGGCGTATTGATGAGATCGCGCACCAGGAACACCGCCTCGGCCCGGCGCGAGACCGCCTCGGCGTCGACGCCCTCCGGCGCGGCGAAGGCGATGGCGCGGCCGTCCGCCTTGCGATAGCGCGAGAAGGCGTAGGAGCCGAGCAGCAGGCCGAGGACGGCCAGCTCCGGCTCGGCCGGCGTCTCGGCGAAGCGCCACGACCCTTCGGGCAACTGCCTTGCCAGCGCGCCCGCGGCGAGCGGCGAGAAGCCGTCGCGCCCGTCGGCGACGCCGAACAGCGCTCCTGCCACCGAGCCGTCGCCCGCCGGCAGCACGAGCAGCCTGCCCGCCTCGCCGGAAAAGCCGTTGGCCGCCGCCCAGGCCCGCGCCGCGGCGTCGAGGTCGATATCCGCGAAGCCGTCGCGGGTGACGAGGCGGACGCTGCGCGCATCCGGGGCCGGGGTGGAGGTCAGGGTCAACGGCTGGGTCAATGGCTGCGTGGGGGACATGGTCGGGCGATTCCTCGGGCGCGCCGGCGGCCGGCCGTCGGCTCGGGTCGCCGTTCGGGCCGCCATGGCAGGTTTGCGGATTCCAGCGTTATCTCAAACGCTTGCGGCTGTCATCGCCCTGTCATAGCGAGGTGCTGAAAAGCGCGCATGACGACACACCACTCGCATGATTCTTCGGGGCACGAGGCGTCGCGGCGCTATCGCAGCCTGTTCATCTCCGACCTGCACCTGGGCACGAAAGGCGCCCAGGCGGAGGCGCTGCTGGAGTTCCTGCGCGAGCACGAGGCGGACACGATCTACCTCGTCGGCGACATCGTCGACGGCTGGCGGCTGCGTTCGTCCTGGTACTGGCCGCAGGCCCACAACGACGTGGTGCAGAAGCTCCTGCGCCAGGCGCGCAAGGGCGCGCGCGTCATCTACGTCCCCGGCAACCACGACGAGTTCCTGCGCGAGTTCTGCGGCGTCCATTTCGGCGGCGTCGAGGTCTGCGACAGCATCGTCCACGAGGCCGCCGACGGCCGGCGCTACCTCGTCATCCACGGCGACGCCTACGACATGGTGGTGCGCCATGCCAAATGGCTCGCCTTCCTCGGCGACTGGGCCTACGAGATCGCGCTGGCGGTGTCGACGCGGGTCAACGTCGTGCGCCGCCGGATGGGCTTCACTTACTGGTCGCTGTCGGCCTGGGCCAAGGCCAAGGTCAAGAACGCGGTCAACTACATCGGCAGCTTCGAGGAGACGCTGGCGACGGAGGCCGGGCGCCACGGCGTCGACGGCGTCATCTGCGGCCACATCCACACCGCGACCATCCGCGATTTCGACGGCTTCACCTACATCAACACCGGCGACTGGGTGGAAAGCTGCACGGCCATCGTCGAGCACGAGGACGGCCGCATGGAGCTGATTCACTGGCAGGCGTTCAGCCGCGTGCTCAATGCGGGCAGGGCGCCGGCCGTGCCGCTCGTGGCGCGGCGCGCAGCCTGAGCCAGCCGATGCGCGTGCTGATCGTCACCGACGCCTGGAGGCCACAGGTCAACGGCGTGGTGCGCACCCTCGAGAAGCTCGCCGAATCGCTCGCCGGGATCGGCGTCTCGACCGCCTTCATCAGCCCCGACGGCTTCCCCACCGTGCCGCTGCCCGGCTATTGCGAAATCCGCGTCGCGCTGGCCACGGCCGGCGAGGTGGCGCGGCGCATGGACGAGGCGAAGGCCGACTTCATCCACATCGCCACCGAGGGCGCGCTCGGCGTGCTCGCGCGGCGCGTCTGCCTGTCGCGGGGGCTGCCCTTCACCACCAGCTACCACACGCGCTTTCCCGAGTTCCTGAGCGCGCGCCTGCCGGTGCCGGAGGACTGGACCTATCGCTGGCTGCGCCGCTTCCACAATGCCGGCAACGCCACGCTCGTCGCCACGCCCTCGCTCGGCGCCGAGCTCGAGGCGCGCGGCTTCACCAACATCAGGCTGTGGTCGCGCGGCGTCGACATGGCGCTGTTCGACCCCGCCCGCCGCGTCGCGCTCGACCTGCCGCGCCCGGTCTTCCTCTGCGTCGGCCGCGTCGCGGTGGAGAAGAACCTGCCCGCCTTCCTCGACCTCGACCTGCCGGGCACCAAGGTGATCGTCGGCGACGGGCCGGAGCTCGCCCGCCTGCAGGCGCGCTATCCGCAGGCGGTGTTCATGGGCACGCTCAAGGGCGAGGAACTCGCCGCGGTCTATGCCTCGGCCGACGTCTTCGTCTTCCCGAGCCGTACCGACACCTTCGGCAACGTCATCACCGAGGCGCTGGCGAGCGGCTGCCCGGTGGCGGCCTATCCCGTCACCGGCCCGCTCGACATCCTCGGCGACGGCGACGGCGGCGTCCTGTCGGAAGACCTGCGCGAGGCCGCTCTCGCCGCGCTCTCCGTGCCGCGAGAGGCGGCAAGGCAGAAGGCGCGGCAATACGACTGGGACGCCTGCGCCCGCCAGTTCCTCGATCACGTCCGGAACGCGAACCGGCCGCACCACACGCAAGGAAAGGCCGCATGAGCGCATCGCTCGCCCCCGCAAAGCCCCCCGTCAAGCCACGTCCCGGCCGCAGGCTGCGCGAGGCCGTGCGCCGCAACGCCCCGCTGTCGCGCGCCGGCCTTTCCGAGGCCGTGTTCGCGGGCCTGTTCCAGAAGCTGGTCTACGCCCAGATCTGGGAGGACCCGGAGGTGGACATGGCGGCGCTGGCCATCGCGACGGGCAACACGGTCGTCACCATCGCCTCGGGCGGCTGCAACGCGCTGTCCTATCTTCTCGCCGATCCCGGCCGCGTCGAGGCGGTCGATCTCAACCCCGCCCATGTCGCCTTCAACCGGCTCAAGCTGGCGGCGCTGCGCTTCCTGCCGGACTACGAGGCGTTCCACCGCTTCTACGGCCGCGCCGACGACGCGCGCAACGTCGAGGCCTACCGGCGCTACATCCGCCCCGCGCTCGATCCGGCCACGCGCGCCTACTGGGACGGCCGCTCCGTCTCGGGCCGCCGCCGCATCTCGATGTTCGGCCGCCACCTCTACCGCCACGGCCTGCTCGGCCATTTCATCGGCTGGGGCCATCGCGTCGCCCGCCTCTACGGCGTCGATCCGCGCGGCCTGCTCGACGCCCGCTCGCTGGAGGAGCAGCGCCGCATCTTCGACGCCACCATCGCGCCGCTGTTCGACAAGCGGCTGGTGCGCTGGGCCACCGGCCGCAAGGCGGCGCTGTTCGGCCTCGGCATCCCGCCGCAGCAATACGAGGTGCTGGCCGGCGAGGGCGGGACCGCCGGCGACATGGCGGCGGTGCTGCGGGCGCGGCTGGAGCGGCTGGCCTGCGACTTCCCCCTGTCGGAGAACTATTTCGCCTGGCAGGCCTTCGGCCGCGGCTACGGCGCCGGCTTCGACGCGCCGCTGCCGCCCTATCTGCGGCGCGAGAACTTCGAGACCGTGCGCGCCCGCGCCGGGCGCATGTCGGTCGAGAACGTCTCCGTCACCGAGCTGCTTGCCGCAAGGCCGGTCGCCTCGGTCGACCGCGTCGTCCTGCTCGACGCGCAGGACTGGATGTCGGACGCGCAGCTCGGCGCGCTGTGGCGCGAGATCACCCGCACAGCCGCGCCCGGCGCCCGCGTCGTCTTCCGCACCGCCGCCGCCGAGAACCTGCTCCGGGGCCGCGTCGATCCCGCACTGCTCGCCCGCTGGGACTATCGCGAGGCGGAATCGCGCGCGCTCCATGCCCGCGACCGCTCCTCGATCTATGGCGGCTTCCACCTCCTCGTCCTCAAGGAGTAGCCCATGGCCGGTGCAAGCGACCACGCCGCGCTGATGGACCGCGTCTATCGCTTCCAGCGCCGGTTCGGCTTCTACGACGCCACGCGCAAGTTCTACCTCGTCGGCCGCGACCCGATGATCGCGGGGCTCAACCCGCCGCCGGGCGGCACGGTGCTGGAGATAGGCTGCGGCACCGGGCGCAATCTCGTCCGGGCGGCGCGGCGCTATCCGGGCGCGCGCTTCCACGGCATCGACATCTCGCGCGAGATGCTGGCGGCGGCGGGCAATGCCGTGGCGAAGGCCGGGCTGGCGGGCCGCATCCGGCTCGCGCTCGCCGACGCCGCGGCGTTCGACCCCGGCCGGACCTTCGGCCAGGGCAGCTACGACCGCATCTTCATCTCCTACGCCGTGTCGATGATCCCGCAATGGCGGACCGCGATGGCCGAGGCCGCCGCCCGCCTCGCTCCGGGCGGCGAGCTCCATGTCGCCGATTTCGGCGACATGGCGGCGCTTCCCGCCTGGTCGAAGGCGGCGATGTATACGTGGCTGCGCTGGTATCACGTCACGCCGCGCCCCGATCTCTTCGACGTCGCGCAGGAGCTTGCAAGCTCCATCGACGGCGAGGCCGAGGCGCGCCGGCTTCATCGCGGCTTCTCGTGGATCGCGGTCGTCCGCCGGCCGTGAGGAAAGGCCCTCGTTAACCGGCCGTTAGGGTTAACGGAATATTGCTCGTCTCCAGCCTCCGGCCGTTCCGGCCGCATCTTTCATGGAGACGTCGGACCGATGACGACCACTCGCGAAGCGACCGCAACGGGCAGGCGCCTCGGCGCCGCCGCTCTCGCCGTGCTGGCGGCCGTCTCGCTCGCCGGCTGCGCCGGCAAGGACCGGATGACGACCGGCTCGGTCTCCCGCGATTCGTCGCGGTCGATGGCGACGATGTCGGGGCAGGAGCTGGCCGCCGGCGTCGACGCGCTCGGCCGCTCCTACGCGAAGAACCCCAAGGACATGAACACCGCCATGCGCTACGCCTCGGCGCTGCAGATGAACGGCCGCAACGACCAGGCGCTGGCCGTCATGCGCAAGCTCGCCATCGACTATCCGCGCGAGCGGCAGGTGCTGGCCGCCTACGGCAAGGCGCTCGCCGCCGCGGGCGAGCTGCAGCCGGCGCTCGACGCCGTGCGCCGCGCCCAGACGCCGGAATATCCCGACTGGAAGCTGATCTCGGCCGAGGCCGCCATCCTCGACCAGCTCGGCGAGCAGGACGAGGCGCGCCGGCTCTACGGCCGCGCTCTGGAGATGAAGCCGGGCGAGCCGTCGGTCCTGTCCAATCTCGGCATGTCCTACGTGCTGTCCGGCGACCTGAAGAGTGCGGAGACCTACATGCGCCAGGCGGCGCAGGCGCCGGGCGCCGACAGCCGCGTGCGCCAGAACCTCGCCCTCGTCGTCGGCCTCCAGGGCCGGTTCAAGGAGGCCGAGGACATCGCCAGCCGCGAGCTTTCCCCGGAGCAGGCCACCGCCAACGTCGCCTATCTGCGCTCGATGCTGGCGCAGCAGAACGCCTGGAGCCAGCTTCGCGACGAGAAGCGCAACAGCAACTGATCCCCTTTTCCCCGCCGGAGGGACGCCTGCGGCAATTTGCCTGCCATGCGGGCCCGGAATCAGGGGCCCTGCGTCGTTGCGTCTCTGGCGGAAGCGGCGCGGAATGCCCATTTATGCTGCGTTGCACAATGTGAAAGGCAGCAGCCATGTCCTCGAAGTCTCGTTCCGGGGGATTCGCCAGTTTCCTCGACACGATCGGCAGCGTTCTCGCCGTCTCGGCGGCGACGCGCCAGTATCGTCAGCCCGCCGATGCGGACCTGAAGCGCCTCGGCATCGACCCGGCGCAGTTCCACGACATCCGGCGCTACTGAGGCCGGTCCCCCGCCGGCCCTCGCGGCCGGCTAACGTCGCAGGAAGGTGAGGTAGGTCGGGATACGGCCTTCCCGGAGCGCCTTTGCCTCGTAGCGGGTGCCGGGCCAGTCCTCATAGGGCGTGCGCCAGTCCTCGGCCGAGCCCGCCTGCCAGTCGAAGGCGCCGTGCGCCCGGCAGGCCAGAAGCGTCCAGTCGACGTAGGTGTCGATGTCGGATGCGAAGCGGAATTTCGCGCCCTTCTTCATCACCCGTGCGAAGCGGTCGAGATTGGCGGCGTTGACGAAACGCCGCTTCCAGTGCCGTTTCTTCGGCCACGGGTCGGGATAGAGAAGGTCGATTCCGTCGAGCGAGGCGTCGGGCAGCCAGTCGAGCAGGCGCGTGGCGTCGTCGTCGTAGAGCCTGAGGTTCGGCCGCGCCTCCTCGTGGAGCCGCGACAGAAGCTTTGCCATGCCGTTGACGAAGGGCTCGACGCCGATGTACCCGGTGCCGGGGAAGCGCCCCGCCTCGTGGTGGAGATGCTCGCCGCCACCGAAGCCGATCTCCAGCCTGACGCCGTCGACCGGAACGGGAAACAGCGCGCCGAGGTCGGCGGGCGCGGGCGTGGCGAGGTCGAGCCTGAGGCCAGGCAGCAGAAGCCCGGCCGTCTGCGCCTGTGCCGGGCGCAGCGTCTTGCCCCGGCGGCGGCCGAAGAACGCCTCGGTCGCGCGTGTGCGGCGTTCCCCGGCCATGGCGGCCTCAACCCCTGTGGCGCATCGGCGCGTCAGGCGGCGATCGCCTGCTTCAGCGCCTTGGTGAGATCGGTCTTCTCCCACGAGAAAGAGCCGTCGCGGCCGGGCTTGCGGCCGAAATGGCCGTAGGCGGACGTCTTGGCGTAGATCGGCTTGTTGAGGTCGAGATGCCGGCGGATGCCCGACGGCGACAGGTCCATCACCTTGCGGATGGCCTTCTCGACCTGCTCCTCGGTCACGCCCTTGCCGGTGCCGTCGAGGTCGACATAGACCGAGAGCGGCTGGGCGACGCCGATGGCGTAGGCGAGCTGGATGGTGCAGCGGTCGGCGAGTCCGGCGGCCACCACGTTCTTGGCGAGGTAGCGCGCGGCATAGGCGGCCGAGCGGTCGACCTTGGTGGTGTCCTTGCCCGAGAAGGCGCCGCCGCCGTGCGGGGCCGCCCCGCCATAGGTGTCGACGATGATCTTGCGGCCGGTCAGCCCGGCGTCGCCGTCCGGCCCGCCGATGACGAACTTGCCGGTGGGGTTGATGTACCAGTTGCAGTCGTCGGCGATCTTCAGGTCGCCCAGCGCCTCGCGGATATAGGGCTCGACGACCTTGCGCACCTTCTTCGAATCCCAGCTTTCGTCGAGATGCTGGGTGGACAGGACGATCGAGGTCGCCTCGGCGGCCTTGCCGTCGATGTAGCGCACCGTCACCTGGCTCTTGGCGTCGGGGCCGAGCTTGCCGACCTCGCCCTCGCCCTTGTGGCGGGCGGCCGACAGCAGCTCGAGGATGCGGTGGCTGTAGTAGATCGGCGCCGGCATCAGGTCCGGCGTCTCGTTGCAGGCATAGCCGAACATGATGCCCTGGTCGCCCGCGCCTTCCTCGCCCTGCCGGTCGGCGGCGCTGTCCACGCCCTGCGCGATGTCGGCCGACTGCGGGTGCAGCAGCACGTCGATCTTCGCCGTCTTCCAGTGGAAGCCGTCCTGCTCGTAGCCGATGTCGCGGATCGCCTTGCGCGCGACCGACTTGAACTTGGCCGGGTTGATGACCTTCCTGCCGCTCTTGTCGGTCTTCAGCAGCGATTCGGGAACCCGGACCTCGCCGGCGATGACGACGCGGTTGGTGGTGGCCAGCGTCTCGGCGGCGATGCGCACGGTCCAGGGATCGACCCCCGTCTTCTTGGCTTCGCGGTAGACCAGATCGACGATTTCGTCGGAAATGCGGTCGCACACCTTGTCCGGGTGGCCTTCGGAGACGGATTCGCTGGTGAAAAGGTAGTCGCGGCGAGACACGGGCATCCCCTCATGAAAGAAACGCCGGGAGCGCCCCGGCTGAAGCGCCCGCTAGTTATCTGCCCGCGCCTTGCCGCGTCAAGCGAACAAACGTCCGCGCGGCGTCACGGAAGCGGAAACGGATTTCGCATGGTTAAGCCGCAGGCGCAGCCGGAATCCGGCCTCAGTCCTCGTCGGCGAGCGTGCGCACGAGGTCGATGATGCGGCGGCGCACCTTGGGGTCGCCGATGCGGGCGAAGGCGCGGTTGAGCATCAGGCCCTCGGTGCTCGACAGGAAATCGACCACATAGGCGGTCTGGCTTTCCTCGGCGAAGCCCTCGGCCGGCGTGCCGCCCGGCGCGTCCTCGAAGAAGTAGGCGACCGGGACCTCGAGAATGGAGGCGATGGCCTGCAGCCGGCTGGCGCCGACGCGGTTGGTGCCCTTCTCGTATTTCTGGATCTGCTGGAAGGTGATGCCGAGATGCTCCCCCAGCTTCTCCTGACTCATGCCCAGCATGTTGCGCCTCAGGCGGATCCTTCCTCCGACATGCACGTCTATCGGGTTGGGTTTCTTCTTGCTTTCCGCCATTATCCCCTCGCCGCTTCCAGCCATGGGCCGCCGGACCGGTCTTTCGCCGGACGGCCTGCCGGATCCGCCCCCCGACGGCCCGACCCATCGAATCCCGCGGGAAACGAGGCTGCACTATGAGTTTCTAATATATCCCTGTCAATCCGCGCGATCGGCCCTGCGCAGACCGGAGGCCGCCCAGAGGATAAGGGCGATAACGAGCAAGAGGCCTGAAAGTTCCGGCTGCCCGGTGCGCCCGAGGCGCTGGCGCGGCACGGCCACGTCGAGGGCGCCGACGGCGTCGAGCGCGAAGGCGTCGATCACCCGGCCATAGGCGTCGACGACGCCGGAGATGCCGTTGTTGGCGGCGCGCACCAGCGGCCGCCCGGCCTCGACCGCGCGTATCTGCGCCTGGCGGAAATGCTGGTAGGGTCCGGGCGTGTCGCCGAACCAGGCGTCGTTGGTGATGTTGAGGATGAAGTCGGCCCCGACCTCGCCGTAGCCGGCCGTTCCGGGAAAGATGATCTCGTAGCAGATGAAGGGCAGCGCCGTCGCGCCGTTCTGCATCGCGAGCGGCCGGCGCTGGCTGCCGGCCGTGAAGGCGGAGACCGAGCGCACCAGCTTCTCGACGCCGATGCGCGACAGGAGATCGGCGAACGGCATGAACTCGCCGAACGGCACCAGCCACAGCTTGTCGGCGGCGTCGTAGATCTCGCCGGCCGAGTTGATGGCGATGACGGCGTTGTAGTAGCGCGCCTCCGCCCGCGCGCCCTCGATCCGCACCGCCCCGGCAAGCAGGGTCTGGTCATCGCCGACGAGTTCGGCGAGCGCCACCAGCGCCTCCGGCCGGTCGGACAGGATGAACGGCACCGCCGTTTCCGGCCACACGATCACGTCGGGCGCGGGCGCGCCGTCGGCGGGCGGGCGGGCCGAAAGGTCGATGAGCGTGCGGAAGATGCGCTCGCGCACGCTCGCATCCCACTTCTCCGTCTGGTCGATGGAGGGCTGCACGATACGGACGTTGGCGAGCACCGGCGGCGCGGCGTCCGCCGTGGCCAGCCGCCACGCGCCGTAGCCGGCGTGGAGGGCGGCCGCGAGCACGGCGACGGCGAAGCCCGCGCGCAGCCCGCGCCGCGAGGCGAGAAGCGCCGGCGTGGCGAAGACGAGGACGGCGAGCGCGTTCATGCCCGCCATGCCGACGACGCCGACCGACTGCATCAGGAGCGGCACAGGCATCGCTGCCTGGCCGATGGCGTTCCACGGAAAGCCGGTCAGGACGAAGCTGCGCAGCCATTCGGTGACGGCGAAGCCGGCGGCGAGCCCGGCGATGCGGCCGGCCCCGTCGCTCCACACCATGCGCGCGAGGAGGGCGGCGAGGCCGTAGAACGCCGCGAGCAGCGCCGGCAGGCCGAGCACGGCGATGGGCAGCGCCCAGGCGAAGAGCTCGGCCTCGACCAGCAGCGCCGCGCCCGTCCACCACAGGCCTGCGAGGAAATAGCCGAAGCCGAACCACCAGCCGATGGCGAAGGGCCGCAGCGCCCGCCGCAGGAGGCGCTCGCCCGGCTGGCTGGCCGCGCCGTCGAGCAGCCAGACGAGGACGGGGAAGGAGACGAAGCAGGCGGCGAAGAAGTCGAAGGGCGGCTGCGACAGCGCGGCGAACGCGCCCGCGAGCATGGCCGCAAGCGCCCGCCGCCATCCCCACAGCAATATCACCTTGCCGGCAAGGCGCTCCATTCTGTCACCGGATTGCTTGTCCCGAATCGCCCGCCTCCGTTCTAGCAGCGGCGGGAGCAGGCTCCAACGGCACACGAACCGGCCCGCGCCATTGCCGCCAGACCGAGATCGCGCGTTCGCACCCCCGCTCTCTTTGTTCGCACTTGCAAAAAACTGTGGCATATACCCTGCGTGAGGATCGAGCGTGAGGGAGGATCGGAGTGACCGCAACCGGAAGGAATCTGTCTTCGGCACCGGAGGTGCCCATCGTCCGCACGCTGGCCGGGCTTCGTGCGACGGTGGCCGGCTGGCGGCGCGAGGGCGCGACGGTAGCGGTGGTGCCGACCATGGGCGCGCTGCACGAGGGCCATCTGAGCCTCGTTCGCGCCGCGCTCGACAGGGCCGAACGGGTCATCGTCACCCTGTTCGTCAACCCGAAGCAGTTCAACAGCGCGGCGGACCTCGCCGCCTATCCCCGCACCGAAAACGACGATGCGGCGAAGCTCGGTCCGCTCGGAGCGCATATGCTCTACGCCCCGGAGGCCGGGGAAATCTATCCGGAAGGCTTCGCGACCACCGTGTCGGTCAGCGGCGTCAGCGAGGGGTTGTGCGGCGCGTTCCGGCCGGGCCATTTCGACGGGGTCGCCACCGTCGTCGCGAAGCTCTTTCTCCAGACCGGAGCCGATCTCGCCTTCTTCGGCGAGAAGGATTTCCAGCAGCTTCATGTGGTCCGGCGCATGGCGCGCGACCTCGACATCCCCGTCGAGATCGTCGCGTGCCCGACCGTGCGCGAGGCGGACGGGCTGGCGCTGTCGTCGCGCAACGTGCGGCTGTCGCCGGCCGAGCGGGCGATCGCGCCGAAGCTGGCGGAAATTCTGGTCGCGACCTCGCGCCGCCTCGCCGCCGGCGCCGATGTGGAGGCCGCGCTCGCCGAAGCCAGGGCGGCCGTCGTGGCGGCGGGCTTCGACGGCGTCGAGTATCTGGAGCTGCGCGCCGAGGACGACCTCGCGCCGCTCGACGGCCTGAGCCGGCCGTCCCGCCTCCTCGTTGCGGCCTGGCTGGGCGAAACGCGTCTCATCGACAATGTCGAGGTCGCGGAGCGTTCCGAAAGGCACGGGACCGTCGCGGCCGCGTAGGGCGTCAGCCTTCGAGGTCGGTCTTCAGCCGGTCGAGCAGGTCGACGGCGCGCGCGGCGTAGGGGCCGATCCAGCGGTCGTGGATGTGCTTGATCGGCAGCGGGTTGAGGTGGTTCCAGCGCTCGCGCCCCCTGCGCCGGACGATCACCAGCTCGGCCTCCTCCAGCACCTTGAGATGCTGCATCACCGTGCAGCGGTCGAGCGCCGGGAAGGCGGCGCACAGCTCGCCCGTCATCCGCGGCCGGTCCTTGAGCGCATCGAGGATCGCCCGCCGGACCGGAGCTGCCAAGGCCCTGAAAACCCTGTCCGAATCATCCTCGCTTGACATGTTATATTTTTATAACATGATACCGCCTTCAACAAGGAGGCCGATCATGGAACTGAAGTTCTCCGTGTCTGGCCGGATCGCGAGGCCCGTGGCCGAGGTGTTCGAGGCCGTCGTCGATCCGGCGCAGTTGTCGCGCTACTTCACCACCGGCGGCGCGCGCGGGCGCCTCGAGACGGGCGCCACCGTCTCCTGGGACTTCCACGACTTCCCCGGCGCGTTTCCCGTCGAGGTGGTCGAGGTCGAGAAGGACCGGCGGATCGTGCTGCGCTGGGACGCCGAGGAAGGCACGGCCGGCGGGGCCGAGGCGGAAGGCTCCTTCACCACGGTGACGATGACCTTCGAGCCGACCGGCGACGGCCGCACGCTCGTCACCATCGCCGAGGAAGGCTGGCGCGACACCGAGGCCGGCCTCAAGGCGTCCTACGGCAACTGCCAGGGCTGGATGCAGATGCTGTGCGCGCTCAAGGCTCACCTGGAGCACGGCATCAACCTGCGCGAGGGCATGTTCGTGTAGGCGCGGCGCGCCCGCACCTTGATAAGTCGCGCCCTTTCCTCTATATGAGCATCAAATTCTTGGTCGGTACGGCGAAGAGTGGGTCCACCCGGTCCCGCTCTTTTTTGTTACCGGCGGCATGGAGACGACATGTCCGAAGGGCTTCAGGGCGACGACCGCATCATCCGCGAAACCGGCCTCGACGCGCGCGTCGCCGGCATCGTGCGGCCCGTGCTGGCCGCGGCCGGCTTCCGGCTGGTGCGCGTGCGGCTGACCGGCCAGAACGGGCTGACCTTGCAGATCATGGCCGAGCGCGAGGACGGCACCATGGACGTCGAGGGCTGCGAGGAGGCGAGCCGCGCCGTCTCGCCGGCGCTCGATGTGGAAGATCCGATCGACAAGGCGTATCATCTCGAAGTCTCCTCGCCCGGCATCGACCGGCCGCTGGTGCGCAAGGGCGATTTCGCCGCCGCCGTCGGCCACCTCGCCAAGCTGGAGACCACGGTTCCCGTCGAGGAGCGCCGCCGCTTCCGCGGCCGGATCGTCGCCGCGGACGACGAGAGCGTGGTGATCGAGCGCGACCAGGCCGCCTATGGCGAGGAACCGACGGTGCGCGTGCCGTTCGACGTGCTGGCCGAGGCCAAGCTGATCCTGACCGACGACCTCATCCGCGAGGCGCTGCGGCGGGACAAGGAACTGCGGCGCGCCGCGAATGACGATGGCGACGCCGGCGACGGCGGAGCCGAAACGGAAGACTGAACCGGATGCCCGGCCGGAACGCCGGGAACCTGCCGCACCTCAGGGAGACGAAGATGGCAGTCAGTGCAAACAGGCTCGAGCTTCTGCAGATCGCCGATGCGGTCGCACGCGAGAAGGCGATCGACAAGCAGATCGTGATCGCGGCGATGGCCGATGCGATCCAGAAGGCGGCGCGCTCGCGCTACGGCCAGGAGACCAACATCCGCGCCGACATCAACCCGCAGACCGGCGAGATGAAGCTGCAGCGGCTCTTGGAGGTGGTCGAGACCGTCGAGGAGTACGCCCGCGAGATCTCGCTCGCCGACGCGCGGCAGCGCAACCCCGACGCCCAGATCGGCGACTTCATAGCCGAGCAGCTGCCGCCGATGGATTTCGGCCGCATCGCCGCCCAGTCGGCCAAGCAGGTCATCGTCCAGAAGGTGCGCGAGGCCGAGCGTGACCGCCAGTACGAGGAATACAGGGACCGCGTCGGCGAGATCGTCAACGGCACGGTCAAGCGCGTCGAGTACGGCAACGTCGTGGTCGATCTCGGCCGCGGCGAGGGCATCATCCGCCGCGACGAGCTGATCCCGCGCGAGAACTTCAAGTATGGCGACCGCGTCCGCGCCTATGTCTACGACGTGCGCCGCGAGCAGCGCGGGCCGCAGATCTTCCTGTCGCGCACCCACCCGCAGTTCATGGCCAAGCTGTTCACCATGGAAGTGCCGGAAATCTACGACGGCATCATCGAGATCAAGTCGGTGGCCCGCGACCCGGGCTCGCGCGCCAAGATCGCCGTGATTTCCCGCGACTCCTCCATCGATCCCGTGGGTGCCTGCGTCGGCATGCGCGGCAGCAGAGTGCAGGCCGTGGTGGCCGAGCTGCAGGGCGAGAAGATCGACATCATCCCGTGGTCGCAGGATGCGGCCGCCTTCATCGTCAACGCGCTGCAGCCGGCCGAGGTCGCCAAGGTGGTGCTCGACGAGGACGCCGAGCGCATCGAGGTGGTGGTGCCCGACGACCAGCTGTCGCTCGCCATCGGCCGCCGCGGCCAGAACGTGCGCCTCGCCTCGCAGCTCACCGGCTGGGACATCGACATCCTGACCGAGCAGGAGGAGAGCGAGCGCCGCCAGAAGGAGTTCGTCGAGCGCTCCGGCCTGTTCATGGACGCCCTCAACGTCGACGAGATGGTCGGCCAGGTGCTGGCCTCGGAAGGCTTCACCTCGGTCGAGGAGGTCGCCTATGTCGATGCCGACGAGATTTCCTCGATCGACGGCTTCGACGAGGACACCGCCTCCGAGATCCAGATGCGCGCCCGCGAATATCTCGACCGCATCGAGGCCGAGCACGACGCGAAGCGCCGCGAACTCGGCGTCGAGGACGAGCTGCGCGAGCTGCCGGGCATCACCACCGCGATGATGGTGGCGCTGGGCGAGGACGGCGTGAAGACCATCGAGGACTTCGCCGGCTACGCGGTGGACGACCTCGTCGGCTGGAAGGAGCGCAAGGACGGCGAGACCAAGTTCTACCCCGGCGTTCTCGCCGATTTCGGCGTCTCCCGCGCCGAGGCCGAGCAGATGGTCGTGGCCGCCCGCCTGAGGATGGGCTGGATTTCCGAGGACGACCTCGTCGCCGAGGGCGAGGACGACGAGGCCGCAGAGGAAGCGGCCGGAGCATGATCGTGCGGCCGGACGGAGCAGCGCTTGAACGAGATGAGCGAACGCACATGTATAGTGACGCGCGGGGCGGGCGAGCCGGACGGCTTGCTGCGCTTCGTCGCGGGGCCGGACATGTCCGTGGTGCCCGATCTCAAGCGCAAGCTTCCCGGCCGCGGCTGCTGGGTCACGGCTGAGCGCGCCCACGTCGATCAGGCAGCGAAGAAGAACCTGTTCGCCCGCGCCCTGAAGGCCAAGGTGACGCCGCCCGCCGATCTCGGCGCCATGGTCGACCGGCTGATGGCGCAGGCCGCGCTCGGCAGCCTCGGTCTCGCCCGCAAGGCGGGGCAGGTCGTGCTCGGCGCGGCCAAGGTCGAGGCCGCCGTGCGCGCCGGCAAGGCGGCCCTCGTGCTGCATGCGCTCGAAGCCTCGCCCGACGGCGTGCGCAAGATCGATCAGGCCCGCCGCGCCACGGTGCATCTCGGCGGCCCGGACATCCCCGCCTACAAACTCTTTTCGGAGTCCGAATTGGGTTTGGCATTGGGGGGCACAAATGTGATACATGCTGCCGTGCTCGCCGCAGACGCGGGCAAGGCGGTATTGAAGCGCGTGGTGGCGCTTGACCGATACAGGGGCGGTTCCCCCGAAGACCGGACGATGGTTGCGGCAACCGGCGATCATGACGACGCCGCAGAGGACATGGAATGAGCGATACCAAGGACGACAAGACGCTGAGCGTCAACACGAAGAAGACGCTGACGCTGAAGCGCCCCGGAGTTGAGCAGGGCACGGTGCGGCAGAGCTTTTCGCATGGACGCACAAAGGCCGTCGTCGTCGAGACCAAGAAGCGCAAGTTCGCGCTGCCCGGCGAGAAGCAGGAAGCGCCGCAGCCGGCGGTGACGCTGAAGCCGCGCGCGCCGCAGCCCGCCGCGCCGCAGCCCGTTGCCGCGCCCGCCGCGCCGGCGCCGTCCGCCCCGTCCGCGCGCTCCGGCATGGTGCTGAACGAGCTCTCCACCGAGGAGATGGAGGCGCGCCGCCGCGCGCTGCAGGACTCCAAGGTCCGCGAGGTCGAGGAGCGCAAGCGCGCCGCCGAGGAGGCGCAGCGCCGCGCCGAGGAAGAGGAGCGCCGCCGCCGCGAGCGCGAGGAATCCGCCCGCCGCCAGGCCGAGGAGGAAGCCCGCCTTCAGGCCGAGGCCGAGGCGCGCCGCCGCGCCGAGGAGGAGGCCAAGCGCCGCGCTCCCGCCGAGGAGAAGGTCGCGGTCGCCGCCGACGACGAGGAAGAGGAGAAGCCGCGCGGCGCCGGGGCCGGCGTGCGCCGCGGTCCGGTCAAGCCCGAGGTCGCCGCGCCCAAGCCGGTCAAGGCCAAGGGTGAGGAGGACCGCCGCCGCGGCAAGCTGACGCTGACCTCGGCGCTGTCGGACGAGGACGCGCGCGCCCGCTCGCTGTCGGCGATGCGCCGCCGGCAGGAGAAGTTCAAGCGCTCGCTGCACAACGAGCCGCGCGAGAAGATTTCGCGCGAGGTCGTGCTGCCCGAGACCATCACCATCCAGGAGCTCGCCCAGCGCATGGCCGAGCGCGCGGTCGACGTCGTCAAGTTCTTCATGAAGCAGGGCCAGATGATGAAGCCCGGCGACGTGATCGACGCCGACACCGCCGAGCTGGTGGCGTCCGAGTTCGGCCACACCGTCAAGCGCGTCGCCGAGTCCGACGTCGAGGAGGGCCTGTTCAACATCGAGGACAGGGCCGAGGACGTGAAGCCGCGCCCGCCGGTCGTGACCATCATGGGTCACGTCGACCACGGCAAGACCTCGCTGCTCGACGCCATCCGCAACGCCAATGTGGTGGCCGGCGAGCACGGCGGCATCACCCAGCACATCGGCGCCTATCAGGTCGAGCAGAACGGGCAGAAGATCACCTTCATCGACACGCCCGGCCACGCCGCCTTCACCGCCATGCGCGCCCGCGGCGCGCAGGCCACCGACATCGCCGTGCTGGTGGTGGCGGCCGACGACAGCGTCATGCCGCAGACGATCGAGTCCATCAACCACGCCAAGGCGGCGGGCGTGCCGATCATCGTGGCGATCAACAAGATCGACAAGCCGACGGCCAACCCGCAGAAGGTGCGCACCGAGCTGCTCCAGCACGAGGTGTTCGTGGAGTCGATGGGCGGCGAGGTGCTCGACGTCGAGGTCTCGGCCAAGAACCGCACCAACCTCGACAAGCTGCTCGAGGCCATCCTGCTGCAGGCCGAAATCCTCGACCTCAAGGCCAATCCGGACCGCACCGCCGAAGGCGTGGTCATCGAGGCCAAGCTCGACAAGGGCCGCGGCCCGGTGGCGACCGTCCTCGTCCAGACCGGCACGCTCAAGCCCGGCGACATCATCGTCGCCGGCAACGAGTGGGGCCGCGTGCGCGCGCTGGTCGACGACCGCGGCGGCCAGGTCAAGGAGGCCGGCCCGTCGATGCCGGTCGAGATTCTCGGCCTTCAGGGCACGCCGCAGGCCGGCGACCGCTTCGCCGTGGTCGAGAACGAGGCCCGCGCCCGCGAGATTTCCGAGTACCGCCAGCGGCTTGCCCGCGAGAAGGCGGTGGCCCGCCAGGCCGGCCAGCGCGGCTCGCTCGAGCAGATGATGTCGCAGCTCCAGACCACCGGCCTCAAGGAGTTCCCGCTGGTCATCAAGGGCGACGTGCAGGGCTCGATCGAGGCCATCGTCGCCGCGCTCGACAAGCTCGGCACCGACGAGGTGCGCGCCCGCATCGTCCATTCCGGCGCCGGCGCCATCACCGAGAGCGACGTGTCGCTGGCGGAGACCTCCGGTGCCGCGATCATCGGCTTCAACGTCCGCGCCAACAAGCAGGCGCGCGACGCGGCCGAGCAGGCGGGCATCGAAATCCGCTACTACAACATCATCTACGACCTGGTGGACGACATCAAGGCGGCCATGTCCGGCCTCCTGTCGCCCGAGCGCCGCGAGACCTTCCTCGGCAATGCCGAGATCCTCGAGGTGTTCAACATCACCAAGGTCGGCAAGGTGGCGGGCTGCCGCGTCACGGAAGGCAAGATGGAGCGCGGCGCGGGCGTGCGCCTGATCCGCGACAACGTCGTCATCCACGAGGGCACGCTGAAGACGCTGAAGCGCTTCAAGGACGAGGTCTCGGAGGTGCCGGCCGGCCAGGAATGCGGCATGGCCTTCGCCAATTACGAGGACATCCGCGCCGGCGACGTCATCGAGGCCTATCGCGTCGAGATGGTGTCGCGCTCGCTCTGACCGGCGGCATCACGCGGACCGGAGGCCGGCAACGGTGCCGGCCTTCCCCCGTGCGGCGGCCGGCCGACGGGCAGGACGCTCCCCGGTTCAGAAGCGATAGCCGACCCGCACGCCGGCATGGTCGGCGCCCTGGTTGCGGGTACACAGACCCCCGTTCGAGAAATGATCGTGATAGACCTGCACAGTGAGGTTTGGGCTGACATCGTAGCCGAGCCCCGCCGAAAGGTGGAAGAGGGCCCGGCAGCCCAGCGCCTTGTATCCGACCGGGTTGTCGAGGTTGTCCGCGTTGTGGACCGCGCCGCCGGCGCTGGCGAGAAGATAGAGGCGGTCGGTGACGTAGGCCTCCCATTCGACGCCCGCGAACAGGAAGTCGGTGCGCTGGCCGCCCGGCGAGACGTTGACGCCGACATAGGGCCGCGGCGCGCCGATCGCGGCCAGGAAGTCGGGCGAGGGGAACATGATCTGGCCGTGCAGCGTCAGGCCGGAATAGTCCTGCCCGCTGAACAGGCCGGTGTCGTAGGATGCGAGGCCGAGCCGCAATTCGAAGCGGTCGGCATTGCGCGTCTCGAAGCGCAGGCGGTCGATCAGCGATTCGTCGCCGGCTGCCGCCGCCGCCGGGACGAGAAGGGAAAGCGCGAGGGCGGGCAGGATATGACGAAGGTTCATCGTCGGCCGAATCATCGAGGTCCCGAAGGGCGCATCGTCGTTCGGGACGCGAAGGTCTGTCAAGCGGACCTGCGATTGACGGCCGCATGCGGGGCGGAGCGGATGCCATGACGAAGTCGGCCGGTCCTTCCCAGCGCCAGCTCCGCGTCGGCGAGCAGGTGCGCCACGCGCTGACCGAGGTGCTGCAGCGCGGCGAAGTCCGCGACGAGGTGCTGGAGACCGCGCTGGTCTCGGTCTCGGAGGTGCGCATGTCGCCCGACCTCAAGATCGCCACCGCCTTCGTCTCGCCGATGGGCGCGGCCGACGACCAGGCCGTCATCAAGGCGCTGGCGCGCAATGCGAAGTTCATCCGCGGCCGGGTGTCCGGCGCGCTCAGGCAGATGAAATACATGCCGGAGTTCCGCTTCCGGCTCGACACCAGCTACGACAACATGGCCCGCATCGACGAGCTGCTGCGCTCCCCGGAGGTTGCGCGCGATCTCGACGACGGCGAGACGGACAGAGAAGAGGACTGATGGCCCGCCAGCGCAGGAAGAAGGGCCGGCCGGTTTCCGGCTGGCTGGTGCTCGACAAGCCGAAGGGCATGGGCTCGACCGACGCCGTCTCCAAGATCAAGTGGCTCTACGGCGCCGAGAAGGCCGGCCATGCCGGCACGCTCGACCCGCTCGCCTCCGGCATGCTGCCGATCGCGCTCGGCGAGGCGACCAAGACCGTGCCCTACGTCCAGGACGGGGCCAAGGTCTACCGCTTCACCGTCGCCTGGGGCGAGGAGCGCACCACCGACGATCTCGAGGGCGCGCCGACGAAGACCTCGTCCGCCCGTCCGGGCGAGGCCGAGATCCGCGCCGCGATGCCGAAATATACCGGCGTCATCATGCAGACGCCGCCGCAGTTCTCGGCGATCAAGATCGCCGGCGAGCGCGCCTACGATCTCGCCCGCGAGGGCGAGACGGTCGAGATTCCCGCCCGCGAGGTCGAGATCGCCCGCTTCGATCTGATCGCCATGCCGGATGCCGATACGGCCGTGTTCGAGATCGAGTGCGGCAAGGGCACCTATGTGCGCTCGATCGCGCGCGACCTCGGCCGCGACCTCGGCTGCTACGGCCACATCGCCGAGCTGCGCCGCACCGAGGTCTACCCGTTCACGCCGGACGACCTCGTCACCCTGGCCGAGCTGGAGCAGGCGGCGACGCCGGCCTCGCCGCCCGCGCCGACCGAGGAGGGCGGCGAGCGCCCGCCGCGCCCCGGTCCGGAGGAATGGAAGGCGCTCGACGCGCTGCTGCTCGACACCGGCGCGGCGCTCGACAGCCTGCCGCAGGTCGTCGTCACCGACGATGCGGCCTCGCGCATCCGCCTCGGCAACCCGGTCATCGTGCGCGGCCGCGACGCGCCGGCCGAGGCCGACGAGGCCTGCGCCTTCGCGCGCGGCCGGCTCGTCGCCATCGGCGCCATCGAGGCCGGCATGTTCCGGCCCAAGCGCGTGTTTACGAACTGATCTCTCTGGCATTTTCGCGCTTCTGCGGGCATTGTCCCGCGAAGCGGATGCGAGGAAGCCTTGTCGGACGGCGAGCATGTCAGGAAAGCGGGAAACCGCGGCCGGATTTCGATCAGCACCATCCTGTGGCTGCTGGTCGCCGCCATTCTTCTGCCCGAGCTGATCTTCTCGGCCATCGCCTTCCAGCGCAACAACCAGGCGCAGCAGGCGATGCTGACGACGCTGGCCGAGGCCACGGCCGGCTCCATCGCCGAGACGGTCGACCGCCAGATCGCGGGCATGATCACGACGCTGCGCGCGCTCTCCACCTCCGGCCCGCTCGAGGCCGGCGCCCTCTCCGATTTCTACGCCCGCTCGGCCAAGGCGCTGCACGACACCGGCACCCATCTCGCCCTTGCCGACGAGAACCTGACGCAGATCTTCAACACCCGCGTGCCCTTCGGCACGCAGCTTCCCGACATCACCGACCTCGTCACCGGCGAGCGCGCGCTCGCCTCCGGCGAGCCCACGGTCAGCGGCGTCTTCTTCGGCAACACCGCGCAGCGCTGGGTGTTCAACGTCATGCTGCCGGTGCATCAGGAGGCCGGGCCGGCGCGGCTTCTGATCCTGTCGCAGAACGTCGAGGCGCTGGCCGGCGCGCTCGCGTCGCGCAACCTGCGCGGCGGCTGGAACGCGGTCATCGTCGACAGCGCCGGCATGGTGCTCGCCTCCTCCTTCTCGTGGACCGACGTCGGCAAGCCGTTCTTCCTCGCCGGCGAGGACCTGCCGGCCTCCGGCGTCACCGTCCCGGCGACGGTGGAGCACGAGGGCGAGACCTACGAGACCATCCGCGCCCGCTCCGAGCTCACCGGCTGGCAGACCATCGTCTGGGCGCCGACGGCCGTCGTGCGCGCGCCGCTGGTCAGCGCCATGCGCATGCTGGCGCTGGGCGGGCTCGCCATCCTCGCCGTCGGCGTCGTGCTCGCCTGGGTGCTCGGCCGCCGCATCACAAACTCGGTGCGCCAGCTCGCCAACGACGCCAGGCGCCTCGGCGCCGGCGAGCATGTCGAGGAGGGCGACTATCCCGTCATCGAGATCGCGACCGTGTCGCAGGCGCTGGCGCAGGCCTCGAAGGACCGCCGCGCGGCCGAGAACGAGATCCGCTTCCTGATGCGCGAGGTCGCCCACCGCTCCAAGAACCAGCTCACCGTCGTCTCCTCCATCGCCAAGCAGACGGCGCGGCACGCCCGCACCTTCGCCGCGTTCCAGGATTCGTTCCAGAAGCGGGTGCAGGGGCTGGCGCGCTCGACCGACCTGCTGATCGCCGGCGGCGTCGCCGGCATCGAGCTGCGCGCCCTGGTCGATGCCCAGATCGAGCCGTTCCGGCCGAGCGACGGGGCGCGGATCGAGATCGCGGGCGTGCCGTTCCGCCTGTCGCATCAGGCGGCGCAGACGCTGGGTCTCGCCCTGCACGAGCTCGCCACCAACGCCGCCAAGTACGGCGCCTTCGCCTGGCCGGAGGGACGGCTGAAGGTGAGCTGGAGGCGCTCGGGCGACCGGCTGGAGTTCCTGTGGCGCGAGTTCGTGCCGCGCGTGCGCCGCCGCAGCGACAGCCGCGGCTTCGGCACCGAGGTCATCGAGCGCATGATGGGCGGCGCGCTGGAGGCCGAGATCGAGCGCACGCTGCACGCCGACGGGCTGGAATGCCGCTTCTCCATGCCGCTGTCGCGGCTCGAGCCCGACGCCGCCGCGCCGCGGAAGGAGACGTCGGAAGCCTGATCGGCCGGCGGTGCGGCGATTTCTCTGGCAATCGCGGCGCACTTCCACTATATGCGCGGCAACATTCGCGCATGATGCGCAATGTTCACCGGCCCCCGCTGGACGACATCCCGGCCGTGGGCGACCCGTTTCCTCCCGTTTCGAAAGGAAAAACGCGATGTCGATCACCGCAGAACGCAAGCAGGAGCTGCTGAAGGAATTCGCGACCAAGAAGGGCGACACCGGCTCGCCGGAAGTCCAGGTCGCGATCCTGTCCGAGCGTATCCGCAACCTGACCGAGCACTTCAAGGACCACAAGAAGGACAATCATTCCCGTCGTGGCCTGCTCGCCCTGGTTTCGCAGCGCCGCAGCCTGCTCGACTATCTGAAGCGCAAGGACGAGGGCCGCTATCAGGTCCTGATCGAGAAGCTCGGCCTGCGCCGCTAGAACCAGCCGGCCGGCGGCGCAAGGAAGCGCCGCCGGCCGCATTCATGGGCCGGCCCCCCGGCCCGCATGGCTCCGCCGTTCGCGAGCGTTTCGCGGAGCCGCCCCGGGACAGGGTCATGGGGCAGGATTGCAGGGCGCTTTCGGCGGATCGCCGCCGCCCCGAAGCATCGTCGCCGAGCGCGGGTTTTCCCCGGGCGCGATGTCCAGAACGAAAAGCGTCCCGTTGTCTTGCCCGTGGCTCGTCCTCAACGAAGCCCGGAAGCGCCCGCACCGCCATGAGGCGGCGGGACGAGCTTCCGTATGGAAGGACTGCACATGTTCAATCACCACAAAGTCGAGATCGAGTGGGGCGGGCGTCCGCTCATCCTTGAGACGGGCAAGATCGCGCGTCAGGCCGACGGCGCCGTGCTCGCCACCTATGGCGAGACCGTGGTTCTGGCCACCGTCGTCTCCGCCAAGGAGCCGAAGCCCGGCCTCGACTTCTTCCCGCTCACCGTCAACTACCAGGAAAAGACCTTCGCGGCCGGCAAGATCCCCGGCGGCTACTTCAAGCGCGAAGGCCGCCCGACCGAGAAGGAGACGCTGGTCTCCCGCCTGATCGACCGGCCGATCCGCCCGCTCTTCGCCGAGGGCTACAAGAACGACACCCAGATCATCGTCACCGTGCTGCAGCACGACCTCGAGAACGATCCCGACATCCTGTCGATCGTCGCCACGAGCGCCGCGCTGACCCTGTCGGGCGTGCCCTTCATGGGGCCGATCGGCGGCGCGCGCGTCGGCTACATCGCCGGAGAGTACGTGCTCAACCCGCATGTCGACGAGATGCCGGAATCGAAGCTCGACCTCGTGGTCGCCGGCACCGCCGACGCCGTGCTGATGGTCGAGTCGGAGGCGCAGGAGCTGCCCGAGGACGTGATGCTCGGCGCGGTCATGTTCGGCCACAAGGCGTTCCAGCCGGTCATCGACGCCATCATCAGGCTGGCCGAGGCCGCCGCCAAGGACCCGCGCGACCACGTCGCGCCGGACTATTCCGCGCTCGAGGCCGAGATGCTCCAGCTCGTCGAGGGCGAGCTGCGCGAGGCCTACAAGAACACCGTCAAGCAGGAGCGCTACGCCGCCGTCGACGCGGTCAAGGCCAAGGTCAAGGCCCACTTCACCCCCGCCGAGGGCGAGGAGGCGAAGTGGACGCCCGAGCAGGTCGCCGCCGTGTTCAAGGAGCTCCAGGCCAAGATCGTGCGCTGGAACATCCTCGACACCGGTTCGCGCATCGACGGCCGCGACCTCTCGACCGTGCGGCCGATCGTGGCCGAGGTCGGCGTGCTGCCGCGCACTCACGGCTCGGCCGTGTTCACCCGTGGCGAGACGCAGGCGATCGTGGTCGCCACGCTCGGCACCGGCGAGGACGAGCAGTATGTCGACGCGCTGACCGGCACCTACAAGGAGACCTTCCTCCTCCACTACAACTTTCCGCCCTACTCGGTGGGCGAGACCGGCCGCATGGGTTCGCCCGGCCGCCGCGAGATCGGCCACGGCAAGCTCGCCTGGCGCGCCGTCCATCCGATGCTGCCCTCGGCGGACCAGTTCCCCTACACGCTGCGCGTCGTCTCCGAGATCACCGAGTCCAACGGCTCGTCCTCGATGGCGACCGTGTGCGGGACGTCGCTGGCGCTGATGGATGCGGGCGTGCCGCTCGCCAAGCCGGTCGCCGGCATCGCCATGGGCCTGATCAAGGAAGGCGAGCGCTTCGCGGTGCTGTCCGACATCCTCGGCGACGAGGACCATCTCGGCGACATGGACTTCAAGGTGGCCGGCACCGCCTACGGCATCACCTCGCTCCAGATGGACATCAAGATCGACGGCATCACCGAGGAGATCATGAAGATCGCCCTCGACCAGGCCAAGGGCGGCCGCCTGCACATCCTCGGCGAGATGGCCAAGGCGCTGTCGGAAAGCCGCGGCGAACTCGGCGAGTTCGCCCCGCGCATCGAGGTGATGCACATCCCGACCGACAAGATCCGCGACGTGATCGGCTCGGGCGGCAAGGTGATCCGCGAGATCGTCGAGAAGACCGGCGCCAAGATCAACATCGAGGACGACGGCACGGTCAAGATCGCTTCGTCCAACGCCAAGGAGATCGAGGCGGCGAAGAAGTGGATTCACACCATCGTCGCCGAGCCCGAGGTGGGCGAGATCTACGAGGGCACGGTGGTCAAGACCGCCGACTTCGGCGCCTTCGTCAACTTCTTCGGCCCGCGTGACGGCCTCGTCCACATCTCGCAGCTTGCCGACAACCGCGTCCAGAAGACCACCGACGTGGTCAAGGAGGGCGACAAGGTCTGGGTCAAGCTGATGGGCTTCGACGAGCGCGGCAAGGTGCGCCTGTCCATGAAGGTCGTCGACCAGGCGACCGGCAAGGAGATCGTCAGGGAGAAGAAGAAGGAAGAGGCGGAAGACACCGACGCCTGATCGTCCTGACGGATGCCTTCGCGAACGGGCGCGGCCGCACGGTCCGCGCCCGTTCCGGTTTTCCGGGGGCGTCGGCGCTGCCCCTCACCGGCTCGCTGCGCTCGCCACCTCTCCCCAGCGGGGAGAGGAAAAGCCCAGGCTGGATGAAGCGCCGGCACCGCGGCAGCGGTATTCCTCTCTCGCCGGGGAGAGGTGGCCCGAAGGGCCGGTGAGGGGTTACGCCGGCATTGCAGGAAAAGAGATTCCCGAAGGCGGGCTTTGGATGGATGATTTCACGAAAACGCTGTTCCACCCCTTCGAGGCCGGGCTGCTCGATCTGCCGGCCGGGGGCGGGCGCATGCTGTTCCTCAACGCCGCGCCGGGCTTTCGCCTGCCGCAGGGCTTCGAGGCCGACATCGTGGCGGTCCAGGATTTCCGCCCCGCCTTCCTGGCGCTGAAGGCCGCGGGCGTGCCGGTTGAGCCGGTGGCGCAGGGCGAGGGCTACGACCTCGCGCTCGTCCTTGCCGGCCGCCATCGCGGCCGGAACGAGCTGTGGGTGGCCGAGGCGCTGGAGCGGGTGCGGCCGGGCGGCCAGGTCGTCGTCGCCTGCGGCAAGACCGACGGCGCGGCGAGCCTTGCCAAGCGCCTTTCCTCCCTCGCCGGGGTCGAAGGCCGCGCCTCCAAGCATCACGGCGTCGTCTTCTGGCTGCGCCGGGGGGACGATGCGGCGCAGGCCGCCGCCGCGCTGCGCGCGGCCAACCCGCCGCTCGTGCTCGAAGGCGGCTTCCGCACCGTGCCCGGCCTGTTCTCGCACGAGCGCGCCGATGCCGGATCGCGCTTCCTCGCCGACAACCTGCCCGCCGGGCTGAAGGGCGCAGCCGCGGATTTCGGCGCCGGCTGGGGCTACCTCTCCGTCCGCCTCGCCGGCCATGCCCCGGACGTCGCCGCCATCGACCTCTACGAGGCGAGCTTTGCCGCCTGCGAGACGGCGAAGGCCAACATGGCGGCGCTGGCGCCGCAGACGCCGGCGCGCGTCGTCTGGCACGACCTGCTCGCCGAGCCGGTCGAGCGCCGCTACGACCTCGTCGTCATGAACCCGCCCTTCCATCAGGGCCGCGCGACGGAGCCCACGATCGGCGAAGGCATGATCCGCGCCGCCTCGAAGGCGCTGAAGCCGGGCGGCCGCCTCTTCCTCGTCGCCAACCGTCCGCTGCCCTACGAGGCCGTGCTGCAGCAGACCTTCGCCCGCCACGGCGA
>JALHFU010000142.1:0-12299 GCA_022838525.1 Hyphomicrobiales bacterium | reverse complement strand
CTCCACCGGCACGCGGCCGGCGGCGAGCGATTCCAGCATGCCCTGCCCGGCATACTGGAAGCCGCACTTGTGGATCACCCGGCGCGAGGCCGAGTTGATGACCCGGCACGACACGTGCAGCCGCTCGATGGCGCTGGCGCGGAAGGCGAGATCGACCAGCGCGTGCGCGGCTTCCGTGGCGTAGCCGCGGCCCCAGTAGGGCCTGCCGATCCAGTAGCCGAGCTCCAGCCCCTGCGGCCGGCCGTGGAGCCCGGCGCAACCGATGAAGGCGCCGCTCTCGGCAAGAGTCACGGCATAGGTGCAGCCGGCGGCAACGTTCTGCCGCGTGCCCTCGACGAACGCGCGGGCCTCGCGCTCGCCATAGGGATGAGGCATGCGGCCGAGCATCTCGGCGATGCGGCGGTCGTCGGCGAGCTCAGCCAGCTCGGGGATGTCGTCCTCATGCGGCGGGCGCAGCACCAGCCGCTCCGTGACCAGCACGGGGCAGTCTATCCGGGGACTTTCGTCCTCGTCCTCTTCCCACTCGGCAACCATTCTTCAGTCCTCCAGAAACGAAAAAGGGGAGATGGCGGCCCATCTCCCCTGATCCTTTTCCGGACTGTCCGGACACCGGTTCCCGAGATGGGGCGCCGGTGTTTGGTGTCGCGGTACCGGCTTATTCCGCAGCTTCCGTAATCGGGTTGACCGATACGTAGGTTCGGCCGTTGGCTTTGCGGGCAAACGACACGGCACCGGCCTCAAGGGCGAAAAGGGTATGGTCCTTGCCCATGCCGACATTGGTGCCCGGATGCCACTTGGTGCCGCGCTGACGGATGATGATGTTGCCGGCGACGACGGCTTCGCCGCCGAACTTCTTGACGCCGAGGCGCTTGGATTCGGAATCGCGACCGTTACGCGAGGAACCGCCAGCTTTCTTGTGTGCCATGGGTTTTCTCCTTCAGTTCCTGTCTTACTCGGCCTGCTCCGCGGCGGCCTCGGCCTTCTTGGGCGCGGCCTTCTTCGCGGGCTTCTTCTCCGCCGCCTCGCCGGCGGCCTCTTCCTTCTTCGCGGCCGCCTTCTTCGAAGGCTTGGCGCCGCCCGTCAGGATCTCGGAGATGCGGACGGTGGTCAGCAGCTGGCGATGGCCGCGCTTGCGGCGCGAATTCTGGCGGCGGCGCTTCTTGAACGCGATGACCGTCTTGGCCTTGCCCTGCTCGACGACCTCGACGGCGACCGCGGCACCTTCCACGAAAGGCGCGCCGATGGTGACGTCGTCGCCCTCGCCGAAGGCGAGCACGGAGTCCAGGGTGACGATGTCGCCGACTTCGCCGGCCACCTTCTCGATCCTCAGAACGTCGTCGGCGGCGACGCGGTACTGCTTACCGCCGGTCTTGATGACTGCGAACATGTCTTGCCTTTCGCTGTTCGGTCCGGCCTCTCCAGGGACCGCTCGCGCGGTCGGGCCGTCTTCTTGTCAGTCGGTTGCGGGTGGACGTCCTGCCGCGAATTTCACGCATAGAACGACCGGCGCGGAGAGCCTCCACGCCGGATTTGCGCCCCCGATACAGGAGACGGCAAATCGAGTCAAGCAAGGTCCCGGGCAGGGACCGGGCCGGGCACCGGGCGGGACGGCCGGTTTGCCGTCGCGGCTCCACTGGTCTAGGAGGGTGCGACGGCGCGGCGAGACGCCGCCCGCGACACAGGACAGGACGGGGACATGGCGGACGAGGACTACATCTACGACGAGGTGAGCGGCGAGTGGCTGCCGGCCTCCGAGATCGCGGCGCGGACGCAGGCCGGCGCGGTCGAGGTCAGGGACGCCAGCGGCAACGTGCTCGCCGACGGCGATTCCGTCGTCCTGATCAAGGACCTCAAGGTCAAGGGCGCGGGCCAGACGCTGAAGCAGGGCACGGTGATCCGCTCGATCCGCCTCACCGACAATCCCGAGGAGATCGACTGCCGCCACGAGGCGATCAAGGGTCTCGTCCTGCGCACGGAGTTCGTGCGCAAGCGCTGACAGGCGCTATACCGCGGCCGAGTGGCGCGCGGTGCCGCGGGCGAGGTAACCGTCGAAGCGGGCGGCGACGAGCCGGATCAGCGGCCGCTTCGCCTGCGGCACGACGAAGCGCTCGCCCTCGCGCACCAGCGCGGGCTCCGGCTTCTCCTCGGCCAGCAGCGCGGCCTCGGCCAGCACCGGCGTCGCCGCCTGCCCGAAGCGGGCCGCCGCCTCGGCGGCGGAGAAGGCGAAGTCGCACATCAGCCGCTCGATCACCCAGGCGCGCAGCCGGTCGTCGTCGCTGAAGGCGATGCCGCGCGCCGTCGCCAGCGCGCCCTCGTCGACGCGGCGCTGATATTCGCCGGTCGCGGTGATGTTCTGGGCGTAGCCCTGGCGGTAGCGGCTGACGGAGGACGGGCCGAGGCCGATCAGCGTCTCGCAGCCGTCGTCGGTGTAGCCCTGGAAGTTGCGCTTCAACTCGCCGGCCGCCGCCGCCCGGGCCAGCGAATCGCCCGGCAGCGCGAAATGGTCGAGGCCGATGGCGTCGTAGCCGGCGCGGCGGATGACGTCGGCCGCGGCGAGCGACTGCGCCAGCCGCTCCTCGGTGCCGGGCAGCGCCTCCTCGTCGATCATGGTCTGGTGCTTCTTGAACCACGGCACATGGGCGTAGCCGAACAGCGCGATGCGCTCGGGCCGGAGCGACAGCACCTTCTCGACCGTGGCGACGACGCTACGCTGCGTCTGGTGCGGCAGGCCGTAGAGGACGTCGAGGTTGACCGAGCCGACGCCGCGGGCTCTGAGGCCGTCGATCACCGCCCTGGTGTCCTCGAAGCTCTGGTCGCGGTTGATCGCCTTCTGCACCTTCTCCTCGAAATCCTGGATGCCGAGGCTGGCGCGCGTCATGCCGATGTCGGCGAGCGCGTCGAGGCGGGCCTCGTCCATGTCGTTGGGGTCGATCTCGACCGAGATCGAGGCGTCGGGCAGGAAGGTGAAATGCTCGCGAAGCGCGGCCATCAGCGCGCGCATGTCGTCGGGCGCGACGAGCGTCGGCGAGCCGCCGCCGAAATGCAGCGCCGCCACTTGTCCCCGGCCGCCGACCTTCGACGCCACGGTGCGGATTTCGCGGTGCAGGCTTTCGAGGAAGGTCGCGACGGGCTTGTAGTGCCGCGTCTGCTTGGTGTGGCAGGCGCAGAACCAGCACAGCCGGTCGCAGAACGGCACATGGATGTAGAGCGACAGCCGCTCGTCCTGCGGGATGGCGGCGAGCCAGCCCTCCACGACCGCGGCGTCGATTCCGGGGTGGAAGTGCGGCGCGGTGGGATAGCTGGTGTAGCGGGGGGCCGTGTCGGCCTGCATCGGCGCATTCATGGGGCGCGCTCCTTCGTCGGTTCGCACCTTCTCGCGCGTCGCGAGGGTGGCGTCCTTGACTTTTGTCAAGTAGTGTCCGGGGGCAGACAATCTGACGCGGGACGCGGAGCATCGAGAGGTGCTAGGAGAAGCCGGCCGTTCCCTGGTTGAGGGCGATCGTGCGCAACGATATCCAGACCGACGACATTCCCGTTCTCTGCGCCTCGTGCGAAGCGCGTCACCGTGGCATCTGCGCCGCGCTCGACGCCGCGCAGCTCATCGCGCTGGCCAGAGCCTCGCACAAGCACCGCGCCGGCGAGGGCGAGGAGCTGGTGGGCGAGGCCGAGAGCATCGAAAGCTACTCCAACGTCCTTTCCGGCGTCGTCAAGCTGACCAAGACCCTGTCCGACGGCCGGCAGCAGATCGTCGGCCTGCGGTTCCCGTCCGATTTCCTCGGCCGCCCGTTCCGGGTGGAGAGCAAGCTGAACGCGGAAGCCGCGACCAAGGTGTCGCTGTGCTCGTTCCCGCGCGGCGCCATCGAGCGGATGATGAAGGAGCAGCCGGACCTCGAGCACCGCCTGCTGCAGCAGACGCTGAAGGAGCTGGACGAGGCGCGCGAGTGGATGGTGACGCTCGGCCGCAAGACCGCGGCGGAGAAGGTCGCGAGCTTCCTGCTCCTGATCGCCAAGAACATCGACCCCACCGCCGCCGACAACCGGCGCTCGGCCACCTTCGAGCTGCCGCTGACGCGCGCGGACATCGCCGACTTCCTCGGCCTGACCATCGAGACGGTCAGCCGCCAGTTCACGCGGCTCAGGGCCGACGGCGTCATCGCCATCGAGAACAACCGCCACGTCACCGTGCCCAGCATGGCGAAGCTCGAGGCGCGCTCGGGCAGCTAGGGCGGGACGGGTTGCGGCCGATCCCATTGGCCAGAAAATCGTCGGGCGCGGCCCGGCTCAAAGTGCAGCTATAGTAATAATGCCCCCGCGAACCCGCCACCCGGCCGTGCCGCTCAATGGGTCCCGGCTCTCGCTCCGCTCGGCCGGGATGACAGCCGTGGCGCTGGGCCGATCCGAACTCAATCTTCCCCTGGATCAGGCCGGTTTGCGGCGATGTGCTTGGAAACGTCCGGGGAATCGATCAGGGCGAGCGGTTTCCGCGCGTTGCCGTCAGCCGCGTGACGGCTCCCTCAGCCGGGGATGTCGCGCGCCAGCACCGGCATGACGTGCTCGCGCTCGAAGGCGATGTGGCGGCGCACCGCCTCGAAGAAGGCGCGCAGCATGAAGCCGAGCGCCTCGGGGTTGTCGATGGCCGAGCCGTGGCCGATGACGAACAGCACGTCGGCGAGATCCTGCGCGGCGCATTCGTCCTCGACATGCTCGGCCTTGAGGCGGCGGATCGAGGCGTCCCCGACCGAAGGCGGCGTCGCCGCGGCGGCGAAGGCGGGGAAGACGTGCTCCTCCTCGTAGGCGTGGCTTTCCTTGAGCAGCGGCACGATGCGGGCGGCGATGGTCAGGCACAGATGCCGGTCCACGTGCCGCGGCAGGCCGTCGGCGATCTTCTCCAGATCGTCGCACAGGCGCAGCTTTTCCTCGTGGGCGCGGCCCATGTCGAGGCACGGCACGCTGCGGCCGGGCAGGCACGCGGTCGAGACCGGACAGACGTCGGGCGCGTCGCAAAGGAGGCCGCCGCTGTCCTTGCCCGCTGTCAATTCAGCCTCCGCCATCATTATTGATTGTTATGGTGCAGCATTGCCAGAACATTGGCGAAAAAACCTTGACTTGGATCAAGGCGGGATCGGGCGATGAGGAGGAAAGGCTTTCAGGGGGAAGCTGGCCCGGCCTTCGCGCGGGTCTGTCTTGCCCATGCCGCAACGCCGCCGATCAGGGGACCGGACAATGAAATTTGCAGCTGAGATTTTCGGCATAGGGCTGTTCGCCTTCGTCGCGCTGATGGGCGCGGCGTTCGCGGCGGACGACCTGTTCCAGCAGCACATGTGGGTGCTGTTCTTCACGCTCGTGGTTTTCGCCGCGATCCTGATGCGGCGCACGAGCTTCGCGTCGGTCGCGCCGGCCGACCAGTCCGCCTATATGGACGACGTGATCCGCTACGGCGCGATCGCCACGACGTTCTGGGGCGTGGTCGGGTTCCTGGTCGGCGTCGTGGTGGCGCTGCAGCTCGCCTTCCCGCAGCTCAATTTCGAGCCGTGGCTCACCTTCGGCCGCATGCGGCCGCTGCACACCTCGGCCGTCATCTTCGCCTTCGGCGGCAACGCGCTGATCGCCACGTCGTTCTACGTGGTGCAGCGCACGAGCCGCGCGCGGCTGTTCGGCGGCAACCTCGCCTGGTTCGTGTTCTGGGGCTACCAGCTCTTCATCGTCATGGCGGCGACCGGCTATCTGCTCGGCATCACCCAGAGCCGCGAATATGCCGAGCCGGAATGGTATGTCGACCTGTGGCTGACCGTCGTCTGGGTCGCGTATCTGCTGGTGTTCCTCGGCACGATCCTCAAGCGCAAGGAACCGCACATCTACGTCGCCAACTGGTTCTACCTGTCGTTCATCGTGACCATCGCGATGCTGCACGTGGTGAACAACCTGGCGGTGCCGGTCTCGATCGCCGGGGTCAAGAGCTACTCGGCCTTCTCGGGCGTGCAGGACGCGCTGACGCAGTGGTGGTACGGCCACAATGCGGTCGGCTTCTTCCTCACCGCCGGCTTCCTCGGCATGATGTACTACTTCGTGCCCAAGCAGGCCGAGCGGCCGGTCTATTCCTACCGGCTGTCGATCATCCACTTCTGGGCGCTGATTTTCCTCTACATCTGGGCCGGTCCGCACCACCTGCACTACACGGCGCTGCCCGACTGGGCGCAGACGCTCGGCATGGTGTTCTCGGTGATGCTGTGGATGCCGTCCTGGGGCGGCATGATCAACGGCCTGATGACGCTGTCGGGCGCCTGGGACAAGGTCCGCACCGACCCGATCATCCGCATGATGGTGGCCGCGATCGCCTTCTACGGCATGGCCACCTTCGAGGGGCCGATGATGTCGATCAAGGCGGTCAACTCGCTCAGCCACTACACCGACTGGACCATCGGCCACGTGCATTCCGGCGCGCTCGGCTGGAACGGCCTCATCACCTTCGCCGCGCTCTACTACATGGTGCCGCGGCTGTGGGGCCGGCAGCGCCTCTACTCGATGCGCCTGGTGTCGTGGCACTTCTGGCTCGCCATGCTCGGCATCGTCGTCTACGCGGCGGTGATGTGGGTGTCCGGCATCATGCAGGGCCTGAT
The DNA here is from genome assembly GCA_022838525.1 of Hyphomicrobiales bacterium. Lineage (GTDB taxonomy): Bacteria > Pseudomonadota > Alphaproteobacteria > Rhizobiales > Rhizobiaceae > Aerobium. Next base: position 5,682 of record JALHFU010000142.1, on the reverse strand, counting down.
GTGGCGCGAGTACGACGAGCAGGGCTTCCTGGTCTACTCCTTCGCGGAGACCGTGCAGGCCATGTTCCCCTACTACGTGGCGCGTGCCGCGGGCGGGGCCCTGTTCCTCGCCGGCGCTCTGGTGATGGCCTACAACCTGACCATGACCATCCTCGGGCACGAGCGCGAGGAAGAGCCGATCGGCGGCGCCGCCCCGAAGCCCGCCATCCAGCCTGCCGAATAGGAGCCGACAATGGCACTCATTGACAAACACAAGGTTCTCGAGCGCAACGCCACGCTGCTGCTCGCCGGCTCGCTGCTGGTGGTCACGGTCGGCGGCATCGTCGAGATCGTGCCGCTGTTCTATCTCGAGAACACCATCGAGAAGGTCGAGGGCATGCGGCCCTACTCGCCGCTGGAGCTCGCCGGGCGCAACATCTACATCCGCGAGGGCTGCTACGTCTGCCACTCGCAGATGATCCGCCCGTTCCGCGACGAGGTCGAGCGCTACGGCCATTACAGCCTGGCTGCGGAATCGATGTACGACCATCCGTTCCAGTGGGGCTCGAAGCGGACGGGGCCGGACCTCGCCCGCGTCGGCGACCGCTACTCCAACGAGTGGCACGTCCAGCACCTGATCGATCCGCGCTCGGTGGTGCCGGAATCGATCATGCCGAGCTACGGCTTCCTCAAGGACACCAAGCTCGACGTGCGCAACGTCTCGACGCATCTGGTCGCCAACGCCCGCGTCGGCGTGCCCTACACCGAGGAGATGATCGAGAACGCGCAGGCCGACCTCGTGGCCCAGGCCGACCCCAACGCCGACACCTCCGGCGTCGAGGCGCGCTACCCCAAGGCCAAGCTCGGTGACTTCGACGGCAACCCGGCCGCGCTGACCGAGATGGACGCGCTGGTCGCCTATCTCCAGATGCTCGGCACGCTGGTCGATTTCTCGACCTACGACGAAGCCGCCGGCTACCGCTGAGGAGGGCGCGATGGAAACCTACACCGCCTTGCGACAGTTCGCCGATTCCTGGGGCCTGCTCGCCATGACGCTGTTCTTCGTCGGCGTGGTGATCTTCACCTTCCGTCCCGGCAGCCGCAAACAGGCCGAAGAGGCCGCCCGCATTCCCCTCAAGGACGACTGAGATGAGCGACAAACACATCGACGAGGTCACCGGCATCTCCACCACCGGCCACGAGTGGGACGGCATCCGCGAGCTCAACAACCCGCTGCCGCGCTGGTGGCTGTGGACCTTCTACGCCACCATCGTGTGGGCGCTCGCCTATACGATCGCCTATCCGGCATGGCCGCTGATCTCCTCGGCGACCTCGGGCATGCTCGGCTGGTCGAGCCGCGGCGAGCTGCGCGCCGAGCTGACCGCGGCCGAGGCCAGCCGGGCCGAATATGCGGCGCGGGTGGCCGAGCTGCCGATCGACGAGATCATGGCCGACGACACGCTCCGGCAGTTCGCCACCTCGGCGGGCGCGGCGGCGTTCCGGGTCAACTGCGTGCAGTGCCACGGCTCGGGCGCGGCCGGCTCCCCCGGCTATCCCAACCTCAACGACGACGAGTGGCTGTGGGGCGGCACGGCGGAGGACATCCTCTACACCATCGCCCACGGCGTCCGCTTCGCCGGCAATGACGAGACCCGCTACTCCGAGATGACGGCCTTCGCCGACATCCTCGACCGCGAGGAGATCGCCACGGTCGCGGCCTATGTGAAGTCGCTCTCCGAGGGCGGCGACATCGCCGGGCCGGGGGCCGACATCTACGCCGACAACTGCTCTTCCTGCCACGGCGAGACCGCCAAGGGCGAGCCGTCGCTCGGCGCGCCGGACCTCACCGACGCGATCTGGCTCTACGGCTCGAGCATCGAGGAGATCACGACGCAGATCCGCACGCCGCGCCACGGCGTCATGCCGGCATGGCAGGCGCGCCTGGGCGAGACCACGGTCAAGGAACTCGCCGTCTACGTCCATTCGCTCGGCGGCGGGCAGTAGGACGGCGGACACGACTCCGGCCGACAGGCATACGGACGGGCCGGCAAGAGGGGGACGGGGCCGGTGCGGCGTTTTGGCCGCGCCGGCCTCCGCGTCTTCCGGGGGGTCGGCGGTCTTGATATGAATCAAGGCCAGCGGAGGAGATTGGGAGCATCTGCACTGAAGCGGGCTGCCCCGTCCCGCAGGAGAATGCCATGACGACCACGTCGATCGAGGTTGAACGGCACGACGCCGAAGCCGTCAACTCGGCGAAAGTGCGCCAGCCGCTCTACGCGGCCCGCAAGAAGATCTTTCCCAAGCGCGCCTCGGGGCAGTTCCGCCGCTTCAAGTGGCTGGTCATGTTCGTGACGCTCGGCATCTACTACCTGACGCCGTGGCTGCGCTGGGACCGCGGGCCGCACGCGCCCGACCAGGCGGTGCTGATCGACCTCGCCAACCGGCGCTTCTATTTCTTCTTCATCGAGATCTGGCCGCAGGAGTTCTTCATCGTCGCCGGCCTGCTGGTCATGGCGGGGCTCGGCCTCTTCCTCATCACCTCGACGGTCGGGCGCGCGTGGTGCGGCTACACCTGCCCGCAGACGGTGTGGGTCGACCTCTTCCTCGTGGTCGAGCGCGCGCTCGAGGGCGACCGCAACGCCCGCATCAGGCTCGAGGGCGAGCCGTGGGGCCTGCGCAAGATATGGCTGCGCACGGCCAAGCACGCGATCTGGATCGCGATCGCGGTCGCGACCGGCGGCGCGTGGATCTTCTATTTCGCCGACGCGCCGACGCTTTTGGTCGACTTCTTCACCGGCAACGCCGCCCCCGTCGCCTACATGACGGTGGCGCTCCTCACCGCCACCACCTACACCTTCGGCGGGCTGATGCGCGAGCAGGTCTGCACCTATATGTGTCCGTGGCCGCGCATCCAGGCAGCCATGCTCGACGAGAACTCGCTGACCGTCACCTACAACGACTGGCGCGGCGAGCCGCGCACGCGCGGCGCCAAGAAGGCGGCCGCCGCCGGCAAGGTCGCGGGCGACTGCGTCGACTGCAACGCCTGCGTCGTCGTCTGCCCGATGGGCATCGACATCCGCGACGGCCAGCAGCTCGAATGCATCACCTGCGCGCTGTGCATCGACGCCTGCGACGCGGTGATGGACAAGCTCGGCCGCGCGCGCGGGCTCATCTCCTACGCCACCCTCGCCGACTACAACGCCAACATGGCGGTCGTCACCGGCGGCGGCAGCCACCCCATCGACCCCTCCCTCGTCCACAAGCCGGACGGCAGCCTCGCCGACGGCATCGTGCCGTTCCACGTGTCGCGCATCTTCCAGCCGCGCGTCTTCATCTACTTCGCCGGCTGGGCGCTGATCGGCCTGGCGCTGGTCTACGCGCTGATGGCGCGCGACAGGCTGGAGGTCAACGTCCTGCACGACCGCAACCCGCAATTCGTGGTGCTGTCGGACGGCTCGATCCGGAATGGCTACACGGTCAAGCTCCTGAACAAGATCGCCCAGCCGCGCGAGGTCACGGTGGCCATCGACGGGCTGCCGGGCGCGGCGATGAGCGTCGTCGGCATCGACCGGCCGGAGGACACCGCCTTCGACATTGCGCTCGACCCCGACCGGCTGAAGACGCTGAAGATCTACGTCCGCCAGCCGCGCGAGCTGGTCGACGGGCGGGTGCAGAATTTCCGCTTCCTTGTCGAAGACCCCGCAAGCGGCGAGAATGCCGCCTACACCGCCAATTTCGACGCCCCGGAGTGACGAAGATGAGCGACCGCAGCACACAGGGACGCGAGTTCACCGGCAAGCACATGCTGGCCATCATGCTCGCCTTCTTCGGCGTCATCATCGCCGTCAACCTGACGATGGCGACGCTCGCCCGCACGAGCTGGGCCGGCCTCGTGGTGCAGAACACCTACGTCGCCAGCCAGCAATTCAACCAGAAGGCGGAGGAAGGCCGCGAGCAGGCCGCGCTCGGCTGGCAGGCCGAACTGTCGATCCGCGACGGCGTGCTGCGCTTCGCGCTCGCCGACGCCGAGGGCAGGCCCGTCCGCCTCGCCGGCGGCACGGCAACGCTGCACCGGCCGGTCGGCGCCGCCGACGACATGACCGTTTCGCTCGCGGCGGCGGGCGATGCGCTCGAAACGCCGCTCGCGGTCGAGGACGGGGCGTGGATCGTCGAGGTCCTTGCCCAGACCGGGGCCGACGCCGGCCTCGACAGGCCCTATCGCGAGACGCGGCGCATCCAGCTTCGCGGAGGGGAAACGCGATGAGCTGCTGCGCGCCCGGAGCCGAAGGCTTCGCGGGCGGCGTCGCCTCGCTGCCGTCCGACGACGAGGTCCGCTTCTCGGCCCGCAGTCTCGGCGACGGCGTGTTCCAGACCGAGCTGTCGGTGCCGGCCGTGCATTGCGGCGCCTGCATCCAGACCATCGAATCCGGCCTCGCCAGGCTCGCGGGCGTCGAGGCGGCGCGGGTGAACCTGTCGACCAAGCGCGTCACCGTGCGCTGGCGCGGCGAGACGCTGCCACCGATCGTGGCGACGCTGGCGCGGCTCGGCTACGCGCCCACCGTCTTCGACGAGGCCGAAGGCCAGAAGGACGGCGTGCTGACGGAGTTGCTGCGCGCGGTGGCGATCTCCGGCTTCGCGGCGGGCAACATCATGCTCTTGTCCGTCTCGGTGTGGTCGGGCGCGGAGGGCGCGACGCGCGACCTCTTCCACTGGGTCTCGGCGCTGATCGCGCTGCCGGCGATGATCTTCGCCGGGCGCATCTACTACCGCTCGGCCTGGGGGGCGCTGAAGCACGGCCGCATGAACATGGACGTGCCGATCGCCATCGGCATCACCATGGCCTATGGCCTCAGCCTCTACGAGACGATGCACAGCGGCAAGCACGCCTATTTCGACGCCTCGGTGACGCTCCTGTTCTTCCTCCTGATCGGCCGCACGCTCGACCACGTGATGCGCGAGAGGGCGCGCACGGCGGTCAAGGGGCTGGCGCGGCTCGCGCCGCGCGGCGCGCTGGTCGAGGCCGCGGACGGCACGCGCGACTACCGGCCGCTCGCCGAGATCGAACCGGGCATGCGCATCCTCGTCGCCGCCGGCGAGCGCATCCCCGTCGATGCCGTGGTCGAGCGCGGCGCCTCCGACATCGACCGCTCGCTGGTGTCGGGCGAGAGCGCGCCGCAGCATGTGGCCGAAGGCGCCTCGATCCAGGCCGGCACGCTCAACCTCACCGGCCCGCTGACGCTCATCGCTGCGGCGCGGGCGGAGGATTCGTTCCTCGCCGAGATGCTGCGCATGATGGAGGCGGCCGAGGGCGGCCGCGCCCGCTACCGCCGCATCGCCGACCGCGTCTCGGCCGCCTATTCGCCGGTGGTGCACCTGACGGCGCTCGTCACCTTCCTCGGCTGGATGGCCGCGACCGGCGGCGACTGGCACCGCGCCATCACCGTGGCCATCGCGGTCCTCATCATCACCTGCCCGTGCGCGCTCGGCCTCGCCGTGCCCATCGTGCAGGTCGTGGCCGCGCGCCGGCTGTTCGAGCATGGCATCATGGTGCGCGACGGCGGGGCGATGGAGCGGCTGGCCGAGGCCAACGTCGCCGTCTTCGACAAGACCGGCACGCTGACGCTCGGCCATCCGCGGCTGCAGGACGTGCAGGCGATCGCGCCCGACGCGCTGGCCGCCGCCGCGGCGCTCGCCGCCCACTCG
>JALHFU010000389.1:0-1542 GCA_022838525.1 Hyphomicrobiales bacterium | reverse complement strand
TCGTGCACCTCACGGGCACGAACCTCAGCGTGCTGCTGCTCGGCGGGATCAGCCTCGCCGGCATCTGGCACATCGCACAACCATGGAGAGGAGGCGGGCATGTCCAAAGTCCACGTGTCGCTGCACCGCGACGCAGCGCACGGTAAGACGCCGATCACCGGGCCGATGAGGTTCGCGCCGTCGAGGCGCCGCTCGGGTGGGGCAGACATCATCCTGCCTGCCGGTTTCGATGTCGACCTGGTGGACGGCGAAGCCATTGTGGAGTTGGCCGCGACCGGCCCGGACTGGTGCTGGTGCGCGTACGAGCCGACCCTGCGGGGCGCGATCCGCCACTTCCTGGTGCCGGACGTGCCCGACGATGAGGTGCTGGAGTACGAGGGCCTGCCCGATGTCGACCCCACCACCCTCGACCCGTCCGCCGAGCCCGAGGCGGCCTGGTGGGCAGCGATCGAGACTATGGCCGGTGGCTGGCCTCTGCCCGCGTTCCGACCCGACCCCGACGATGGCGGCGCTCTGCTGGTGGACCTGTGGTCCTGGCAGATCGCCTCGGATGATCCCAACGCAATGCTCGTGACAGTGGAGGTTTGACAATGCCGAATGTGGTCCAACGCCGAGTCGCGTTGTTGAGCGATGACGGAAAGTTCGCGGACAGCATGACCCCGCAGCTCGTCCTCGATATCCGCGAGCAGGTGCAGCAGATCGAAGTCGACATCGACGCGCACCTGGCCGGCATGCTCGCCAAGTCCGCGAACCTCGCGGACGTGCCGTCACCGACCGCCGCCCGCCAGAACCTTGGCGCCGCGGCCGCGCAACACGCCCACCAACAATCCGACATCGACGGCCTCACCGACGCGCTCGCAGCGAAAGCGGACCTCGTAGACGGGTTCGTGCCGACCGCGCAGATCCCGACCCGAGCCCTCGTCACAGCCGTGCCTGTCGGGAGTCAGGCGGCGATGCTCGCCCTCACATCCGAGCAGGTCCAGCCCGGCGACATCGCGATCCGTAGCGACGGCGCCGGCACGTTCATGCTGCTGTCGCCCGACCCCTCGCAGCTCGGTTCATGGACGCTGCTCGCGCCACCCACCGACTCGGTCATCACCGTCAACGGGCAGTCGGGCGCGGTCATCCTGTCCGCAGCCGACGTCGGCGCCGCAACCCCCGCGCAAGTCGCCTCAGCAGTCTCCGCGGTCGAAATCACAGCCGAAGGGTACGCGGCACAAGCCGCCGGGTCCGCGACGTCCGCAGCCGACTCAGCGACCGCCGCCGCAGGATCCGCGCTGACCGCCGACCAATCGAAAACCGGCGCCGAAACCGCCAAGCTCGCTGCGGAGAAGGCAAGGGATGAGACCGAGCAGGTCTACGTGCTACTCGGCAACGTCAGCGGCACCAAAACGCTCACCCTGGCCGAGACGAACAAGCCGACCGGCTGGGATGCGACGCTGACCGCGAACACCGATTTCGTGCTGCCCTCGCTAGGCAACCGAATCCTCACCTGCTCGCTGTATCTGGTCGCGGGCACTTCAGGGGTCGCCTATCGCGTCT
>JALHFU010000388.1:0-1545 GCA_022838525.1 Hyphomicrobiales bacterium | reverse complement strand
GGTGCCGGCGTGGCGGGCAATCGCGGCGAGCGCACCGAGCTGCGTAATGGCAAGCAGCGCAAGCTCGCTATGGGACATCGGGATCAGGCGGCGGCCGAAGCCTTCGCGGTCCGGAAAGCCTATATGGGCGCCGACGATCACCCCACGCTCTGTCGCCGCCGTGACCGTCTCGTACATGATGGTCGGATCGCCGGCATATGCGCCGCAGGCGATATTGGCCGAGGTGACGAGATCGAGCAGGCCGATGTCGTCGGCGATGCGATACCTGCCGAAACCCTCGCCGAGGTCCGTGTTGATATCAATCGTCTTCATGGTGGAGCTCAATCAACTCTGGCCGAGGCATTCCGTTCTTCCTTCTGCGGAACAGGAGGCGCAGGGGCATCCTGCATCATCGAGGCATGCCTCGACCGGCAGATGCGGCCGATCCCCTGCAACAGCTCGTTCTGCCGGCGCGCGGCGCCGACGGCCTCCTCGCGCTCGACGAGACGGAACCGGATGGTCGAGCGCAGGCGGACCTGGGCAAGGCGGCGCATGTCCGCAGCGATGACTACGCCGAGTTTCGGATAGCCGCCGCAGGTGTTGGCATCGTTCAGCTGAATGATCGGCAGGCCGGACGGCGGCAGCTGGATCGTGCCGGGCAAAATGCCGTGCGACAGCATCTCCCTGCGCCGCGTCAGTTCGAGGCATGCCCCGGACAGACGATAGCCCATCCGGTTGCTCTCCGGATCGACGCTCCAGCCCGTGTCCAGAAACAGGCGCCGTGACTCGGGCGCGAGGTCTTCCCACTCCGCCGCGGCGAGAAAGCGGATCGTCGTCTCCCGCTCCGGAGTGTCGTCGAGGTCGGGGATTGCGCGCGCCGCCAGCCCGAATGCCTGGCGAAGGACCGGGCTCCCCGAGCCGTCGCGGACGGCAAGCCGGTCGCCGTGCCGAAGCATCCGCCCTTCGAAGCCGCCGAACCTGCCCTTCAGGTCGGTCGAGCGCGAGCTCATCACCTCCTCGACGTCGATGCCGCCCGCGAAGCCGATATAGAACCGCATGCCCCGCGGAAGCATGCCCGTTCTCAGCACCTGTCCGGCGCGGACGGGCGTTGCCCACCACGACGGCACCGGCGCATCGTCGAGCAGAGCCGCCATGTTCGGACCCGCAAGCGAAATGCAGGTGTCCGCATGGAAACGGATCTCGATCCCGCCGAGCGCGCACTCGATTGCGGCAGCATCCGGCTCGTTGCCGAGGAGATGGTTCGCGACCGTCAGCGCAAAGAGGTCCATGGCGCCCGACAGCCCGATGCCGTACTTGCGGAATCCCGTGCGCCCGAGGTCCTGGACGCTCGCGTGAATGCCGGGCTTCACGATCTCGATCATGAAAGGACGTCTTCCACGATCATGCGCACCGTGTCCCCCGGCGACAGCAGCGCCGGCGGCATCTGGCCGGGGTCGAACAGCCTCACGGACGTGTGGCCGATCAGGTTCCAGCCCGATGGCGCGTCGGCGGGATAGATGCCGGTTTGCGCGCCGCCGATCATGACGGTTCCGGCAGGGACGTGAA
>JALHFU010000387.1:0-1547 GCA_022838525.1 Hyphomicrobiales bacterium | reverse complement strand
GCAGCATGCGCCGCCGGCTCAGGGCGCGCGCGGGGGCGGGATCGGATTCGTCGTTCATGTCCATTCTCCCGGGTCGCCGCCATAACGCCGCGACGTGACGAACTATTCCCGATATTGGAAGGAGAGGCAAAATTTCCATGCCAGGGCGGGAATAAGGCCGGCGGCCGGCGCGTTGTCGCGCCGGAGAGGCAGGATGATGAGCGAGTTGGGCTACAGGATCGTGACGCTGCTGCCGAGGCTGCGGGGCTTCGCACGGGCGCTGACGCGCTCGCGCGACGCCGCCGACGACCTCGTGCAGGCGACCTGCGAGAAGGCGCTGCGGCACGGCGAGAGCTGGACGCCGGGAACGAGCCTCGACGCGTGGCTGTTCCGCATCATGCGCAACCACTGGATCGACACGGTGCGGCGCAGCCGCCCGGAAGTGCCGGTGGACGGCGAGGAGGCTGCCGAGGCCCTGCCCGGCGAGGACGGACGGCGGACCGCCGAGGCGCGGCTGACGCTGGCCGACGTGCGCCGCATCGCCGACGCCCTGCCCGACGAGCAGCGCACGGTGCTGGTACTCGTCTGCGTCGAGGAGCTGAGCTACCGCGAGACGGCGCAGCTGCTCGACCTGCCGATCGGCACGGTGATGAGCCGGCTGTCGCGGGCGCGCGCGGCGCTTGTGGCGGCGATGGAAGGCGGACAGGTCCGTTCGCGGGCGAGCGGAGGCGAGACATGACGGAAAAGGTGACGGACGAGATGCTGATGGCCTTTGTCGACGGCGAGACCGACGAGGCGACGGCCGCGATGATCGCGCGGGCGCTCGCGGCCGATGCCGGCCTTGCCGCGCGGGCGGAACGGTTCCGCGCCAGCCGCGCGCTGATGCGCGAGGCCTTCGGCGACGCGCGGCGCGAGCCCGTGCCGGAGGCGCTGGTCGAGGCCGTCTTGCGCGCAAGCCGGAAGGGCGGCGTGGTGGCGTTCCCGGCCCGCCGCACGCTCCGCTTCGCCCTGCCGCTTGCCGCCTCGCTGGCGTTCGTGTTCGGGCTTTCCGGGTATCTGGCCGGGTATCTGACGGGACAGGCCGGAAGCGGCACGGCCGATCCCCTCGGCCGCGTGGCGATCGCCCAGGCGCTCGCCACCACGAAATCCGGCGAAAGCCGCCCCGTAGCGGTCTCCGGCGAGGAAGCTCGGCTCCACACGCTCGCCACCTACCGCATCGAGGGAGGGCTTTGCCGACGCTTCGACCTGTCGGGCGCCGACATCGCCCTGTCCGGCGTCGGCTGCGACCGCGGCGCGGGCTGGAACCTCGACCTGACCGTGGCCCGGCCGGGCGGCGACGGCCTCTACGCACCCGCCTCCGAAGCCGGGCTCCACAGCATCGACGCCTACCTCGACGCCCTCGAAGCCTCCGCCCCGCTCAGCGGGGAAGAGGAAGAGGCGGCTTCCGGACGCTGATCGCCGGCGTCGTCCCGGTAATCCGTCCGCGCCGCCTAGAAGGTCGGAGGCGTGTTGAACCACAGCACCCGCGTCAGCGTGTCTCCGGGGTTCCGGTAGGCGTGGGGAAGGGT
>JALHFU010000386.1:0-1549 GCA_022838525.1 Hyphomicrobiales bacterium | reverse complement strand
AGGCGGCGACTGAGGTCGGCGCCTGCGGTCTGTTCGGCGGCGTAGCCGAGGCCGTCGATGTAGCGGGCGACGGCGTCCGCGAGCCGGTTGGCCGGGTCGGCGAGGGTGCGCGCTGTCGTGGTGGCGGAGGTGTTGTCCTCGTCGCGGGCGAGGATGCGCTCGAGAACGTCGGTCGCCGTCGGCGGGATGATCGCCTCCGGCCGGATGAGGGAGTGGGCGTCGCCGTCGCCGACGACTTCGAGGTGAACGTGGTTGGCGTGCCGGCCCCGCGTGAGCATGGTGTACAGCTGCTGACGGGTCTCCGCGCCGGTGGCAATGCCGTGCAGGACGTCGGCGGTGACGCCCTGGGCGCCGTGAATCGTGCAGGCGTAGCCGAGTTCGACGGAATCGGCGACGTACGCGGCGGGCAGGATCACGGTCTGTCGGTTGGTCTGGTGGACCGCGCGGAGGTCGCCGTTGGTCGCGATGGCGGTAATGGTCCAGCGGTCACCGTTGCGGACCCAGTCAGTGCCCGTCGTGCGTAGCCGTCGGTCGTTCAAGCGGGTGATGATCACGTCGCCGACCGCCGCGTCGCTGCCGTCGGCCAGCGCGACGGTGCGCGTGGGCTGACCGTCGCCGCGGAGGTGGGCTTGGGCGCGGGCGTTGAGTTCGGCCACCAGGGTCCGGGTGGGGGCGACCATGAGGGCGTCCGCGCCGGCGTGGCGGGCGGTGAGCCAGGAGTCGAAGACCTGGTCGGCGCAGGTGCCGAGGTCGCCGACGTGGACGCGGTGGTTGTCGAGGTAGAAGCCCAGGGCTTCGGGGTCGCCGGCGCGCAGCGCGAGGCTGGCGGCGCCTTCGGCGGGGTCGGCGAAGCGGACAAGTTCGTTGAGCTGGACGGCGCCGTGGGTGGCTTGGATGTCGCGGAGGACGCCGCCGGCGCCGATCGCGGCGAGTTGCTGGTCGTCGCCGATGAGTCGTACCGATCCGCCGCGGTCGAGGACGAACTCGACCACCTGATCCAGCGAGAGGGTGTCGGCCATGCCGGCCTCGTCGATGATGACCAGGCTCGTGGGTCCGATGCGTTCGGCCCACGCGGGCAGCGGTCGCCGGTGGTTGAGGGCGTGGGTGAGGAGGGCCATCGTGTCGGCGTGGGTGTCGATCTGCGCCCCGAGTTGGGCGGCCGCGGCGGCCGACGGGGCGAGGCCGATGACGGTGCCGCCGCCGTTGCGCCACGCGGTCGCCAGCGCCCGCATGGCGGTGGTCTTGCCGGAGCCGGCGGGGGCGATCGCGAGCTGGAGGCGGGCGCCAGATGTGGCCATCTCGCGGACGAGGGCGACCTGGCCGGGGTTGAGCGGGGTGCGGTTCGCGGCCGCCTCGATGAGGGCGACCTCGACGGCCGGGGTGGGCACCTGGTGGCCGCCGCGGCGTCCGGCTGCGTCGACGAGGCGGTGTTCGGCGGCGACGATCCGGCGGGAGGTGTGCCAGGTGGAGCGGGCGACGGTGTAGACGCTGTCGCTGTCGGTCCGGCGCAGGGCTGCGGGTTCGCTGATGCTGTCGGCGGGAGCGTGCA
>JALHFU010000385.1:0-1553 GCA_022838525.1 Hyphomicrobiales bacterium | reverse complement strand
GGAGAGCTTCCGCGCGCCGACGGTCAACGAGATGTTCTTCGGCGGCTCGCACGGCAGCGGCGTCAACGCGGCGTTCGTGCCCAATCCGGGCCTCGTCCCGGAAGAGGCCAGGGGCTGGGAGATCGGCGCCAACATCCTGCGCGACGGCGTCTTCACCGCCGGCGATTCCCTGCGCCTCAAGGCGGCCTGGTACGAGAAGGACGTCGAGAACTTCATCATCTCCCACTGCTTCGCCAACGGCTCCATGTGCTGGTTCGAGAACGCGCCCGGCACCAGCCGGCTCACCGGCTTCGAGGTCGACGCCAGCTACGACGTCGGCTGGGGCTTCGCCGGCCTGTCCTTCGCCCGCAACAGGTCCGACCTCGAATTCGGCTACGGCATCGGCGGCATGGGCGAGCCGAGCCGCCTGCCCGACGACTACATGACGCTGACGGCGGGCCTCAGGCTCCTCGACCGCAAGCTGACGCTCGGCGCGCGCATGAACGACGTCTCCAAGGGCACGCTGGTCGAGAACAGCTGGGAGACCTCGGCCTACACCACCTACGACCTGTTCCTGAACTACCAGCCCTCCGAGCGGCTCAACGTCTTCGCCAACGTCACCAACCTGACCAACGTCAACTACATGCCGGCGATGTCGCAGGACCGGGCGCCGGGCCGGCGCATCTTCGGCGGCGCCACCGTCAAGCTCGGCGAGGGGCCGCTGTTCGGCCATGGCGGCGAGACGCTGTTCGGCGGCCTCCTCGGCCGCGCGCCGCAGGAGGGCGACGGGGCCGCATGGCGGCGCTGGAGCGGCTTCCATGCCGGCGCCGCCGGCGGCTATTCATGGGCCGAGGCCGGCACCGACCGGATCGTGCCGCCGGACACGCGCTCGCCGCTGACCGGCTTCATCATCCCCTACGACACGAGGGGCTACAGCGCAAAGGTGCATGCGGGCTACGACCATCAGTTCGACAACGGCCTCGTTCTGGGCGCCGATGCCGGCTTCAGCTTCGGCGACGTCCACCTCACCCAGAACACGGTGTGGACGGGCAACGTCACCGGCAGCGGCATCGACCGGCGGCGCTTCGTCGACATCGACTCCCGGCTCGACTGGTCGTCCTCCGTGCGCGCCCGCGCGGGCTACGCCGTCGGCCGCTACCTGCCCTTCCTGACCGCCGGCGTGTCGTGGGCGAGCTACAGCCACTCCTTCGCCTTCTCCACCGGCAGCGGGCTGAACGTGCCGCCGGTGCCGGACATCGACCATGGCGGTAGGACCTATCTCGGCTGGACGGTCGGCGCCGGCGTGGAGCAGGCCGTCACCGACAGGCTGTCGCTGCGCGCCGAATACAGCTACTCGGATTTCGGCAAGGAGAGCTTCGCCTTTCGCCAGACCGCCAACGGCAGCACCTACGACGTCGACGGCGAATACGGCATCGACCTGAAGCAGCACGATTTCAGGCTCGGCCTGTCCTACCGCTTCTGAGGGATCGGGCCGGGCGGGTTCTGTCGCCCGGCTCAGCCGCCCTGCATGCGCCGCTGCAGCACGGCGAGCGTCAGCGCCGCGACGAGGATGA
>JALHFU010000384.1:0-1555 GCA_022838525.1 Hyphomicrobiales bacterium | reverse complement strand
CTGGCCGTCGGTCAGCTTGTCGTGCAGTTCACCGGTCTCGGCGTCGACCAGATAGGCGGCGAACTCACCGGCGTCGCGCCGGAACAAGATGTTCGACAGCGAGACATCGCCCCACATCAAACCGATCAGGTGCAGTCGTGCCAGCAGGACGACCATGGCATCCAGCAGCCGGGAGACGGTCTCGTTGCGGACGCCGGGGGTGAACAGCGAACGGTAGGGCAGCGCAAACTCGAGATGCTTGGTGAGCAGGATCGGATCCAGGGGCTGTCCCTGAGTATCGCGGCGGGCGCTGATCACACCGATCGGCTCGACCGCCGGTGTCTGCAGCCGGCCCAGGTCGTGCAATAGGCGGTATTCGTGCAGAGCCAGATCCTCGTTGACTTCCTTGGCGGCCAGCACATCGTCGCCGACCTCGATGAACCGCACGACATGGCGTGAGATGCCTCGGGGCAGCGCGACGAGATTCTCTTCGGGCCAATCGCCCAACGGCGTGTCCCACGGAAGCGAGAGCAACTGCGCATTCGGCGTGGCGGACAAGAACCTGGGCACGCCCCCAGCCTACTGATCGACCTTCAGCGCTCGCTCCAGGCCATCGCGCACGTCCGCCACCAGATCACTGGCCGGCTCAATGCCCGCCGACAGCCGCAGCAGTGCCGGGGTGATGCCGGCGGCCAGCTGCACCTCGGGGGTCATCGAGGCATGTGTCATGGATGCCGGATGCGCTATCAGCGATTCCACCCCACCCAAGGATTCGGCGACATCGAAGACCCTCAGGCCGCGGCAGAAGGCGGCGGCGCCGGCCAGACCCCCGACGACCCCGAAGCTGATCATCGAACCGAAGCTGTTCTGTTGACGGACCGCGATCTCATGACCCGGGTGTTCGGCCAGACCGGGGTAGTAGATCGCCGTCACCGCCGGATGGCTGGTCAGCGTGTCGACGATCTCGGCGGCGTTCGCGTCATGGACGCGCACCCGCGCGTCCAGGGTGCGCAGCCCGCGCAACGCCAGCCAGGAATCGAACGCCCCGGCGGTCACGCCGATCACATTCGCCCAGAACTTCAGGTGCTCACCGAGGTCCTCGTCCGCGGCGATGACGGCACCGCCCACCACGTCGGAATGGCCGTTGATGAACTTCGTCGTGGAATGCACGACCACATCGGCGCCGAATTCGATCGGACGCTGCCGCAACGGCGAGCAGAAAGTGTTGTCCGCCACGGCCAACGCGCCCGCGGCATGCACCGTCTCGATCGTCGGTTTGAGGTCGACCAACCGGAGCAGGGGATTGGACGGGGTTTCGATCAGGACTAGATCGACCGGTGCCTCCAGGGCTGCGGCCAGCGCCTGGGGATCAGTCTGGTTGACGTAGTCGACCGTGAAATGACCGAGCCCGGCCAGATGATTGAGCAGCCGCCAGGTGCCGCCGTAACAATCGTGCGGGGCCACGATGCGTCCGCCTGCCTTGACCAGCGCGGTGAAGCACAGTGTCAGCGCCGACAGGCCCGACGACGTGATGACGCCGGTGGCGCCGCCCTCCAAGGTGGCGATCGCCTCACCC
>JALHFU010000383.1:0-1558 GCA_022838525.1 Hyphomicrobiales bacterium | reverse complement strand
GGCCGCGTCATCAGCGCGTGAAGCGTCATCAGGCCGCCGAGCGAATGGCCGAACAGGGTCTCCGCGGTCTCGTCGACCGGGAAGCCGGCAGTCACCCGGGGCTTCACGTCCTTCTCGATGGTCTCGAGGAAGTCGTCGCCGCCGCCGAGCTTCGGCCAGGGCTGGCCATTGGGCCGCTCCGGCATCACGTAGCGGTCGGCTTTCGGCGTGAAGTCGTAGGTCCGGCGTTCGATCGTGCCTTCGCCGGGCGGATAGGCGACGGCCACGATCATGGCCGGCGTCAGCCCGGCGCGGCGTGCCGCGGGCGCGATGCCGGCAGCGAAATCCGTGAGCATGCCGAAGCTCTCGTCACCGTCGAAGGCATAGAGGACGGGAAAGCCCTCCTCCGGCACGGCGCCCGGCGGCTGCCACACGAGGACGCGCAGCCGCTCGCCCGTGACGGAGGAGATGATGTCGAAGCCTTGCGCGTTGGCGACGGTGACGGCAGCCGGCTCGGCGACCGCCCTCGCCGCGGGGAACGCCGCGGCGACCAGCAGGAGGACGAGGAGCAGCCGGCGCACCGCCCGCGGCCTCAGGATTTGGCGACCCAGACGATCGCCGGCTTCTCGCGCCAGGCGAAGCGGGCGAGATGGTCGTCGATGACGAACTGGGCGCGTTCCAGCCCCTCCGGCGATTCCGCGTCGCACTCGATCGTCAGCTCGCGCTCGTCGGCGCGCATGCGGCAGTCGCCGAACGGGAAATCGACGCGGGCGTTGGTGGGGTCGTACTCGACCGTCACCTTGTGCGCGAAATGCTTGCAGAGCTGCTGCAGGTATTTCGAGGCATGGCTGGTTTCGACGGTGGCTTGCGACCTTGGCATGGGCTGGCTCCGGGGGACGGCTAGAACTGGGCGCTGAGCTTGAAATTGACGCTCCGTGGCTCGCCGTAGAAATTGAAGACCGAGGTGCCGCCAATGCGCTCGTAATACTTCTTGTCGAAGACGTTGTTGACGGTCAAGACCGCTGACAGGTGCTCGTTGAACGCATAGCCGGCCTGGAGATCGACCACGGCATAGCCCGGCGCCTCGATGGTCGTCGCGCCGCCCGCGGCCGTGCGGCTGATGTTCTTGAACGAGCTGAACGCCTTGAGGCCGGCCGCGACGAACGCCTTGTCGAGAAGGCCGTGCCGCTCGTCGAAATTGTACTTGGCCCAGAGCTGGAGCATGTGCTCGGGCGTGTAGAACTCCGCGCCCGCCGCGCGCGCCGTGTTGACGAACTCGGTGTGCGTGTAGGTGTAGCCCGCGGTGATGTGCAGGTTCGGGGTGAGCGAGCCGGTCGCCTCCAGCTCCAGCCCCTGCAGCCGCGCCTCGCCCGCCGGGAGGAACCTCGTCAGGTCGCTCGGGTCCGCCACGGCGCGGTTCTTGTCGCGCAGGTTGAAGTAGGCGATGCTGGCGTTGACGTCCTCCAGCACCTCGGCCTTCAGGCCGATCTCGAACTGGCCGCCCGTGCGCGGGCCGATGAGCTGGCCGCCGGCGTCGAGCTGGGTCTGCGGCTGGAATATCTCGGTGTAGCTCGCATAG
>JALHFU010000141.1:0-8177 GCA_022838525.1 Hyphomicrobiales bacterium | reverse complement strand
GTAGTAGAGCCAGTCCTCCGACGCCGGCGGCGCGGCGCCGTCGAACACCGCGCTGAAGCGGGTGAGGAGGAAGTGGTCGAAGTCCACCACGAGCCCAGCGTAGGCCGAGTGGGGGCGGCGCGGACGGCTGGAGCTACTGACAGCCGACGCTAGCGACGGCGGAGGCCGAGCCGCCGGAGACGGGCGGCGACGACGTCGGTCAGGATGGAAGGGGCCTCCTCCTGGGGGCGAGTGTGGGTGCCGCGCAGCCGCCAGTACCGGGCCTCCACGTACCGCGTGAGTTCGCCGGGGTGGTCCACCCACAGGCGGGCGAGGCGGGCACGGTGGACGGCCTTCTCCGCGAGGAGGCGCGGGAACGGGACGTCCCGGCGGTACCCGAGGTCGATCGTGAAGCGGCGTGCGACGACGTCGGGCGCAACCCGGGTGCCGGTGACGATGTTGGAGACGTTGAGGTCGTGGATCACCTGCAGCCACATGGGCGGGGCCTGCACCTCGCGCAGTGGGCCGTGGGTGCGGGCGCGCGCGTGTTTGGGGGCGTAGACGGTGAGCGGGGGCGTGTCCGAGCGGCGCTCGATGAGCGAGAGGAAGGGGTTGGAGAGCTGGTCGCAGCGGTACACCGCACCGGAGCGGTCGAGCTGGAGGCCGCGGGTGAAGCTGACGAAGAGCCGGTCCTGGTGGGCGAACTGCGTCTGGACAGCGGCGAGGAAGTCGGTGGCGATGGCGTCGTCGGAATCCATGCGCGTGGTGATCAGGTACGGGGCGGCGCTGCGGGCGGCGACGGGCGCGGCGAAGGTGTCGCGGCGGAAGGGTTCGTGGGACCAGAGCGGTGTGAAGGAGCCGTCCGCGGCCAGGGCCTCGACCTCCGCACGGAAGGAGTCCGGGCAGCGGTCGTCGAACAGGACGAGCCACGTGAACGCGGCGCCGCGCTGCCCGGTGACCGACGGGAGGGCCGCGTCCACGAAGAACCCGAGCCGGTAGTACAGCCAGTCCTCCGACGCCGGCGGCGCGGCGCCGTCGAACACCGCGCTGAAGCGGGTGAGCAGGACGTGGTCGAACGGTGCCACCCCCCTACTGTGGGCAGGGGTGGGGGGTCGTGGCAAAAACACGCTGTGCGGACCGCCCGTCCGCCGGTGGGCTGGCCCGGCCTATGCTCGTCCCCACCGACGTCGCTACCGCACCGTGACCCCGAGGAGTGCGAATCATGCCCGGACCTCCGAAGCGCCTGGCGCTCGTGATCCCGGTGTACAACGTCGTGCCCTACCTCCCGGACCTGATCGACTCCATCCAGCGGCAGAGCGTCGGCACAGGCGATCTCGAGGTCATCGCCGTCGACGACGGCAGTACGGATGACTCGCCCGCCATCCTGCGCGCCTGGGCAGCGCGCAGCCCGGAGCTCGTCACCGTGGTCTCCCAGGAAAACGGGGGGGGTTGCGGCGGCGCGCAACACCGGACTCGACCACGTCACCGCAACCTGGGTGGGCTTCGTCGATCCCGACGACGTGCTCGACCGCGAGGCGGAACTCCTCGGCCAGCCGGCCGTGCGTGACGAGGACGAGACCGATCATGCGGCGCGCCGGCGTTTCAGGCGCGACAGCGCCGCGCAGACGGGTTCCGGAAAACAGGGGTCCGGGAGGAGGTCGCACTGCGCACGTTCAGAACCGGTCACCACTACCCCCGTGATATGCGTTTGCTTGACTTCGACACGATCCGCCCCGGCTCCGACCGGGGCGGCCGGACCGAGGGAGCGCTATCTTGTCAGCGACTGGGCCATTGACAAGCCCAAAAATGCCCGGTTCCGGACCAAATTGCCGCACTTATGGGCAAGATCGCGGCACGGGCGCCCGGCGGTCACGATCCCGGCGCGGCGCGGGCGGTCTCCAGCCACGCCACCAAGGCGCGCACGGCGCCGGCGGTGTCGCCCTCGGCGAGATCGAGGGCGGGGATGGCAAGGCCGAGCACGGTCTCGGCCGCGCCTTCGGCGGCGATGCGGGGCGCGTCCGCGCGCGGCACCAGCCGCACCGCCCGGTCGATCACCGCGCGCGGCTCGTGATCGCAGGCGGCGGGGCCGAGGCCGCGGATCTCGACCAGCCCGGCGATCGCCTGCGGCGCCTCGGCGACGAGACGGCCGGCCGCGACCGACAGCCAGACCCCGTCATCGGCCACGAGGGCGGCGAAGCGCCCGCGCAGGCGGAAATGCTCGACGACGGCCAGCGCCAGCGACGACTTGCCGGCGCCGGAGCGGCCGAGGATCATCACGCCCGCCGCGCCGGCCACGACCACCGTGACATGGAGATTGACGCGGCCCGCCGCCGCCGGGGCCGTCATTCTTCGGCGGGCAGGGTGACGACGAAGCGCGCGCCCTGGAACTCGCCCGGCTTGGCGCCGGCGATGTTCTCGGCCGTCAGCCTGCCGCCATGCGCCTCGACGATCTGGCGGCTGATCGACAGGCCGAGGCCGGAATTCTGGCCGAAGGCCTCGCCGGCCGGCCGGTCGGTGTAGAAGCGCTCGAAGATGCGCTCGATGTCGTCGACGCGAATGCCAGGGCCGTTGTCGTCGACGGTGACGACGACGTGGCGCGGCGTGCGCGACAGGGTGATGACGATGCGGCCCTTGTCCTCCGGCACGAAGGAGCGGGCGTTCTCGATCAGGTTGGTCAGCACCTGGCCGAGCCGCAGATCGTGCCCCGGCACCGTGTAGTCGCGCCCGGACTGGCCCTTGCCGGCAGTGCGGACCTGGATGTCGACGGCCTTGCGGCCGCGGCCGGCCTCGCGCGAGGCGTCGGCGATCTCGGTGGCGAGCTTGAAGAGATCGACGCGGCCGGCATCATCGCGGGCGAGCTCGGCGTCGAGCCGCGAGGCGTCGGAGATGTCGGTGATGAGCCGGTCGAGGCGGCGCACGTCGTGCTGGATCACCTCCATCAGCCGGTCGCGCGAGGTCTGGTTCCTGGCCAGCGGCAGCGTCTCGACCGCGCTGCGCAGCGAGGTCAGCGGGTTCTTCAGCTCGTGGCTGACATCGGCCGCGAAGCTCTCGATCGCCTCGATGCGCGCGTAGAGCGCATTGGTCATGTCGCGCAGCGCCACCGAAAGGTTGCCGATCTCGTCCTGGCGGTCGGAGAAGTCGGGGATCTCCTCGCGGCTCTTGACGCCGCGCCGCACCCGGACCGCGGCCGCGGCCAGCCGGCGCAGCGGGTTGGCGATGGTCGACGCCATGAGCATGGAGAGGATGGCGACGACGATGGCCGCCACGGCGAAGACGCGCAGGATCGCCCGCCGCTCGGCCGCGACGATCTTGTCGATGTCGCCGCCCTGGGTGGACAGCATCAGCGCGCCGAGCACGGCGCGGTAGCGCTGGATCGGCACGGCGACGGAGACGATCTGCTCGCCCTGCTCGGTGACGCGCACCAGCGTCGCCGGGCTGCCCTGCAGCGCGCTCATCACCTCGGGGAAGGCGGTGCCGCTGCCGCCGGGCGGCTCGCGATAGACCGGCAGGTCCGAGCGGGCGAAGAGGCCGACGAGGAACTTGTCGGCCCGCCGCAGCAGGCCCGGCTCCTCCTCGGCCACCGGCGGCAGATTGTAGCGCAGGATCTGGCCGCGCGAGTAGAGCGCGCGCGAATCGAGCAGCAGCGAGGCGTCGCGGTCGAAGATGCGGCCGCGCGTGTCGGTGGGCGACAGGAGCCTGCGCAGCACCGGCGCGACGCGCTCGGGATTGATCGGGAAGTGCAGGCTGTCGAGCTGGCCGCTGTCGGGCGGCAGGCTCTCGCCGGCCTGAAGCTCGAGCAGCTTCTCGGGGTCGATGGTAATGGCGTCGGTCTCGACCGTGGCCGAGGCGGCGATGGCGGCGGCGACGATCTCGCCCTGGGTGCGCAGGCTGTCGATGCGCGCCTGCACCAGCCCGTCGCGGAACTGGTTGATGTAGAGGATGCCCACCACCATCATGCACAGCCCGGCGAGGTTGAGCACCAGGATGCGCCGCGTCAGGCTGGAGAAGACGTAGTGGCCGAGCACGCGGCGGATCGGCACGAACAGCCGCGACAGCAGGCGCGGGCCGCCCGAACGGGCCGCCGGCCCTGCCGCCGCTTCGCTCTTGACGTCCGATGCCATATGCTCCCTCGGGGGCCTTCCTCAGGCGCTCATGCCTCGCGGAAGCGGTATCCTACCCCATAAAGCGTCTCGATCATGTCGAAATCGTCGTCGACCGCCTTGAATTTCTTGCGCAGCCGCTTGATGTGGCTGTCGATGGTGCGGTCGTCGACATAGACCTGCTCGTCATAGGCCGAGTCCATCAGCGCGTCGCGGCTCTTGACCACGCCGGGGCGCTGGGCGAGCGCGTGCAGGATCAGGAACTCCGTCACGGTCAGCGTCACCGGCTCGCCCTTCCAGGTGCAGGTGTGGCGCTCCTGGTCCATGACGAGCTGGCCGCGCTCCAGCGACTTGGCCTGCTGGCCCGGCGTCTTCGCCCCGGCCTCGCGGGCATTGGCGCGGCGCAGCACGGCGCGCACCCGCTCGACCAGGAGCCGCTGCGAGAACGGCTTGCGGATGAAGTCGTCGGCGCCCATCTTGAGACCGAACAGCTCGTCGATCTCGTCGTCCTTGGAGGTGAGGAAGATCACCGGCATGTCGCTCTTCTGGCGCAGGCGGCGCAGAAGCTCCATGCCGTCCATGCGCGGCATCTTGATGTCGAAGATGGCGAGGTTCGGCGGCCTTGCCGTCAGCCCCTCCAGCGCGGAGGCGCCGTCGGTGTAGGTTTCCACCCGATAGCCCTCCGATTCCAGCGCGATCGAAACGGACGTCAGGATGTTGCGGTCGTCATCGACCAGCGCGATCGTTGCCATGTCAAGCGGCTCCCTCATAAGCGGGCGTCCCTTCCTGCTTCACGAAGGGGCCATAAGCGGACAAATTGGGTACAAATTGTGGCAAGCGGCTTTCTCCGTTCCCGTTCGGCGCGCGGGCCGGCCGCCTTCCGCGACGCAGGGCGCGGCGGTCCTATCCGCCCCCAATGTGCCCGTACCGCCGCAAGATATGAACAGTTACAACCGATTTAAACCCGGCTCAAAAAGTTTAAATCGATTAATGATTTGAAATCAATGGACTTTTCTGTTTCTGCACCTGTCACCTTCGGCGGACGGGCCTTGCAGGCACCACCCGGCGGGGGCGAGGATGAACTTTTCGGCTCCTGCAGTGGTGGTGAAGGATGAAGGAAATCGGCCTGCGTAACCCGGCGAACGGGATCGAAGCCAGCGGTCTGAAAACGACCGGGACGGTCCATTACAATCTCGGCGCGGCGGAACTCGCCGAACATGCGGTGCGCCGCGACGAGGCGCGCTTTTCCGCCCACGGCGCGCTGGTGGCCACGACCGGCCAGCACACGGGCCGGTCGCCCAAGGACAAGTTCGTCGTCCGCGACGCCTCGACCGACGGCAAGGTCTGGTGGGACAACAACAGGCCGATCTCGCCCGAGCAGTTCGCCCTGCTCTGCGAGGATTTCCTCGCCCAGGCGGCCGGCCTCGACCTCTACGTGCAGGATCTGGTCGGCGGCGCCGACGAGGCCAACAGCCTGCCGACGCGCGTCGTCACCGAATATGCCTGGCACTCGCTGTTCATCCGCAACCTCCTGATCCGGCCGTCGCGCGAGGCGCTGTCCGCTTTCGCGCCGAAGCTGACCATCATCGACCTGCCTTCCTTCCGCGCCGATCCGGCCCGCCACGGCACCCGCACCGAGACGGTGATCGCCATCGACTTCCAGCGCATGCTGGTGCTGATCGGCGGCACCGCCTATGCCGGCGAGATGAAGAAGTCGGTGTTCACCGTCCTCAACTACCTGCTGCCCGAGCGCGGCGTGATGCCGATGCACTGCTCGGCCAATGTCGGGCCGGCGGGCGACGCGGCCGTGTTCTTCGGCCTGTCGGGCACCGGCAAGACCACGCTGTCGGCCGACCCGAAGCGCACGCTGATCGGCGACGACGAGCACGGCTGGGGCGAGGACGGCATCTTCAACTTCGAAGGCGGCTGCTACGCCAAGACCATTCGCCTCTCGGCCGAGGCCGAGCCCGAGATCTTCGCCACCACCCGCCGCTTCGGCACGGTGCTGGAGAACGTGGTGCTCGACGACGCCCGCGTGCCCGACTTCGACGACGGCCGGCTCACCGAGAACACGCGCTGCGCCTATCCGCTCGACTTCATCCCCAACGCCTCGGCCACCGGCCGCGCCGGGCATCCCAGGAACATCATCATGCTGACGGCCGACGCCTTCGGCGTGATGCCGCCGATCGCGCGGATGACGCCGGCGCAGGCCATGTACCACTTCCTGTCCGGCTACACGGCCAAGGTCGCCGGCACCGAGCGCGGCGTGACCGAGCCGGAGGCGACGTTCTCGACCTGCTTCGGCGCGCCGTTCATGCCGCGCCATCCGTCGGAATACGGCAACCTGCTGCGCGAGCTGATCGCGCGCCACGGCGCCACCTGCTGGCTGGTCAACACCGGCTGGACCGGCGGCGCCTACGGCACGGGCAGCCGCATGCCGATCAAGGCGACGCGGGCGCTGCTCGCCGCCGCGCTCGACGGCTCGCTCAACAATGCCGAGTTCCGCACCGACCCCAGCTTCGGCTTCGAGGTCCCGGTGGCGGTGCCGGGCGTGGACAGCGCCATCCTCGATCCGCGCTCGACCTGGGCGGACAAGGCGGCCTACGACGCGCAGGCGAAGAAGCTCGTCGGCATGTTCGTCGACAACTTCGCCAAGTTCGAGGCCCATGTCGATGCCCACACGCTCGACGCCGCGCCGCGCATCCGCGAGGCGGCCGAGTAGGCATCGCGACAGTGAAGTCGAGAAAGGCCCGGCCGCAAGCCGGGCCTTTTCTTTTGGCCGCGACGATACGATGTTCACGGCGCAACGAAGCGGAAGGGAAGCGGATGAGCGGGCAGCGGCGGCTCAGCATCGCGCCGGGCGTCGAGATCGGCGAGGACGAGCTGGAGGAAAGCTTCATCCGCGCCTCCGGCCCCGGCGGGCAGAACGTCAACAAGGTGGCGACGGCGGTGCAGCTGCGCTTCGACGCGGCGGGCTCGCCCGGCCTGCCCGAGCGGGTGCGCGAAAACGCGCTGAAGCTCGCCGGCCAGCGCGCGACCAAGGAGGGCGTCATCGTCATCGAGGCCGCCCGCTTCCGCACGCAGGAGCAGAACCGCGCCGATGCGCGCAACAGGCTGGTCGCGCTTCTGGCCAAGGCGGCGGAGCCGCCGCCCAAGCCGCGCAAGAAGACGAAGCCGTCGAAAGGCGCGGTGGAGCGCCGGCTCAAGGAAAAGGCCGGCCGTTCCGGAATCAAGCGCATGCGCGGCAAGGTCAGTCCCGAATAGTTCGCTTAGGCGCGGCTTTTATGCTTCCAATTTCGACCCCGCTGCGCCACATTCGCCGCGGGGGACGGACGGATTTTGCAGCGAGAATGGAGACTGCAGCATGGGTATTTTCGATTTCGTCAAGTCGGTGGGCGAGAAGCTCGGCATCGGCGGCTCGGATGACGCGCCGAAGGTCGAGGACCTGAAGAAGGAGCTCGACAAGCACAACCTCGGCACCGACAAGGTCGAGATCGAGGTGGTGGGCGACAAGGCGATCCTCAAGGGCTCGGTCGCGGACCAGACCGCCTTCGAGAAGGCGGTGATCGCCGTCGGCAACACGCTCGGCGTGTCCAAGGTGGAAACCCAGCTCACCGTCGACGAGACCGGCGGCGGCGAGAAGGAGCCGGTGTTCTATACCGTCAAGAAGGGCGACAATCTGTGGAAGATCGCCGAGGCCCATTACGGCAAGGGCAAGGGCGCCAAGCACACGATCATCTTCGAGGCCAACAAGCCGATGCTGACGCATCCCGACAAGATCTATCCGGGCCAGGTGCTGCGCATCCCGGAGCTCGACCAGGCGTAACCGGCCGCCCTCGCACGAAAATCCTCCGGCGGCCCACGGGCCGCCGGATTCGTTTGGGCGGGTAAATCGGGTTGAAAGCTCTGCCTGTCCGCGTTTTGCGTCGGGCATGACCGCGCTCAAAACCGGGGCGCACTTTTCGGGAGCCATGCTCCGGTCGGGAACCATGCTCCGGGAGGAAAGATTGACCGACGACCTGCCGCCCGGCACGCGCTACCTTCGCGGCTTCTTCGACGCTGCGGCGCAGGCGGCGCTGGTCGAGGACATCCGCGACG
>JALHFU010000382.1:0-1576 GCA_022838525.1 Hyphomicrobiales bacterium | reverse complement strand
ATCGGCGACGACCTCGCCCGCGCCGGGGCCGAGCCCGGCCACGACGACACGCTCGCCAAGCCGTTCGGCCTGCGCCAGCTTCTCGACCGGATCGGCCTGCAGCTCGGCCTCGACTGGATCGAGGAAGGCGCGGAGCCCGAGGCCGGCGCCGCCCCCCGGCAAGCGGGAGCGCCGCGCTCGCCCGGCCAGCGCCATGTCGAGGAGCTGCTGCGGCTCGGCCGCATCGGCTTCGTGCGCGGCATCGACCGCAAGCTGGCCGAGCTCGCCGAGACGCCGGAGAACGGCCCGCTGGTCGAGAAGCTGAGGGCGCATGTCGAGGTCTACGACTTCGCCGGCTATATGAGGGTCCTGGAAAGCGTGGACGGCGATGCCTGACCTGCGGCCGGAAGGAGACATCGTCCTCGTCGTCGACGACTCGCCCGAGGCGCTCGGCTTCATCACCCGCGCGCTGGAAGATGCGGGCGTGGCCGTGCTCGTCGCCACCGGCGGCGAGGCCGCGCTCGCCGTCGCCGCCGAGTTGGTGCCGGACGTGATCCTGATGGACGCGGTGATGCCCGGCCTCGACGGCTTCGAGACCTGCCGCCGACTTAAGGCCTTGCCCGGCCTCGCCCATGCCCCGGTGATCTTCATGACCGCGCTGACCGAGACCGAGCACGTGGTGCACGCGCTGGAATCGGGCGGGGTGGACTACCTCACCAAGCCGATCAACCTCGAGGAGCTGCGCGCGCGCATGCGCGTCCACCTCGCGCTCGCCCGCCAGACGCGCAGCGCCCGCGTCGCGCTCGACGCGGCCGGCCGCCACCTGATGGCCTTCTCCGCCTCGGGCGCGGTGCACTGGGCGACGCCGCAGGCCGCCCGCCTCGTCGGCCGCCCCGGCATGCCGGCCGACGCTCAGGGCCTGATCGGCGCGAAGGTGCGCGGCTGGCTCGCCGGGCGCGATCCCGCGACGCTCACCGGCGAGAGCCTGAACGTGGCGCTGCCGCCGGCCGGCACCATCCAGCTCGTCTGCCTCGGCACGGTCGCGCCCGACGAGCACCTTTTCCGCCTGATCGCCGGCGACGAGGCCGACCAGGAGGAGGCGCTGCGCCAGCATTTCCGGCTGACGGCGCGCGAGGCCGAGGTCCTGCTGTGGATCGCCCGCGGCAAGTCGAACCGCGACATCGCCGACGTGCTGAATCTCAGCCCGCGCACCGTCAACAAGCATCTGGAACAGATCTACACCAAGCTCGGCGTCGAGAACCGCGCCACCGCCGCCGTCAAGGCGATGCAGGTCTTGAACCCGTGATGCCTTCCACCTGCCGCACCATCGAGGACCATGCCATGAAACGCGCCGTCTCCCACGCCCACGCCGGAACCTTCGCGCAAGCCGCCGGCCGCGTTGTGCTCGCCCATGTCGTTCTCGCCCATGACGAGCGCCACCTGCGCCGCCGGCTGCTGACGCTGGAGGACGGCGGCGAGGTGCTGGTGGATTTTCCGGCGGCCGTCGTCCTCGCGGACGGCGACGCGCTGGTGCTGGAGGACGGCTCGCTCGTCACGGTGGCGGCGGCTCGGGAGCCGCTCTACGACGTGACGGCCC
>JALHFU010000381.1:0-1579 GCA_022838525.1 Hyphomicrobiales bacterium | reverse complement strand
GGAGCCGCGCCGCGAGACGGCGGCCGCCTCCAGCGAATCGGACACGCGCAACATCGAGGACGAGGTCGCAGCACTGCTCAACCGCGAGAAGGCGTCGGGCGGCGGCGCGCGGCGCTCGAACGAGCAGGCAGCGCTCGGCGGCCGCCAGACCACCGGCGCGAAGCTCAGCCAGAGCGAGATGGACGCGCTGCGCGGCCAGATCCAGCGCTGCTGGAACGTGCCGGCGGGCGCGGCCGACGCGCAGGACCTCAAGGTGTCGGTGCAGTTCCGGCTCGACCCGTCGGGCGCGCTCGACGGCGCGCCGCAGATCGTCGCGGGCGGCGGCGGGGCGGGCATCGAGCGCGCCGCCGCCGAATCCGCCCGCCGCGCGGTGCTCGCCTGCGCGCCCTACACCCTGCCCTCCGACAAGTACGAGGCGTGGGCGGAGGTGATCGTTCACTTCGACCCCCGCGACATGTTCTGACAGGCGACCCCCAAGGCACGAAAGCTCATACGGACCCCACGAGGCCCCACGCATGACGAACACCCTGAAAGCCCTCTTCTCGACCGCGCTGATGACCCTGGGGCTGGCCGCCGGGCTGGCGCTCGCGGCGACGCAGCCGGCGCGCGCGGTGCTGGAGATCGACATCACGCAGGGCGTGGTCGAGCCGCTGCCGATCGCGGTCACCGACTTCATCGCCAACGACGCCATCGGCCAGGAGATCGCCTCGGTGATCGCTGCCGACCTCGCCCGCTCCGGCCTGTTCAAGCCGATCGAGAAAGGCGCCTTCATCGAGAAGATCGCCAATCCGGACGTCGCGCCGCGCTTCTCCGACTGGACGGTGATCAACGCGCAGGCGCTGGTGACGGGCCGCGTCAGCCAGGAGGCGGACGGCCGCCTGCGCGCCGAGTTCCGCCTGTGGGACACCTTCGCCGGCCAGCAGCTCATCGGCGAGCAGTTCTTCGCCAACAAGGCCAACTGGCGGCGCGTCGCCCACATCATCGCCGACGCCATCTACGAGCGGCTGACCGGCGAGAAGGGCTATTTCGACACCCGCATCGTCTATGTCGAGGAGAGCGGGCCGAAGGACAAGCGCGTCAAGCGGCTGGCGATCATGGACCAGGACGGGGCCAACAACCGGCCGCTGACCGACGGCCGCGCCATCGTGCTGACGCCGCGCTTCTCGCCGAACCGGCAGGAAATCACCTACATGTCCTACGAGGGCGGCCAGCCGCAGGTCTACCTGCTGCAGATCGAGACCGGGCAGCGCGAGCTCGTCGGCAACTTCCCCGGGATGACCTTCGCGCCGCGCTTCTCGCCCGACGGACAGAAGGTCATCATGAGCCTGCTGCGCGACGACGGCAATTCCAACATCTACACGATGGATCTGCGGAGCCGCACCACGACGCGGCTGACCTCGTCCAACGCCATCGACACCTCGCCCTCCTACTCGCCGGACGGCGCCCGCGTCGTCTTCACCTCCGACCGCGGCGGGCGGCCGCACATCTACGTGATGGGCGCGGACGGCTCCAACCCGCAGCGCATCTCCTTCGGCGACGGCACCTATTCGACGCCGGTGTGGTCGCCGCGCGGCGACCT
>JALHFU010000380.1:0-1579 GCA_022838525.1 Hyphomicrobiales bacterium | reverse complement strand
CGCACGGTCTCGGCGCGGATGAAGGCGCGGCCGCGATTGTCGAAGACGCGGCTTTGCGCCACCGCAGGCCGCCCGGCGACGGCGACCCCGAACCAGACCAGCCCGACCGGCTTCTCGGCGCTGCCGCCGTCCGGTCCGGCGATGCCGGTGACGGCGAGCGCGACGCCGGCGCGGCTCCTCGCCAGCGCGCCGGCCGCCATTTCGAGCGCGGTCTGCTCGGAGACCGCGCCGTGCGCGTCGAGCGTTGCGGCCGAGACGCCGAGCATGTCCACCTTCGCTTCGTTGGAATAGGTGACGAAACCCCGGTCGAGCACGGCGGAGGAACCGGCGATGTCGGTGATGGCGGCGGCGATCATGCCGCCGGTGCAGGACTCGGCCGTCGCGGCCATGATGCCGGCCGCCTTGCAGGCGTCGATGAAGCGGACGGCGAGTGCGCTCTCGTCGCTCATTCGGGCAATCCTCCGGGATAGACCACCGTCGCCGTGGCGATGGCCGCGATGCCTTCCTCGCGGCCGACGAAGCCGAGCCGTTCGTTGGTCGTCGCCTTGACGGAGACGCGGTCGGCGGAAACGCCGAGCATGGCGGAAAGTGCCGCCGTCATCGCCGCGCGGTGCGGCCCGACCTTCGGCGCCTCGGCGATCAGCGTGATGTCGGCATTGGCGATGCGCCCGCCTTTCTCGCGCAAAATCCGCACCGCTTCTTCCACGAAGATGCGCGAGGCCGCCCCCTTCCAGCGCATATCGGACGGCGGGAAATGCGTGCCGATGTCGCCCGCGCCGCAGGTGGCGAGCAGCGCGTCGGTCAGCGCGTGCAGGGCGACGTCGGCGTCGGAATGGCCGGAAAGCCGCTTCGAATGCGGAATGGCGACGCCGCACAGCGTCACGTGATCGCCCTCGGCGAAGCTGTGGACGTCATAGCCGTTTCCCGTGCGCACGTCCGGCAGCAGGCCAGTGGAAAGGCCGGCGGAAAGGCGGGCGTTCGCCATGTCGATGTCCCTTGCCCATGTCAGTTTCACGTTGTCCGGCGAGCCGTCGACGATCCGCACCGGAATGCCGGCCCATTCGGCGATCGCGGCATCGTCGGTGAAATCCTCGCGCCCGGCAAGGAAGGCGTGCTCGTGCGCATCGAGGATCGCGCCGAAGGCGAAGCCCTGCGGCGTCTGCGCGGCGAAGAGGCCGTCGCGCGGGACCGTTCCCGCAACCAGCCTGTCGCCGCCCGCCTGCTTCAGCGTGTCCGAGACGGCGAGCGCCGGCAGGCTGCCGAAGCCGCCGTCGAGGCCGGCGATGACACGGTCGATCAGCGCCGCGTCGACGAAGGGGCGCACGCCGTCATGGATGAGCACGGCGTCGAAATCCCTGTCCCGCAGCGCGAGCAGGGCGAGCCGTGTCGACGCCTGCCGCGTCCTGCCGCCGGGAACGGCGATCACCCGGTCGGCCAGCGCGCCGGCCGCCTCGCGGAACGGCGCATCGTCGTCGGCATGGATCGCGACGGCGATCCCGGCAATGGCGGGGTGGGCGGCGAAGGTCTCGAGCGTGCGGCGGATGACCGGCACGCCGCCGATGCGGCGGTACTGCTTGGG
>JALHFU010000379.1:0-1585 GCA_022838525.1 Hyphomicrobiales bacterium | reverse complement strand
CGGCAAGGCGGTGGAGGGCGCGGCCTGGCTGACCGAGAGCGGCGCAGCCACCATTCCGGTCGCGCGCGTCGTCGACATGCTGCTCAACCCGGGCGGCGAGTTCGAGTTCAACGGCACCAAGACGACCTATCCGAACGTCAAGATGGCCTACTGGGTCGGCGGCAACCCCTTCGCCCACCATCAGGACCGCAACCGGATGGTGAAGGCCTGGCAGAATCTCGAAACCGTGGTCGTCCACGACTTCCAGTGGACGGCGACGGCGCGCTTCGCCGACATCGTCCTGCCGGCGACGACCTCGTACGAACGCAACGACATCGAGACCGTCGGCGACTACGCCAACCGCGCGATGGTCGCGATGAAGAAGGTGATCAACCCGGTCTTCGAAAGCCGCAACGACTTCGACATCTTCGTCGAGATCGCTGACCGGCTGGGCAAGAAGCAGGAGTTCACCGAAGGCAAGGACGAGATGGGCTGGATCCGCGGCTTCTACGAGGATGCGGTCAAGCAGGCGACGGCGAAGGGCATGGAGATGCCCGGCTTCGACGCCTTCTGGGAGGCAGGCATCCTCGAGTTTCCCGTCACCAGGGGCAACAGCTTCGTCCGCTACGGATCGTTCCGCGAGGACCCGCTGCTCAACCCGCTCGGCACGCCTTCCGGCCTGATCGAGATCTACTCGAGGAACATCGAGAAGATGGGCTACGACGACTGCAAGGCCCATCCGAGCTGGATGGAGCCGGCGGAGCGCCTGGACGGGCCGGGCGCGAAGTTCCCGCTGCACGTCGTCGCCAGCCACCCCAACGGGCGCCTGCACTCGCAGCTGTGCGGCACGGTGCTGCGCGACAGCTACGCGGTCGCCGGCCGCGAGCCTTGCGTCATCAACCCGCAGGATGCCGCGGCGCGCGGCATTGCCGATGGCGACGTCGTGCGCGTCTTCAACGATCGCGGCCAGATGCTGGCCGGCGCGGTGGTTTCGGACGAGATCATGCCCGGCGCAATCCAGGTCTACGAAGGCGGCTGGTACGATCCGCTCGACGTCTCGCAGGAAGGCACGCTCGACAAGTATGGCGACGTCAACGTGCTCGCCATCGATATCGGCACCTCCAGGCTGGCTCAGGGCAACTGCGGCCAGACGATCATCGCCGAGGTCGAGAAGTACGCGGGCGAGCTGGCGGCCGTGACCGTCTTCGACGCTCCCCAAGGCGCCGAATAGAGAGCGCCGGCCGGAGCCGCCTCTTCCGGTGCGGCTCCGGCAATGCCCGGGCGAACCTCGCGTGTCGTTCGGGTGCATCTGGCGGTCGGGGGTGTCTCCTTCCCCGGCCGCCCCCGTCGGACCTGCCTTTGATCTGGAGAGAGACGATGAACCCCATCCCGTTCCCTGCCGGCCGCGTGGCCTGCGACGAACACGCGCTTCTGAGCATTGACGATGCGTTGGGGGTTGCGTTGTCGGAGGTTGAGCCGTTGGGGGGTGTGGAGGTTGTGCGTCTGCTGCGGGCTCGGGGTCGGGTTGCGGCGCGGGATGTCGCGGCTCCGGTTGCGATGCCGTTCTTCGCCAATGCGGCGATGGACGGCTTCGCGGTGCGGGCGG
>JALHFU010000378.1:0-2668 GCA_022838525.1 Hyphomicrobiales bacterium | reverse complement strand
CAGTGTTGGATGATAATCTGGCGCGCCGGCTCGCAAATAGCCTCGATTTGCATTACACAGGGACTTTGGGTTTGTTGCTAGATGCTAAACACGCAGGATTGATTTCCACCGTTGCACCACTATTGGAACAGTTGCAGGCGTTGCGTTTCCATCTAGCTTCACACACTCGCATTGCTGTTCTCAAGCTGGCGGGAGAACTTGACGATAAGCACGTAAGCACGTGAGCACCTGGGCACGTGGGCACCTGAGCACGTAAACACGTGGACACGTTCATAGAAACGGGGGGACGTCATTCATGAGATATAAGGAAGCGATGTGGCGCGCGCTGTTGGCGGCGGCGCTTGTGGGCTGTGGAGCGCTGACGTTGGATACGAGCGCGCCCGTGCAGGCGCAGGCGTCCGACGATTTCTGGGGCGAGCCGGTGAACCTTTCGCATTCCGGGTCGGCGGAGACGCCCGTAGCGGCGACAGCCCCGGACGGCGCGGCGCAGGTGCTGTGGTGGGACCGCTTCGATGGCCTGATGACGGCCATCAGGCCGGCGCCCGACGCGCCCTGGAGCGCGCCACAGGCCGCCCCCTTGGAACTTCGGGAGATCGTGGGGGAGGGAGAAGCCGCTCACATCGTGACGACCCCCCTGGCCGGGATGCCGCAGATGATTTCCGACGGCCAGGGCCGGGTGCACGCCTGGTGGCCCGGCAAGACCTCGGAGACGACGGGACTGCGCCCTCTCTGGTATAGCCGGTTGCGGGTCGGGCAGACCACGTGGATGACGCCGGAGGCCGTGGCGGAAGCGGCGCTCGCGTGGAACATGGCGGTTGCCGCAGATGGCAGCCTGCACCTGGTCTACCTGCGCCCGGTGAACACTTCGGCTTTCCCTGCCGGACTGTATTACAAGCGCTCGACCGATGGCGGCGCGACCTGGACGGCGCCCTCTCTGATCAGCGCCTCGCTGTATTTCCGCTTGCTGGAGCCGACGGCGGCGCACCTGGCGGTGCAGGCCGTGGGGGAGGAGGTTTTCGTCGCCTGGGACGATCCTCGACCCGCGCGCGCCCTGCTCGCCCGTTCGACGGACGGCNNNGGAGATGGAGGGCGCCCGCGCTCCGCACCTGTTGCCGCTCGCCGGGGTGACCGCAGTCTATGAGGCGGGACAGCCCTGCGCGCTCTATCGGCAGGCGCTGGAACCGGCGGCGCCTGCGGTGAAGCTCGAAGGCTTCGCTGTGTGTGGACAGGCGCTCCAGCTGTTCCCGCTGGGCGCGGAGGGGGCGGTGCTCGTCGCCGGGAGCGGGGGCAGCTACCTCACGCTCGCGGTCTGGAATGGCGAGCAGGTTTCGGAGCCGCAAGCGCTCGGCATTGGCTTCGAGGACCCCGTGACCGGCAGGCGGATTGCGTTGGAGGCCCTGACTGTGGCCTCAACCGGCGCCGGGCAGCTGCTGGCGGCGGGACAGGGGCAGGACGGCGAGATTTGGGCGCTCGAGGCGGCGGTGGATTTGCCGGCGTGGGCGTTTGCGCCGCCGCCGGTCTGGTCGCGCCCCGTGGCGGTGACGGCGGACCTGGCCGTGGCGCTGGCCTCTTCGCCGGTCGCGGCGCTGGATGCCGCCGGACGCCTCCATGTGCTGTGGAGCGCCGCCAATGCGGAGGGCAGTCCCGGCGCGGCGCTGGTCTATGCCCGCAAGGAGGGCGAACGGTGGAGCGCTCCCGTGACCGTCCTGCGCTCCCCGGAGGGGAAGAGCGACCATCCCGCGCTGGCAGCGGTGGGCGATCGCCTGCACGTCGTGTGGAGCGGCGGCCCCGACGGGCGCATTTTCTACAGCCAGGCTTATGCCCGCGATGCGGCGACGTCCGGCGGCTGGAGCGAGCCGCTGGCGCTGAGCGCCGCTGCCGGCGCCGATCCTCAGATTGCGGTGGACTTGCTGGGACGGCTGCACGTGATTTACGCCGTCCCCCTCAACGAGGGACGGGGCGTCTACGTCACGTTCTCCGACGACGCCGGGCTGACGTGGTCGGAGCCGGCGACGGTCTTTGACGCGCAGGCTGCCGGCTGGCTCAGCGTGGCGCAACCTTCTTTGAGCGTGGATGAGCAGGGACGGCTGCTCGCGGTGTGGGCGCGCGCGCCCCTGCCGGGCAACGGTCCGGCGGAAGGGCTGTACACGGCGTATGCCGCTGGGGATGGCGAGACCTGGAGCGAGCCGCAGCTGCTCGTGGAGGGGGCGATGGCCTCCCCTCGGGCGGTCGCGACGCTCAAGGGGCAGACGCTGGTGACGTGGTATGACGTCCAACGGGGGACGACGGCGTATCGTGTCTCCGCTGACGGCGGCGCGACCTGGACGATGGTCAGCCAGGTGCCGGGGGCGCGCGCGTTGCAGGCTCCGCCCGCCGTGTCCGCCGATGGCGCCGGCGGGGTGCACCTGGCGGCGGTGGTGGGGGACGCCGGCGCGCTGACGTTGATGCAGCTGCTCTGGGACGGGGAGCGCTGGACGGCCGAACCGACGCTGGCGCTGGGACGGGAATGGCAGGCGGCGCCGGGTGTCGCGCTGACGGCGAGCGCGGTGTTGGGACGCCTGGAGGTGTTGTTGAGCGCTCAGGCCGCCGGGGCGGGGGGATCGTGGAGGGTGCTGCACACGGCGCGCGCGCTGCCGGTCGTTGCCGACGCCATCACGCCGCAATTTGC
>JALHFU010000377.1:0-1593 GCA_022838525.1 Hyphomicrobiales bacterium | reverse complement strand
TCCTGAAACGAAAACGGCCCGGCGAGATGCCGGGCCTTGAGGTTGAAGGGGATGGAAAGCGGGGCGAACGACGCCGCCCTGCCGGTGCGCGCATCACTCGGCGGCGACGAGGGCCGCCGGATCATCGGCGGCCTCGGCCGCGTCCTCGTCATCACCGGCGAGGAAATCGGGCAACGCCACGCCGTCCTCGTCCTGATCGACCGCGCCGTCCACGGCCTGCGCATCCATGGCGGGGCGCAGCGGCTCCGGCAGCCAGCCGGTATCGGCCAGAAGCCGTTCGGCCTCCTTCGCCATGTCGGCCTTCTTCAGGTGCGCAATGAGATCGGCGGCACGATCACCGGCGCCTTCGCGCACCGCTTCGAGGATGCGGGCCTTGGTCACGCGGCCGAGGTAGTTCTCGACCGTGGGCCTCCAGCCCGCTTCGACGAGATCGAGGCCAGTGGCCTGGGTGAGCCGTTCGGCCTCGGCCATGCGGCGGTCGAGACCGTGCTGAGAGATGCCGTTCCCCGAATAGGGGTTGGGCCGCTCGTAGAGCGCGTTGACGCCGAAACTGACGCAATGGGCGAGCAGCGCCAGGCGGCTGGCATCGTCGAGGCCGTCGATCCAGCCCCAGAGCCGGTCGTCATCACCGGAGGGAATGTCGCCCCGCCAGGCGTCCGCGCGTTCGTCGATCATCTTCGCGGGGGCACTGTCCGCGAGCCCGGTCGCGTCAGCGGGGAGATAGATGTGACGCACGGCGGCATAGAGGCTGGTTCCCGAGGTGGAGGTGCGCTCGAAGGTGTCGAGGACCAGCTTGTGCAGCAGGGCCGTCATGGCGACATGCGGATTCTCGGCGAGCGCATTGCGCAGCACCAGCGTCCGCCAGGCGGTCAGGTCCGTCACCAGTCGCTCCGGCAGCGGCTTGACGGCATCGTCCTCCTCCTCGTCGGCGTCCGGGACCGGATCGCCGCCGACGGTGATGACGGCGCGCTGCACGGCATCAGGATCGGACGGGTCGGCACCTTCGCCGGCATCCTCGCCATCGACGGTCTCGGTTTGCTCGTCCTCGGGGCGAACGTAGCCGCTGCTGACGATCAACTCGCCCTCGCGGCCGATGCTGACGAAGACACCGGCACCGGCGATGTCTTCCGGCGCGAAGGTGACGGGCCGGTTCTCGAACGCTTCCAGTTCGGCCTCGATTTCGCCAAGCCGCTGGTCGATCTCATCGGGCAGTTCCTCGGCTTCGGCATATTGCGATTCGAGTTCGTCATACTCGTCGCGCAGCGCCTCGCGGGTGGTGCGCTCCTCGTCAGTCAGCTCCTGGGTCACGCCGACAAGCCTGCGCAGACCGTTGGCGTAGCCGTAGGGAAGTTCGACGGCAGCGTCGATCCACTTCCAGCCCTGACCCGCGATCTCGTCGGCAACGGCGCGCAGCTTCTCGTCGACCAGGCGGTCGAGCAGCGTGACGTCCTGCAACCAGCCGCCGTTCTCGTCGGAGAAGAGATCGCGCAGCACCGGGCCGCCCGCCGCTTCATAGGCTTCGACGCCGATGAAGCGGGCGCGCTTGTCGGCGGCCGGAACCGTGGTCTCGGTCAGCATATTGCGGATCTGCCA
>JALHFU010000376.1:0-1596 GCA_022838525.1 Hyphomicrobiales bacterium | reverse complement strand
CTCGAGGCCGAAGGCCGGGGCCACGGTCGTCATGTAGACGCGGACCTTGTTGCCGTCGCGGATCACCTCGTTGTCGAACAGCAGGTCGACGCCGTCCGCTTCCGCCTGCTTCACCGCGTCGGCGAAGAACGGGTCGGCGCGATCCCACACATGCACCGGGTCGATCTTCGAGCGGTGGACGATGGTCGCGTCATGCGGCTCGGCGAAGGTCGGGTTGTCGTGCACCAGCACCATCTCGTCGCCCGAGATGTCGATCAACTGGTCGTTCTCCGGCTTGAGCGGGCCGACGTTCAGGTAGCGGTCCTTGGAGAACTTGTTGAGCGAGATCAGCCACTTGCCGTCGGCTTCCTTGGTCTGGCCCATGGAGGTGTGGTTGTGGCCCGGCTGGTAGTGGACGTCGAGCTTCTGGCGGATCGGATCGACGGCCTCGCCGTTGTAGGCGCGGATGGCGTCCTCCATGTTCCACTTGCATATCTGGCTGTCGATGAACAGCGTCGTGTAGGCGTTGCCGCGGCCGTCGAAGGCGGTGTGCAACGGCCCGAGGCCCAGTTCCGGCTCGGCGACGACGGTGTCGCGCGGGCCGATCTTGTCGTCGAACAGGTCGTCGAAGGTGCGCACGTCCATCACCGTGACCGTCGGCGACAGCTTGCCGTTGGCGACGATGTGGATGCCGTCCGGCGCGGTGTTCATGCCGTGCGGGCCGTTGGCGATCGGCACGTAGCGGGTGTAGGGCGAGCCCTTGCGACCGTCGAGCACCGGCACCCCGCCCATCTCGGTATAGTCGCCGTTGGCGACGGCTTCCTCGATGCGCGCGAGGTTGAAGATCACCACCCAGTCCTGCTCGGCGGCCATCATCTCGGCGAGGTTCACGCCCTCTTCCGAGTTGTAGCAGGTCGAGAAGGCGTACTTGCCCTGATAGTCGGCGTCGACATTGTCGAGGTTGCCGTCGACCATCACCTGCCACGCGACCTTCATGGTCTCGCCGTCGACGGCGGTGAAGATCGAGCGGTACTGCGACTTGTCGTCGAGCACCGAGCCGTCGTTCGGGATCGGCACGCGGTCCTCGCCGTTGCAGAAGACGTAGCCGGTCTTCGGGTATTTCTGCACGCGCAGGCCGTGGACCGTATGCTGGTTGGGAAGCTGGATGATCTTGTCGCACTTCATCACGTCGAGACGGATGCGGCAGACGCGGGTGTTGGCCTTGTCGTTGGCGTAGAGATAGCGTCCGTCATAGGTGCCGTCCGTCTGCGACGGGTGGGGGTGGTGCAGGTCGCCGTTGAGGTAGATGTCGGAGCCGCGCTTCTGCATCAGCTCGCGGTATTCCGGCAGCATGCCCTCGGTCAGGATCTTCTTGCTCTCGTTGGTCTGGCCCCAGCCGGTGGCGCTGCATCGGTTGAAGACGGGGACGCGCATCAGCTCGCGCATGGAGGGCAGGCCGACGATGCGAACCTCGCCGGTCTGGCCGGAAGAGAAGAACACATAGTATTCGTCGAGGTCGCCCGGCTTGACCTCGTAGTCCCGGGCCGCCGCCTGCGCCAGCGCCGGGGTCATGGCGCTGCTGCCGAGGGTGATGGCGCCGGCCCCGACGGCGCCCGC
>JALHFU010000004.1:0-40554 GCA_022838525.1 Hyphomicrobiales bacterium | reverse complement strand
CGTCGCCGAAGCGCTTGACGTAGAGGTCGATCAGCCGCTGGCGGTGGATGTTCTCCTCCGCGGCCATGCCGTCGAAGATGGCGGCCGACGCCGGATAGGAGCCGCGCAGCCCCGCGGCATAGGTGGCGTAGATGCGCGCATCCTCCTCCTCGGACGAGATCGCCAGCGCCAGAACCTCGCGCTCGCTCAGTTCCTCGAGGCGCGGCTTGCCGGAAAAGGCGGGCAGATGGAGATGCGCAATCATCGCGGGAATCCAGAATTTAGAATAGTTCTAAACTAATGAATCCGGCGCCCGCGATCAAGGGCGGGCCGCCCTCCCTGCCCGCGACAAAGTGAACGGCCATGCCGCCGCGAAGGCATCCGGCCGGAAGGCACAGCCCCGTCTTGCGGTGAATCCAACGCGCAAACAAGGAGATGGGGTGCGTTTTTAACGCCCCCGGAACCAGGCCGATCCGGTGACGGCGCAACGAAAAAGGGCGCGACAGCCTCGCCGTCGCGCCCTTCCGCTTTCCTGCCCCGCTGTCCGGGGTTCGGTTGCCGCCTCAGGTGATCGGCGACAGATAGATCTCGACGCGGCGGTTCTGCGCGCGGCCGTCCGGGGTGGCGTTGCTGGCGATGGGCTGGTTGGGGCCGAAGCCGTTGATGGCGAGGCGGCGGCCGTCGACGCCCTGGTTGACGAGATAGTTGCCGACCGAGGTG
The DNA here is from genome assembly GCA_022838525.1 of Hyphomicrobiales bacterium. Lineage (GTDB taxonomy): Bacteria > Pseudomonadota > Alphaproteobacteria > Rhizobiales > Rhizobiaceae > Aerobium. The sequence continues at coordinate 39,855 of JALHFU010000004.1, read as the reverse complement.
GCGCGGCGCTGCGACAGCGCCATGTTGTGCTGCATGCTGCCGGTCGAATCGGTGTGGCCGTTGATGTCGACGAGCGTGCGGTTGTACTTGTTGAGCACCAGCGCCACGGCGTTGAGCGTCTGGTGGAAGGCCGGCACGACCTGATCCTGATCGGTGGCGAAGGTGATGTTGGACGGCATGTTGAGCACGATCTGGTTGCCGTTCCGGGTGACGGAGACGCCCGTGCCCTGGAGATAGCCGCGCAGCTCGGCTTCCTGCTGGTCCATGTAGGAGCCGATGGCGCCGCCGGCAAGCGCACCGATGCCGGCGCCGATCAGCGCGTTGCGGCGGTCGTCGCCGCCGGCGAGCATGCCGACGCCCGCGCCCGCCAGCGCGCCGAGTGCTGCGCCGCCGGCGGTGTTGGAGACCTTCTGCTGACCCGTATAGGGGTCCGTGGTGCACCCGGCCAGAAATGCGGCGGCGGCAACCCCGAGCACGATCTTCTTCATCCTGAAATACCCTCTCCTGATCGATTCCGCGCGCCATTGCGCACGGTCGCGCGTCCCTGGCGGCTCTATTGTCCCCGAATATGGCGAAAAGCCGCCTGGGGCAACCTCTGCCGCGTCATTCCCCACCGGGCCCCCAACGGGCCCCGATCCGGGCGTTACGGATCGGGCGGCGTCGACCCGCCGGCGCCGCCGATGCCGATCCCCACGCCCATTCCGCCGCCGCCCATCCCCATGCCACCACCTCCGCCGCCCCCGCCGCGGGAGCCGCCGCCGCGCTCGCTCCTGCCGCGCCCGCCGGAACCCGAGGGACGCGTCGGCCCCTGCATCGGAATCGCGAGATCGGCCGGGATCGGCGCAAGATCGAGCGCCTCGCGGATGAAGCCGCGCAGCGACACCACGAGCTCGTGCACGTGAACCGGATGTCCGGCGACCAGCTCGCGCACGGCGCGCTCGGCCAGGCGGACCTGCTCCTCGGTGCCGAGCAGGATGATGTCGGAAAGCGCGGCCTCGACAGCGTCGCGGATGCGCCGCCGCCGGTCAGACCCGCCGGCGCTGTCCGGCGACGCGTCCGCCCCCTCGGCGCCCTCGTCCGCAAGGCCCGCCTCGCGCAGGTCGCGCAGGTGCCTGGGATCGACCGCGAGATCGCCGGTGAACGAGCCGCCCAGCGTCTTGTAGGCGGCGATCAACGTGCGCAGGCGCTCGTTGATCTGGCGGTTCATGCGCTCGCGGCGCTGCTGGATGGTGAACATCATCAGCAGGCGGATGCCCATGCTGATCAGCGTGAACAGCGCCAGGCCGATCAGCGTCAGGAGCACGCTTTCCCAGGAACTGAAATCGAAACCGCGCAATGGCCTCTCCGCGCCCGTGCCGGCGAGGCTCCCGCCGGGAGCGCCGCACACGGCCAAGTGTTAGTGCAATTCCGGCGGGCGATCCAGCCTGCGCCGCCGCCCGGACGAGACCGGCCGGCACCCCCTCCTCGAAGCCGCGACGCCTAGAACCTGCCGGCCGCCGCCGCGTCGGCCTCGGGGTCGCGGTCCTTGCCGACCGTGGCGTAGAAGAGGTCGCGCAGGTCGGGCATGGGATCGGTCTTCTTTCCGGGCGGGATGCCGTAGAAGCCGGTGCGGTAGGCGACGATCAGCCAGCGGCCGTCCTGCTCCTGCCGTTCGAGGATGAAATCGGTGGCGGCGGCGCGCTCGGTGGTCTTCTGGACGGCGTAGGCATAGGAATAGCCGCGCTCCCACACGCCGACGCGGGCGAAATTCGGGTCGATGCGCATGGTCTCGATGTCGTAGGCGAACTTCAGCGCGGTCGCGGCGAGCGACGTGTAGACGCGCGGGCCGAGCGCGGCCGAGCCGTTGTTGACGTGGTAGTAGTACGGCGAGGCCTCGAAGAAGGGCCGCCCGACCGCACGCTCGACATACCCCTCCTCCTTCTTCGCCAGTTCCTCGTACCACAGCGCGATCGTGGCGCGGATCGCCTCCTCGGCGGCGCCGCCCCGCTCCTGCGCGAGCACGGGGGCGGGCAGGAGAACGAGAAGAAGGGCAAGACGGGCGACGTTCATCGGCAACCTCCGCGGCAGCCGATCTTTCAGCGGCGAATCCGGCGATTGCGCGGCGACGGGAGAACCGTCGCCAACGATGGGATGGCGAACGACGCGGACGGTCAGCCGCCCGGCACCTGCGACAGGTCGGGGCGGGTCTCCTGCACGGACGGCCGGATCGAGACCCTGTCCCACCACGCGGCCATAGCCGGATGATCCTGCAGGATCGCCGCGCCTTCCTGCGGGCGGATAAAATAGTCGATCATGGGAGCGAGGTGGAAGTCCGCCAGGCTCGGGGTTTCGCCGTCGAGCACCAGCCCTTCGCGCGCGATCGTCTCCAGCGCCCGGAGGACCCGACGGCTTTCCCGCAATCCCTGCGCGACCTCGTCGGCGGAAGACGCAGCCCCTTGGAGCGGACGGAACACGAGGTGCGAGAACACCTGCCGCACCAGAGCGCGATAGCCGTACGAATCCACGATGCCGATGACCTGCTGCATCCGCGCGACGGCTTCGGGGGCGTCGGGCGTCAGGGCCGGGTCCGGGAACCGCTTGTCGAGATACCTTGCGATCGCGGCGGTCTCGTAGAGGGTAAATCCGTCGTGGACCAGGACGGGAACCCGGCCGAACGGGTGAAGATCCTCATACCCGCAAGGCAGCTCCGGCAGGAAAGGGTCGATCTCGGTATAGCCGTAGCGGAGGCCCTTCTCGGCGAGCACGAGCCTGACGATCCGCGTGTAGACGCTGAATCGATATCCAAGAAGTGCGATCGCCGGGTCGGCCATGCGCAAATCCCAGCACGACCGGCCCGGAGAGGCAATGTCCGCTTCGGCCGACCCGGGCCGTCAGCCGCGCCGGGCGGCCTCGATCGCGGCGACGTCGATCTTCTGCATGTCCATCATCGCGTCGAAGGCGCGCTTTGCTTCGCCGCCGCCGGCAGCCAGCGCCTCGGTCAGCACGCGCGGCGTGATCTGCCACGAGATGCCCCATCTGTCCTTGCACCAGCCGCACGCGCTTTCCTGGCCGCCATTGCCGACGATGGCGTTCCAGTAGCGGTCGGTCTCTTCCTGATCGTCGGTGGCGATCTGGAAGGAGAAGGCCTCGTTGTGCTTGAACGTGGGCCCGCCATTGAGGCCGAGGCAGGGGATGCCGAAGACGGTGAAGTGGACCGTCAGCACGTCGCCCGCCTTGCCGGAGGGGTAGTCGCCGGGGGCACGGTGGACGGCATGCACCGCGCTGTCGGGAAAAGTCTCGGCATAGAAGCGGGCCGCAGCCTCGGCGTCCTTGTCGTACCACAGGCAGATCGTGTTCTTGGCGATTGCCATTGCTCGTCCTTTCGCTTCCGAAGTCGATGGCGGCCCGGTTTGGCGCGCGCCTGCGGGCGGTTCCCGGTCAACCGAACCGAGAACGCGCTGGCGCGTATGGCGTTCCGTCGGCCACGCCTGAAAGGCCATGGCGCCGGACCGCGACACGCCTTTGGGCTACACCAGCTCGACCTCGACCACGCCGGGCACGGCCTTCATGGCCGAGGCCACCTGCGGGGTGATGCGGTAGCGGTCGGGCAGCGCCACCTCGATCTCGCCCTGCCCGTCGCCTTTGATGACGATGAACGACACCTGCCCTTCCCCGCGCATGCCGAGCTGGGCGGAGACCGCGCCGACGGGGCCGGGGTCGCGCAGGTAGATGCGCAGCGACTTCTGGATGCGGCTCGCCTCGTGCTCTAGGTCCTGCACGGTCTGGATGCGCAGGTTGACGCCCTCGGGCCGGTCCTCGGCCGACACGGTGATGACGACCGAGCGGCCGGGCTCCAGCATGTCGCGATACTGCGCCAGCGTCTCGGAGAACAGCACCGCCTCGAACTGGCCGGAGCGGTCGGAGAAGTTGACCACGCCCATCTTGTTGCCGGTGCGGGTCTTGCGCTCCTGCTTGGAGGTGACGGTGCCGGCGAGCCGGCCGGCGGTCGCGCCGCGCTTCACCGCGGCCTGGAAATCGGTCCAGTTCTGCACCCGCATCTTCTCCAGCACCTGCCGGTACTCGTCGAGCGGATGGGCGGAGAGGTAGAAGCCGACGGCCGCGAACTCGCGGTGCAGCCGGTCGGCCGGCAGCCACGGATCGGCCTGCGGCAGCACGAGCTTCTGCGGCTGGCCGCCGCTCGCCGCGCCGAAGATGTCGGCCTGGCCGGAGGCGGCGTTCTCCTGCGCGCGGGCGGCGAGCCCCATCATGCGCTCGAGCCCCGCGAACAGCGCCGCGCGGTCGAAGCCGAAGCAGTCGAGCGCGCCGGCTGCGATCAGGCTTTCGAAGACGCGCTTGCCGACGATGCGCGGATCGACCCGCTCGCAGAAATCCTCCAGCGAGGCGAAGGGCTTCTCCGCCCGCTTCTCGACGATGTGGTCCACCGCCGCCTCGCCCACGCCCTTGATGGCGGCGAGCGAGTAGTAGATGCGGTTCTCGCCGACCTCGAACGGCCGGTAGGACGTCATCACCGACGGCGGCACCACCTCGATGCCGAGCCGCATCGCGTCGGCGCGGAAATCGGCGAGCTTGTCGGTGTTGTTCATGTCGAGCGTCATCGACGCGGCGAGGAACTCGACCGGGTAGTGCGCCTTCAGATACGCCGTCTGGTAGGAGACGATGGCATAGGCGGCGGCGTGCGACTTGTTGAAGCCGTAGTCGGCGAACTTGGCGAGAAGGTCGAAGATGAAATCGGCCTGCGGCTTGGACACGCCGCGCTCGACCGCGCCGGAGACGAAGCGCTCGCGCTGCTTGTCCATCTCGGCGCGGATCTTCTTGCCCATGGCGCGGCGCAGAAGGTCGGCTTCGCCGAGCGAGTAGCCGGCCAGCTCCTGCGCGATCTGCATCACCTGTTCCTGATAGACGATGACGCCTTGCGTCTCCTTCACCAGATGGTCGATCTTCGGGTGGATCGAGGCAATCTCCTCCTCGCCGTGCTTGCGGGCGTTGTAGGTGGGGATGTTCTCCATCGGGCCGGGACGGTAGAGCGCCACCAGCGCGATGATGTCCTCGATGCGGTCGGGCTTCATGCCGATCAGCGCCTTGCGCATGCCCGCCGATTCCACCTGGAACACGCCGACCACCTCGCCGCGCGACAGCATGGCGTAGGTGTCGGGATCGTCGAGCGGGATGCGCGACAGGTCGATGTCGACGCCGCGGCGGCGGATCAGCTTCACCGCCGTGTCGAGCACGGTCAGCGTCTTCAGGCCGAGGAAGTCGAACTTCACCAGCCCGGCCTGCTCGACATATTTCATGTTGAACTGGGTGACCGGCATGTCCGAGCGCGGATCGCGGTACATCGGCACCAGCTGGTAGAGCGGCCGGTCGCCGATGACGATGCCGGCGGCGTGCGTCGAGGCGTGGCGATAGAGGCCTTCGAGCTTCATCGCCGTGTCGAGCAGGTTCTGCACGACCGGCTCCTTCTCCACCTCCTCGGCGAAGCGCGGCTCGGCCTCGATGGCGTCCTTGAGCTTGACCGGGTTGGCGGGATTGGCCGGCACCATCTTGCACAGCCGGTCGACCTGCCCGTAGGGCATCTGCAGCACGCGGCCGACATCGCGCAGCACGGCGCGCGCCTGAAGCGTTCCGAAGGTGATGATCTGCCCGACCTGGTCGCGGCCGTACTTCTCCTGCACATAGCGGATCACCTCCTCGCGGCGGTCCTGGCAGAAGTCGATGTCGAAGTCGGGCATCGACACGCGGTCGGGGTTGAGGAAGCGCTCGAACAGCAGCGAGAAGCGCAGCGGGTCGACATCGGTGATGGTGAGCGCATAGGCGACGAGCGAGCCCGCGCCCGAGCCGCGCCCCGGGCCGACCGGAATGTCGTGGGCCTTGGCCCATTTGATGAAGTCCGACACGATCAGGAAGTAGCCGGGGAACTTCATCCGGGTGATGATGGAGATCTCGAACTCCAGCCGCTCGCGATAGTCCTTCTCGGTGTAGCCCGCGGTCGGGCCGTGGGCGGCGAGCCGCGCCTCCAGGCCCTCGCGGGCCTGCCGGGCGAGCTCCTCCGCCTCGGCGGCCAGGGCGGCATCGGCGTCGGCCGCATCCGCGCCGGTGAAGCGCGGCAGGATCGGCTTGCGCGTCTGCGGGAAGTAGGAGCAGCGGCGCGCGATCTCGACCGTGTTGTCGATGGCCTCCGGCAGATCGGAAAACAGCGCCGCCATCTCGGCCTGGCTCTTGAGGTGATGGTCGGGCGTCAGGCGGCGGCGCTCGTCCACCGCCACCACCGAGCCGTCGGCGATGGCGAGCAGCGCATCGTGCGCCTCGTAGTCGTCCTTCGCCGGGAAATACGCCTCGTTGGTGGCGACCAGCGGCAGGTCATGGGCATAGGCGAGCTCGATGGTCGCCGCCTCGACGCCGCGGTCGTGGCCGGCATAGCGCTGCAGCTCGACATAGAGCCGGTCGCCGAAGACCTCCTTCAGACGCAGGAGGCGCGCTTCGGCGAGCGCGTGGTGGTCGGCCTTCAGCATGGCGCCGACGGGGCCGCGCGCCGCGCCGGTCAGGCAGATGATGCCCTCCGCCAGCGGCGCCAGCCATTCCGCCTCGACATGGGGCGGGCCGCCCGCCGGCACGTCGAGATAGGCGCGGGAGACGAGCCGCACGAGATTGGCGTAGCCCTCCTCGGTCGCGGCGATCAGCACCAGCGGCTGCGCCTGCGGCCCCTGCCTGCGGTGCTGGCGCTGCGGGTCGCCGGCCGCCTCGTCGAAGCTGACGTCGAGCTGGCAGCCGACGATGGGCTGCACCCCGTCCTTCACCGCCTTCTGGGCGAATTCGAGCGCGCCGAACAGGTTGTTGGTGTCGGTGACGGCGATGGCCGGGGCGCGGTCCCTGACCGCATGGGCGACGATCTTGCCCAGCGGCAGCGCGCCCTCGAGCAGCGAATAGGCCGAATGGACGCGCAGATGCACGAACAGGCGCGACGCCGGCACGGAGGGCGCTTCCGCCTCCTTCGCCGCCCGCAGGATCGGATCGCGTGTGCCGCCGGTCATGGGCTTCGCCTCGTCGTGGAAAAAGGAATCTCGCCGCCATTGTCCGGAGAGCGGGCGCCGCTGTCGAGTCCGAAGCTGGAACATCCCACACCCCGCCGCAGGCGCTTGATCGCCGTGGCAAAAGCTGAAACCCTTTCGCCGGCCAGCCCGCCGGTCCAAAAAAGGAGGAGACCCAGATGAAGACACGCGCCGCCGTCGCCGTTGCCGCCGGAAAGCCGCTGGAGATCATGGAGGTGGACCTCGACGGCCCGCGCGCGGGCGAGGTGCTGATCGAGGTCAAGGCGACCGGCATCTGCCACACCGACGAGTTCACCCTGTCGGGCGCGGACCCCGAAGGCATCTTCCCGGCCATCCTCGGCCATGAGGGCGCGGGCGTGGTGGTCGATGTCGGGCCGGGTGTCACCTCAGTGAAGAAGGGCGACCACGTCATCCCGCTCTACACGCCCGAGTGCCGATCCTGCCCGTCCTGCCTGTCGCGCAAGACGAATCTCTGTACGGCGATCCGCGCCACGCAGGGACAGGGGCTGATGCCGGACGGCACCTCGCGCTTTTCCATCGGCAAGGACAAGATCTTCCACTACATGGGCTGCTCGACCTTCGCCAACCACACGGTGCTGCCCGAGATCGCCGTGGCCAAGGTCAACCCGGACGCGCCCTTCGACACCATCTGCTACATCGGCTGCGGGGTGACGACCGGCATCGGCGCGGTCATCAACACGGCCAAGGTGGAGATCGGCGCGACGGCCGCCGTGTTCGGCCTCGGCGGCATCGGCTTGAACGTCATCCAGGGCCTGAAGCTCGCCGGCGCGGACATGATCATCGGCGTCGACATCAACAACGACAAGAAGGCGTGGGGCGAGAAGTTCGGGATGACGCATTTCGTCAACCCGACCGAGATCGACGGCGACGTGGTGCAGCACATCGTCAACCTGACCAAGCGCGGCGCCGACCAGATCGGCGGTGCGGACTACACGTTCGACTGCACGGGCAACGTGAAGGTCATGCGCCAGGCCCTTGAATGCGCTCACAGAGGCTGGGGCGAATCGATCGTCATCGGCGTCGCCGGCGCGGGTCAGGAAATCGCGACGCGGCCGTTCCAGCTCGTCACCGGGCGGACGTGGAAGGGCACGGCCTTCGGCGGCGCGCGCGGGCGCACCGACGTGCCGCGGATCGTCGACTGGTACATGGAGGGCAAGATCCAGATCGACCCGATGATCACCCACCGGCTGACGCTCGACGAGATCAACAAGGGCTTCGACCTGATGCATGCGGGCGAATCGATCCGCAGCGTCGTGGTGTATTGAGATGCTGTTTCCCCCCACCATCGCCGGCAGCCTGCCGAAACCGTTCTGGCTGGCCGAGACCGAGAAGCTGTGGCCGAAATGGCTGCACGAGGGCGCGGCCCTCGATGCCGCCAAGCGCGACGCCGCGCTGATCTGGCTGAAGGAGCAGGAGGACGCCGGCATCGAGATCGTGTCGGACGGCGAGCAGTTCCGCCGCCATTTCGTCCACGGCTTCCTGGAGCACGTCTCGGGCATCGACTGGCAGCGGATGACGCGGATGGGCATCCGCAACAACCGCTACGAGGCCGACGTGCCGACCGTGACCGGACCGGTCCGGCGCGAGAAGTCCGTGCATCGCGACGAGGTCGCGTTCTGCAGGGCGCACACGAGGAAGACGCTGAAATTCACCCTGCCCGGCCCTATGACCATCTGTGACACGCTGGCCGACGCCCATTACGGCCGGCGCGCGGACATGGCGATGGCCTTCGCCGAGGCGCTCAACGCCGAGGCGCTGGAGCTGGAGGCGGCGGGCGTCGACGTTATCCAGTTCGACGAGCCGGCCTTCAACGTCTTCATGGACGAGGTCAACGAGTGGGGCATCGCGGCGTTGGAGCGCGCGGCGCAGGGGCTCAAATGCACCACCGCCGTCCACATCTGCTACGGCTACGGCATCGAGGCCAACATCGAATGGAAGAAGACGCTGGGCGAGGAATGGCGGCAGTACGAGCGGATATTCCCTGCCATCAACGCCTCTTCCATCGACCAGGTCTCGCTCGAATGCGCCAATTCGAGGGTGCCGATCTCGCTGATCAGGTTGCTGCCGGACAAGACCGTGCTGGTGGGCGCGATCGACGTCGCCACCAACGAAGTGGAGACGCCGGAAGCGGTCGCCGCCGTGATCGCCGAGGCGCTGAAGCATGCCGACGCCGGGCGCATCCAGCCCTGCACCAATTGCGGGCTCGCGCCGCTGCCGCGCGAGGTGGCCGCGGGCAAGCTGAGGGCGCTGGACGCCGGCGCCGAACTGGCGAGGCGGCGGCTTGTCTGAAACGGGCGAGAAGGCGGGGCCGCGTCTCTACGTCGATGCCGATGCCTGCCCGGTCAAGGACGAGGCGGTGAAGGTGGCCGGGCGGCACGGCCTCGTCGTCACCTTCGTCTCCAATGGCGGCCTGCGCCCCTCGCGCGACCCGATGGTGCGCCACGTCGTGGTGCCGCAGGGCGCGGACGCGGCCGACGACTGGATCGTGGAGAACGCCGCCGCCAACGACGTCGCGGTGACGGCCGACGTGCCGCTCGCCGCACGCCTGGTCGAGAAGGGCGTACATGTGCTCGGCCCCACGGGCCGGCCGTTCACGCCGGAGACCATCGGCATGGCCGTCGCCATGCGCGACCTGAAGCAGCACCTGCGCGAGACGGGCGAGATCAAGGGTTACAATCCCGGTTTCTCCCAGAAGGACCGCTCGGCGTTCCTGTCGGCGCTCGACCAAGCCGTGCGGCGGGCGATCAGGGCGGCGGGCGGGACGTAGGCTGCTTGTTCCGAAGGGCCATCTGCGATATCATTATGATATCAAGCGGAGGCCGATCATGGCGAACATGGCAATACGCAACATTCCCGATGACGTGATGAAGCGTTTCAAGGCGCGGGCCGAGGCGGAAGGGAAGTCCGCCGAGCAGCTTGCCCGTGAGGCGATCACGGAAAAGGCGAAGCCATCGCGCGAGGAGATCATGCGGCGAATGGACGAGATACGCGCGCGGACGAAGCCCGTTGATCTCGATACGGCGCTGAAGATCATGGAAGAAGCACGGGCTGAACGGGATTCGCACCCTTATCTGCCGGATATCGACAATGATCGTTGACGCGAACGTCCCGATCTACTGGAGCATTCCCTGTCCATTCGCCGAGCCTTCCGCCCGTATCATGAGCCGGCAGGATTTGTGCGCTCCCAGCTTCCTGCTGGTTGAAGCTGCCAATGGCTTGCTGAAATACGCCCGCGCCGGCGTGCTGCATCTCCACCAGATTCAAGAGAGCATCGACCTGATACAGGATGCCATCCTGGAGTTCGTTCTCGACGGCAGCCTTCTCGACAGGGCGACCCACCTCGCTTGGAGCGAGAACCACAGTATATATGACTGCCTCTACCTCGCGCTTGCGATGCAGAAACGTCAGCCGCTCGCGACTGCCGATCAACGGTTGGCCACGCTCGCCCGGAAATATGACATCCCCACCGAACTGATCGAGCCTGCTCCATGAAAACCCTCTCCACCGCGAAGTCGCACGGCGGCATCCAGGGCGTCTATTCCCACGTATCCGACGCCTGCGCCTGCGACATGACCTTCGCCGTCTTCGTGCCGCCGCAGGCCGCGGACGGCCCCTGCCCGGTGCTGTGGTATCTGTCGGGCCTGACCTGCACCCACGCCAACGTCATGGAGAAAGGCGAATATCGCCGGGTCGCGGCGGAGCTTGGCCTGATCGTGGTCTGCCCCGACACCAGCCCGCGCGGCGAGGACGTGCCGGACGAGAGGGACAACTGGCAGTTCGGCTCCGGCGCGGGCTTCTATCTCGACGCGACGCAGGAGCCCTTCGCGCGGAACTACCGCATGTATTCCTACGTCGCGCAGGAGTTGCCGGCGCTGATCGCAAGGGAATTCCCGGCCGACATGGCGCGGCAGGGCATATTCGGCCACTCGATGGGCGGGCACGGGGCGCTCACCATCGCCTTGAAGCACCCCGACCGCTTCCGCTCGGCGTCGGCCTTCGCGCCCATCGTCCAGCCCTCGACCGCCGGCTGGTCGCGCTCGGCCTTCGAGAAATATCTGGGGACGGACGAGGCCGCGTGGCGCGCCTGGGACGCCTGCGCGCTGGTCGAGGACGGGGCGCGCTTCCCCGAATTCCTCATCGACCAGGGCGCGGCCGACGGCTTCCTCGACGATGGCCTGCGGCCGTGGCTGTTCGAGGAAACCTGCAGGAACACCGGCATTTCGCTGACGCTGCGGATGCAGGACGGCTACGACCATTCCTACTTCTTCATCTCGACCTTCATGGACGATCATCTGCGCTGGCACGCGCAGCGGCTGACCTGATCGCCATAGACGAGGCGTATCGCCCGATCGGCGGCACCGATGACGGCAGATGACATCGCCGCCGTCTTCGGCTAGGAGTCCCCCTGTCAAGGGTCGAAAGACCCTGCCGGTTTGCGGGAGAGAGCAGCGTTTGCTGCCGCCGAAGGGGAAATCGCCCGAAATCTCTCAGGCAAAAGAACCGTCGACCGGTAAAGACGCTCTGGAAAGTCGGGGACCGCACGGTCCCTGCGCCGAAGGTGTAAGGGTCGCCGACAGGGTTCCGGCCGGCCCGAGTCTCTCAGGCTTCCGACAGAGGGGCGCGGACATGCCGCTTTTGCGGCTGATCGATGCTGCTCTGGAGGAACGATGGCTGCGACGACAGACCAGGCCCTATTCGAATTGCCGTTGAAGGCCCTGCACGAGGCCGCGGGCGCCCGCTTCGGCGGCTTCGCCGGCTGGAACATGCCGATCACCTACCCGCTGGGCGTGCTCAAGGAGCACCTGCACACCCGCGACAAGGCCGGTCTGTTCGACATCTCGCACATGAAGCTGATCCTCGTGACCGGCCGCGAGGCCGCGGCAGCGCTGGCGCGCGCCTGCCCGCTCGATCCGGCGGCGCTGGAGGAGAGCCAGTCGAAATACACCTTCCTGCTCGACGACGAGGCCGGCATTCTCGACGACCTGATCGTCACCCGGCTCGGCGATGCGCGCTTCATGGTCGTGGCCAATGCCGGCAACGCCGCCGCCGACATTGCGCGGCTCACGGAGATCGCGGCCGGCTTCGACGCCGCGGTCGAGCCGCTGGAGCGGGTATTCCTCGCGCTTCAGGGCCCGGCGGCCGAGGCGGCGTTGGGCAAGGCGGGGCTGTCGCTCGGGCATATGACCTTCATGCACGGCGTCGAGCCGCATGAGGGCTGGTTCGCCAGCCGCTCCGGCTATACCGGCGAGGACGGGTTCGAGATCGCGCTGCCGGTCGCCGAGGCCAAGGCCTTCGCCGAGGCGCTCCTCGCCGACGGGAACGTCGAATGGATCGGCCTCGCCGCACGCGATTCGCTCCGGCTCGAGGCCGGGCTCTGCCTGCACGGGCAGGACATCACGCCCGAGACCACGCCGGTCGAGGCCGGGCTGATGTGGGCGATCCCGAAGCCGGTGCGCGAGGCCGGCGGCTTCATCGGCGCGGAGGCACTCAAGGCCGCCCTTGCCGCCGGGCCGCAGAGGAAGCGCGTCGGGCTGAAGCCGGAAGGCCGCCAGCCGGTGCGCGCCGGCGCCGAGCTCTTCGACGCCGAGGGCCTGCCCGCCGGCAGCGTCACCTCCGGCGGCTTCGGCCCCTCGGCCGGCACGCCGGTCGCCATGGGCTATGTGGCGACGCCGCTCGCCCAGCCCGCAACCCGGCTTTTCGCCGAGGTGCGCGGCAACCGCGTGCCCGTTTCGGTCCACCCCCTTCCCTTCACGCCGCATCGCTACCGCAAAGGATGATCCTCATGGCAACGATCTACTACACCGAAGACCACGAATGGCTCAGCGTCGAGGGCGGCGTGGCGACGGTCGGCATCACCGACTACGCCCAGGAGCAGCTCGGCGATCTGGTCTTCGTGGAGCTTCCCGAGGTCGGCCGTGCGCTGTCGAAGGGCGACGCCACCGTCGTGGTCGAGTCGGTCAAGGCCGCGTCCGACGTCTACGCCCCGGTCGACGGCGAGATCACGGCGGTGAACGAGGCGCTGTCGGCCGACCCGTCGCTGGTCAACAGCGCGCCGCTGGGCGACGGCTGGCTGTGGAAGCAGACCATCGCCGACGAAAGCCAGCTCGAAGACCTGATGGACGAGGCCGCCTACAAGGCCCATATCGGCTGAAGGACCCCACGATGACCGAAAGACAGGCAAGTTTCGTCGACCGCCACGTCGGCCCGCATGCCGCGGATGTGCGCGCCATGCTGGCGACGCTCGGCGTGCCCTCCCTCGAAACGCTCATCTCGCAGGCGGTGCCGCAGTCGATCCGCCTCGACCGGCCGCTCGACCTGCCCGCGCCGGCGAGCGAGGCCGAGGCGCTGGCCGAGCTTGCTGAGAAGATGGGCCGCAACGTCGTCCTGAAGAGCTTCATCGGCGCCGGCTATCACGGCGTGCACGTGCCGCCGGTCATCCAGCGCAACATGTTCGAGAACCCGGCCTGGTACACGGCCTATACGCCCTACCAGTCCGAGATCAGCCAGGGCCGCCTCGAGCTGCTGTTCAATTTCCAGACGCTGGTGTCGGAGCTGACGGGCCTGCCCGTCGCCTCCGCCTCGCTGCTCGACGAGGCGACCGCCGTGGCCGAGGCCGTCGGCATCGCCTTCCGTCATCACCGCGAGAAGCGCACCGAGGTCGTCGTGGCCGGCGATCTTCATCCGCAGGTGCTCGACGTGATGAAGACCCGCGCCGACCCGCTCGGCATCCGCATCGACGGGCAGGAGATCGGCGACGGGACAGCCGCGCTCGTCGTGCCGTGGCCCGACACGTTCGGCGTCTACCGCGATCACGGCGCGGCCATCGCGAAGGCGAAGGCGGCGGGCGCGCTCGTCGTCTTCGTCGCCGACCCGCTGGCGCTGACGCTGACCGAGGCCCCGGCCGCGCTCGGCGCCGACATCGCCGTCGGCTCCATGCAGCGCTACGGCGTGCCGATGGGCTTCGGTGGGCCGCACGCCGCCTATTGCGCGGTCGCCGACAAGCTGACCCGGCTGATGCCGGGCCGCCTCGTCGGCCAATCGACGGACGCGCACGGCCGTCCCGGCTATCGCCTCGCGCTCCAGACGCGCGAGCAGCACATCCGCCGCGACAAGGCCACCTCCAACATCTGCACCGCGCAGGCGCTGCTGGCCAACATGGCGACGGCCTACGCCATCTGGCACGGGCCGGCGGGCTTGCAGGCCATCGCGCGCCGCGTCAACGGGCTGGCGGCGCGGCTGGCGGCCGGGCTCAAGGCGGCGGGCATCGCGGTCGCGGGCGACGCGATCTTCGACACGGTGACGGCGAGCGTTCCCGGACGCGCGAAGGACATCGCGGCGAAGGCGGAAGCGGCCGGAATGCTGCTGCGCCTGATCGACGGCGACCGCCTCGGCGTCACGTTCGACGAGACCTCGACCGAGGCCGACCTTGCCGCCATCGCCGGCCTGTTCGGCGCGAGCCTCCCGGCGCAGGCGGACGCCACCCTGCCGGGCAAGCCGCGCGGGGACGGGTTCCTGACGCAGCCGGCGTTCCACGAGAACCGCTCCGAGACAGAGATGATGCGCTTCCTGCGCCGGCTGGCCGACAAGGACCTGGCGCTCGACCGCGCCATGATCCCGCTCGGCTCCTGCACCATGAAGCTCAACGCCGCGGCCGAGATGATGCCGGTGAGCTGGCCTTCGGTCGCCAATCTGCATCCCTTCGCGCCGGCCGCGCATTCGGCCGGCTACAAGGCGATGACGGACGACCTCGAGGCGTGGCTTGCCGAGATCACCGGCTTCGACGGCGTGTCGCTGCAGCCCAATGCCGGCAGCCAGGGCGAGTATGCCGGGCTGATCGCCATCCGCCGCTATCACCTGTCGCGCGGCGATGCGGGGCGCACCGTCTGCCTGATCCCCTCCTCCGCCCACGGCACCAACCCGGCGAGCGCGGCCATGGCCGGCATGGACGTGGTGGTGGTGAAGTGCACCGAGAACGGCGACATCGACCTCGACGACCTCAGGGCCAAGGCGGCGCAGTACGCCGACCGGCTGGCGGCACTGATGATCACCTATCCCTCCACGCACGGCGTGTTCGAGGAGGGCGTGCGCGACATCTGCGCCGTGGTGCACGAGCATGGCGGGCAGGTCTATCTCGACGGCGCGAACCTGAACGCCCTCGTCGGGCTGGCGCGGCCGGGCGACATCGGCGCCGACGTGTGCCACATGAACCTGCACAAGACCTTCTGTATCCCGCATGGCGGCGGCGGCCCCGGTGTCGGGCCGATCGGCGTCAAGGCGCACCTTGCGCCCTTCGTACCGGGTCACGTCGCACAGGGAACCGACCATGCGGTGTCGGCAGCACCCTTCGGCTCCGCCTCGATCCTGCCGATCACCTGGATGTATATCCGCATGACGGGTGCGGCCGGGCTGAAGCGGGCGACCGAGACGGCGATCCTGTCGGCGAACTATGTCGCGGAGCGGCTGAAGAGCCACTATCCGGTGCTCTATGCCGGCCGGAACGGCCGCGTCGCGCACGAGTGCATCCTCGACACGCGCGTGCTCAAGGATGAGGCCGGCATCGGCGTCGAGGACATCGCCAAGCGGCTGATCGACTACGGCTTTCACGCGCCGACCATGTCGTGGCCGGTCGCGGGCACGCTGATGGTCGAGCCGACCGAGAGCGAGCCCAAGCGCGAGCTCGACCGCTTCATCGACGCCATGATCGGCATCGCGGCGGAAGCGGCGAAGGTCGCCAGCGGCGCGTGGCCGAAGGACGACAATCCGCTCGTCAACGCGCCGCACACCGCCGCCGAGGTGACGGGCGACGAGTGGACCCACCCCTATCCGCGCTCGCTCGCGGCCTTCCCGGTCGGCGGCGCCGACTTCACGGCCAAATACTGGCCGCCCGTCTCGCGGGTGGACAATGTCGGCGGCGACCGCAACCTGGTCTGCGCCTGCCCGCCGGTCGAGGCGCTGGCAAGCTGATACGAAAGGGCCTCCGCGGTTTACGCGGGCGCCCTATCCCCTGTTCAGAAGCGCCAGATTGGCATCGACGAGCCGCGTGTCGGAGAGGCCGGCGCGCGCCTCCATGAACAGCTCGCGCGCCTTCTTCCTGTCGCCGCGCAGGTAGTGGGAATAGCCCATGTTGCTGACGAGCTTGGGCCGGCGGCCGGCGAGCTGCAATGCCTGGCCATAGGCGCGGTCGGCGAAGTCGAAGCGGCCGAGCTGGTCGTAGGATGCGGCGAGCCCCATCCAGCCTTCGGCGCTGCCGGCGTCGAGCTCCACCGCCTTGCGGAAATGCTTCTCGGCCAGCCCGTAATTGGCCTCGCGGAAATGGGTGCGGCCGGCGGCGAGGTCGCTCTCGGCCGGGCTTCTCAGCACCGGACCCGTCGAGGTCGTCTCCATCGTATCGATGGCCGACGTCTGGCATCCCGACAGGACGAGAACGCCGCACAGCGCGGCTGCGATCAGTGATTTCGTGCCCGGCATACCCCTGCCCCCTTGCCCGCATGGCGGGTCGTGGGAACGATAGCGCCGGCGGCTTAAACTTCGGTGCGGATGCAGCGGCAAACTGCACCGAGCGCGGTGAGGAAGCGTTAAGGATGGAGCCGAAGGCCGGCTGGAGCATTTCAGGAGAAGTGTGAAGCGGCTTTCCGCCGGGAATTGCAGAAAAACAAGGGCCTAGTTGCCCATGTTCATGCGGACGATCAGCGGGATGATCGCCACCATCAGCACCACCGGCAGGATGCAGACCGTGACGGGCACCGACATCTTGGCCGGCAGCGCATGCGCCTTCTCCTCGGCGAGCGACATGCGCTTGTGGCGCATCTCGTCGGAGAACACCCGGAGCGCGCCGGAGAGCGAGGTGCCGAGCTCCTTCGACTGCTGCAGCAGCGTCGCGAAGGAACGCACCTCGTCGAGGCTCAGCCGGTCGGCGAGCGACTTCAGCGCGCCGTCGAGGTTGCGCCCGGCGCGCAGCTCGATGGAGACCAGCCGCAGGTTCATCGCCAGCGCCGGATAGGTCGCCTCCAGCTCCTTGGAGACCCGCTCGATGCCGGCCTCCATGCTCATGCCGGCGTCGGAGCAGACGATCATCAGGTCCATGAAGTCCGGGAAGCCGTTCCTATACTCGACCGCGCGCGCCTTGATGCGGCGCGACAGCGCGAAGGACGGGGCGAAGTAGCCGATGATCGCCGCCGAGCCGACGAAGGTCCACAGGTTCATGGCGCTGCCGGCCTTGCCGCCGACCTCGGCCACGACGAAGGCGCCGAGCCCGGCCGCCGCCAGCGCGACGAAGCGGACGAGGAAGAACAGGCCGACCGCGCCGGGGTCCATGTAGCCGGCCTGGATGAGCCGCATGCGCAGGCGCGCGACGTTCTCCGGGTCCGCCTTGGCGTAGAAATCGTGGGCCGAGCGGGCGGCGCGCTCGCGCACCGCGCTCGCCGCGCCGCGCTCCTTCGTCGCGGGACGGGCTTCGGCCGCCTCGTCGCCGAGCTTCAGCCGGCGCTTGACCTCGCTGCGGCCGGTTCCGGCCAGCAACGGCCACGCCGCCGCGACGCCGCCGGCGAGCAGCAGCAGCCCCGCCGCCGGCATCATCAGCGGCAGGAGGTCGGCATCGGCGAGAGTGTCGGCAAGGCCCGCCATCGTCAGAACCTGAAGTTCGCCATCTTGAACATCATGAGATTGCCGAGCATCAGCCACGCGACGGAGCCGCCGAGCAGATACCATGTCAGCGGCTCGCCCCAGACGTCGCCGTAGAATTCGGGCATCAGCACCATGATGCCGGCGCCCAGCAGCGCGGGCACGGCGGTGAGGATGTAGGCCGACATGCGGCCCTCGGTCGAGATCGAGCGCACCTTGCGCTTGAGCTTCCCGCGCTCGCGGATAACGGCCGACAGCCCATCGAGGATCTCGCGCAGATTGCCGCCGGAGGTCGCCTGGATCGACACGGCGGTGACGAACAGCGGCAGGTCCTCGTGGCCGACGCGCTGGAACATCGAATGCAGCGCGGAGACGAGGTCGGAGCCGTAGGTGACCTCGTCCGCGACGAGGCCGAACTCGGTGCCGATCGGGTCGGGCATCTCGCGCGCCACCATGGCGATCGCCACCGGCACGGGATGGCCGGCCTTGAGCGAGCGCGTGATCAGCTCCAGCGCCTCGGGGAGCTGGATGCCGAACATCTTGTGCCGGCGCGAGCGCAGGAAGCGCAGCGCCACCACCGGCACGACGAGGCACAGCGCCGGCCAGACGAGAACGGCGAAGCGCAGCGGCAGGCCGAGCGAGGCGAGGCCGAGCACCAGCCCGAGCGACACCGCCGAGGTGATGCCGAGGAATTTCGGCATCGGCATCACCACGCCGGACTGCGTGCGCAGCCGCCGCAACCCGTCGAGCGAGAACAGGCTGCGGCCCTCGACGCCGCGCTCCTTGCGCAGCTGCACCAGCACCTGCTGCTGGGTCAGCTTCTTCTCCTGAAGGTGCATGCGGCGGTTGATGGCGACACGCTTCTCGCCGCGGCCGGCGAGCATGAGGTAGACCGCTTCGGCGATCAGGATGCCGGTCAGCGCCGCGCCGGCATAGATCAGGTGAAGCACGTCCATCCGCGCATCACTCCTGCGGCCGGCCCGGCTCGAAATATTTGCCGGGGAACTCGATGCCCATCGCCTTCAGGTCCTCGAGGAAGCGCGGGCGGATGCCCGTCGCCTCGAAATGGCCGACGATGCCGCCGTCGGCGTCGGTGCCCGTGCGCACGAAGCGGAAGATCTCCTGCATCTGGATGACGTCGCCCTCCATGCCGGTGACCTCGGCGACGCTGGTGACCTTGCGCTTGCCGTCGGCGAGCCGGGTCAGCTGGACGATGACGTCGAGCGCCGAGGCGATCTGCGAGCGGATCGAGGCGACCGTCATCGGCATGCCGGTCATGCCGAGCATCTGTTCGAGACGCGAGATCGCGTCGCGCGGCGTGTTGGCGTGGATGGTCGCCATCGAGCCCTCGTGGCCGGTGTTCATGGCCTGCAGCATGTCGAAGGCCTCCTCGCCGCGGCATTCGCCGAGGATGACGCGGTCGGGCCGCATCCGGAGCGCGTTCTTGACGAGGTCGCGCTGGCGGATCTCGCCGTGACCCTCGATGTTGGCCGGCCTCGTCTCCATGCGCGCCACATGCGGCTGCTGGAGCTGGAGCTCGGCTGCGTCCTCGATGGTGATGAGGCGCTCGTCCTCGGGAATGAAGGCGGAGAGCGCGTTGAGCATCGTGGTCTTGCCGGTGCCGGTGCCGCCGGAGATGATCGTCGTCTTGCGCGAATAGACGGCGGCGGCCAGCACCTCGGCCATGGTCTGCGTCAGCGCGCCGAACTCGACCAGCTTGTGCAGGCCGAGCTTGTTCTTGGAGAATTTCCGGATCGAGACCAGCGGCCCGTCGACGCCGATGGGGCGGATCGCGGCGTTGAAGCGCGAGCCGTCGAGCATGCGCGCATCGACCATGGGCTGGCTTTCGTCGACGCGGCGGCCGACGGCGGCGACGATCTTGTTGATGATCCTGAGCAGATGCGCCTCGTCCTTGAACGGGACGTGGATCTTCTCCAGCTTGCCGCGCCGCTCGACGAAGCAGTTCTCGTGGCCGTTGATGAGGATGTCGTTGATGGTGGGGTCCTTGAGCAGCGGCTCCAGCGGGCCGAGGCCGACCATCTCGTCGACGATGTCGTCCACCAGAGCCTCGAGCTCGGCGCCGTTGATCGCCAGCCGCTCCTCGCGCGTCTTCTCGCCGACGAAATCCTGCACCTGCCGCCGCATCTCGTCCTTCGGCAGCCGCTCCAGCGCGACGAGGTTGATCTCCTCGATCAGCATGCGGTGAATGCGGATGCGCGCGTCGAGCACGCGGTTGGAGGTCTTGGCGTGCTCGGGCTGCTTCGCCTCCGGCTCCGGCCGGCGGGCGTTGGGGATGGTGACGACCACCTCGCGCTCGCTGGCGCGGGCGGGCCGCGGCGCCTGCGCGGCGCGGGCGTGAAGCGCGGAGAAGCGGCTGGCGGACATGCGGGCGACCTTCCCTCTCAGGCCGTCTTGCGCCGGAACGGCAGCGAGAACAGCGGCTTCTTCTTCTCGGCCGTGCCGGCTTCCTCGGGCAGGATGATGCGCTTCAGGTCGCGGACGACGTTGGCGGCCGGATCGATGGCCTGAAGCGGCACGCCGCGGTCCACGGCCTCGCGCACCAGCTTGTAGTTGTTGGCGACGCCGCCGGCGAAATGCCCGCCCAGCACCTCCTCGACATCGGCCTGCCGCACGCCGTTCGCCATGGCGCGCTGCTCGAAGCGGTTGACGATGACCTGCGGCTCGACCTCCTTGCCGACCGTGTCGTGGATCGCGCGGATCAGGCGCTGGGTATGGCGCAGGCACGGCACGGTCATCTCGGCGACGATGTAGAGCCGGTTGGAGCCCAGAAGCACGGTCGGCGTCCACGGGAACCAGGTGCGCGGCAGGTCGATCACGACATTGTCGAAATAGGCCGAGACGAGATCGAGCATCCGCACCACGACGTCGGTGTCGAAGGAGCGCATCTCGGCCGGCCGGGTCGGCGCGGCGAGCAGGCACAGGCCGCTCTCGTGCTTCGACAGCATGACGTCGAGAAGCTGGCGGTCGAGGCGCTCGGGCTGGCTTTCGACCTCGGCGAGATCGAACAGCGGCTCGAGGTCGAGATATTCGGCGCAGGAGCCCTGCTGGAAGTTGAGATCGACGATGCAGGTCGAGGCCGGGCGCGACAGCGAATGATGGAGCTGCCAGGCCGCCTGGAGCGCGAGCGTGGTGGCGCCGACGCCGCCGGCGGCCGGCATGAAGGTGTAGATCTGCGAGTCGGCATTCTCCGCCCTGCCCGGCCCCTGCAACGCGCGCAGGCAGGAGCGCACGAGGTCCGCGACGGCGACCGGCCGGACGAGGAAATCGGCGACCTTGAGCTGGACGAGGATGCGCACGGCCGCGGCGTTGAACTCGCGCGTGACGACGACGACCTGGGCGCGCCCGTCGAGGCGGCGCATGATGCGCTGCAAGGCCTCGATCTCGTCGAGCCGCGAGGCGTCCATGTCGACCACCACCGCGCCGAGCTCGGGCTCCTGAAGCTCGCCGCGCAGCTCCGTGACGCCGGCTTCCACCGTGGTCAGCTCCAGCCCCTCGGAGGCGGCGAGCGCCGAGCGCACCTCCTGCGCGAAGGCGCGGTCGGGCGAGACGAGGACGATGCGGCGGGTCGCGGCGCTCATTTCGCAGGCTCCTTGGCGGGTGCGGCAGCCGCAGCCGCGGGCCTCACCGCCGGGGTGCGAAGGCGCCTGTTCTCGACCCCGCGCGGCCACG
This sequence comes from Hyphomicrobiales bacterium, assembly GCA_022838525.1. Classification (GTDB taxonomy): domain Bacteria; phylum Pseudomonadota; class Alphaproteobacteria; order Rhizobiales; family Rhizobiaceae; genus Aerobium. The sequence continues at coordinate 18,478 of JALHFU010000004.1, read as the reverse complement.
GATCGGCCATCTGCAGCACCGTGTTGGCGGCGACCGCGTCGCCGGCCGCGGTGGTGACGCCGTCGTAGCGCAGCACGTCCTCGCTGGCGCAGCCCGCCAGCGCGAAGGCGAGGAGAAGGAGAACCGTGAGCTTTCTCATCGCGCTACTCCAGATCGAGGAAATGGCCGAAGGCGGGAAGCGCCGCCGCGGCTTCCGGCGCATAGGCGGCGAGCGCGCCGACGGGGCGGCCGTCCGGGCGCACCTCCTCGATGTTGCCGAGGAAGTAGTCGGTGTTGCTCGCGGCGAGCGCGCCGTCATGCGGCGTGCGCGGCTTCTTGGTCGGGTCCATCGGGTTGACCAGATGCGGCGTGATGATGATGACGAGGTCGGTCTCGCGCCGCTGGTAGGCCTTGGAGGAGAACAGCGCGCCGAGCACCGGCAGGCGGCTCAAGCCCGGCAGGCGCTGCGCAACCTGATCGTTCTGGGTCTGGAGGAGGCCCGCGACCATGAAGCTCTGGCCGCTCTTGAGGTCGACGGAGGTCTTGGCGCGGCGCACCACGAAGCCCGGAATGGCGATGTCGCCGATGCGATAGGTGGCGGAATTGTCGACGGAGGAGACTTCCGGCTCGATCTCCAGGCTGATCAGCCCGTCCTTGAGCACGGTCGGCGTGAAGTCGAGGCTGACGCCGTACTTCTTGTATTCGACGGTGATCTTGTCCTCGTCGCTCGCCACCGGGATCGGGAACTCGCCGCCGGCGAGGAAGCTCGCGCGCTCGCCCGAGCGGGCGATCAGGTTCGGCTCGGCCAGCTTGCGCGCGACGCCGCGATCCTCCAGCGCCTTGATGGCCAGATCGATCGAGAACCGGCCCGAGGTGTAGCCGGCGATGATGTCGCTGACGGCGGTGGAGGCGGTGGCCCGCGGCTCGGAGTTGAACGATATGCCGCCGCTCGGCCCGACATAGGAGACGCCGAGCTTGGAGCTGAGCTCGTGGCCGACCTGCCGCGTCACCTCGACGAAGCGGACGTTGAGCTGCACCTGCTGCGACGACGAGATGTCGACGGAGTTGATGACCTCCTCGTCGCCGGCGAAGCGCGAGGCGATGCGGCTCGCCTTCTCCGCGGCGACGGCATCCTCGGCCGAGCCCGACAGCACCAGCCGGCCATTGGCCGAGCCGACCTTGATGTCGGCGCCGGGGACCGCGTCGCGGATGGTGCTCGCCAGCCGGTCGGTGTCGAGCGTCACCTCGACGTCGAGCGTTGCGACGAGCTGCCGGTTCTCGTCGAACAGCGCGATTCCCGTGGTGCCGAGCGCGTTGCCGAGCACGTAGAAGGAGCGGTCGGTGAGCGGCGTGACGTTGGCGATGTCCGGGTCGCCGACGACGATCTCGTAGAAGGCGCTGCCCGTGCGCACCGTGCGCGGCTTGCCCTTGGCGACCTTGACCAGCGCGTGCCGGGCCGAGGCGAGCTCGACGGCGGTGCCGTTGGCGCGCGCGAGCGTCGCGCCGCCGAAGGCCACCGCGAACGCCGCCGCGAAGATCAGGACGGCCCGCAGGCGGCTTCGCGCCTCCGCCGGCCGCGCATCGGGCCTGTTGCTGCGTGTCATTCCTTCGTCCCCATCCACCCCTGACGTATCCCGCCGGCTCACTCCTGCGGCGACACGACCTGATAGCTTTGCGGCTCGTCGGTCCCCCGCCGGACGAACACGGTGCTGAACTTGGTCTCCTCCGGCTCCGCCACGCGCTCGGCGAGCCCGTCGAACATGCTGCCGAGGCCCGCGCCGACCGAGCCGCCGAAGGCGGAGATCGTCGTCACGCCGTCGGGCGAAAGATCGTTCTCGCCTGCCGAGCGCAGGGACAGCGACAGCGTGCCGACATTGCGCGCCAGCGCCACCTTCTGGGCGCCCTCGGCCGTGACCTCGATGGTGACGGAACCGACGACCTGCGGCGCGGTCGCCCGCTCGTCGGCGCCCTGCCCGACGGTGAGCACCCGCGCATTGGCGACCACCACCTCCGTGGCGATGGTGGAGCCGGCCGCGCCGCGCGCATTGCCCGAGACCTCGTTGATGGCGCCCGCGTCGCGCGTCAGCACGACGTCGACCCGGTCGCCGGGCGTGACGAAGCCGCCGACGCCGGCGATCTCGTCGGTGCGGATGGTCACGGCGCGCATGCCGGGCGAAAGAAGGTTGGAGAGCGTGGCGCGGCCGCCGGCACCCGAGAGCTTCGCCATCAGCACCGGCTCGTTGGGCTCGATCGGCGACAGCACCACGCGACCGCCCTCGGCCATCAGCGCCGCGACCGTCGGGAACGCGCCCTGCGGCAGGGCATCGGCCGGCCAGGGAATTTCCGCGACATGGGCGGCCTCGAGCTCCATGCCGAAGCGCAGCGGCGCGGCGGCGACCACGATGGTGGCGAACTCGACGCGCGGCGCGGCCGGCTCGACCACGACCCGCTCTGGCTCGATGCGAGCGGACGCCTGGCTGCGCAGCCACAGGTCGGCTGCGAAGATCGACAGCGCGCCGAACACGGCGGCGATGCCGATCATGGCGATGACTTTGCGTCTCACGCTTTGGCCCCCTCAGCGCTCGCACCCTTTGCGACGCCGGCAGGCTGGCGGGTAAACCTAAACAATTGTGAAGCGGAGGCGGCAATCGGCGCGGCTTTCCGGTTGCCTGGTTAACCGGCGCTCACCCATAACCATAAAACTGTCCAAAGCCGGGGACACAACGCCTGCGGCAATGAACGGAACACGAACGCAGTCGCCTTGGCCGGTCAGGCATGGCAGTATCGCGGGCGATTCGCGACGATGCGGACAACGGGGTTTCATGGACGACGCAAACGACCTTTTCTCGATTGCCGCCCGGCCGGCGCAGCCCGCGCAGCCGGCAGTGCGCCCGGCCGACCCGCTGGTGGAGGCCGCAAGGGCGAGGCCGCAGCCGCCGGTGCGCGACGGCAGCGACGGCTACAGCGCGGCCGACATCGAGGTTCTGGAAGGGCTGGAGCCGGTGCGCCGCCGGCCGGGCATGTATATCGGCGGCACCGACGAAAAGGCGCTGCACCACCTCTTCGCCGAGGTGATCGACAATTCGATGGACGAGGCCGTGGCCGGCCACGCCACCTTCATCGAGGTCGAGCTTTCCGCCGACGGCTTCCTGACCGTCACCGACAACGGCCGCGGCATCCCGGTCGATCCGCATCCCAAGTTCAGGGACAAGTCGGCGCTCGAAGTCATCATGACGACGCTGCATGCCGGCGGCAAGTTCGACTCCAAGGTCTACGAGACCTCGGGCGGCCTGCACGGCGTCGGCGTCTCGGTGGTCAACGCGCTGTCGGATGCGCTGGAAGTGGAGGTCGCGCGCGGACGAAAGCTCTATCGCCAGCGTTTTTCGCGCGGCGTTCCGCAGGGGCCGCTCGAAAGCCTGGGCGAGGTGCACAACCGGCGCGGCACCACCGTGCGCTTCCACCCCGATGCGGACATCTTCGGCAAGGGGGCGAAGTTCGAGCCGGCGCGGCTCTACCGCATGGCGCGCTCCAAGGCCTATCTCTTCGGCGGCGTCGAAATCCGCTGGTCGTGCGATCCCCTGCTGCTGTCGGAGAAGGACGAGACGCCGGCACGGGCGACTTTCCACTTCCCCGGCGGGCTGAAGGACTATCTTTCCGCCCAGCTCGGCTCCGAATTCCAGGTCACGCGCGAAATCTTCGCCGGCAAGAGCGAGAAGCAGGGCGGCCACGGCTCGCTCGAATGGGCGGTGACGTGGTTCGGCGGCGACGGCTTCGTCAACTCCTACTGCAACACCATCCCGACGCCCGAGGGCGGCACGCACGAGATGGGCTTCCGCAACGTGCTGACGCGCGGGCTGAAGGCCTATGCCGAGCTCGTCGGCAACAAGCGCGCCGCAATCGTCACGTCGGAGGACGTGATGATCTCGGCCGCGGGCATGCTGTCGGTCTTCATCCGCGAGCCGGAATTCGTCGGCCAGACCAAGGACCGGCTGGCGACCGTCGAGGCGCAGCGCATCGTGGAGACGGCGATCCGCGACGCCTTCGACCACTGGCTGGCCGACAACCCGGCCGAGTCGGGCAAGCTCCTCGACTGGGTAATCGCGCGCGCCGACGAGCGGCTGCGCCGCCGGCAGGAGAAGGAAGTCAGCCGCAAGTCGGCCGTGCGCAAGCTGCGGCTGCCCGGCAAGCTCGCCGACTGCACGCAGACGGCGGCGCAGGGGGCGGAGCTGTTCATCGTCGAGGGCGACTCGGCCGGCGGCTCGGCCAAGCAGGCGCGCGACCGCGCCAGCCAGGCCGTGCTGCCGCTCAGGGGCAAGATCCTCAACGTGGCCAGCGCCGGCCACGACAAGCTGACGGCCAACCAGCAGATCGGCGACATCGTGCAGGCGCTGGGCTGCGGCACGCGCTCCAAGTACCGCGAGGAAGACCTGCGCTACGACCGCGTCATCATCATGACCGACGCCGACGTCGACGGCGCGCATATCGCGTCGCTCCTGATGACCTTCTTCTATCAGGAGATGCCGCAGCTGATCCGCAACGGCCATCTCTACATGGCCGTGCCGCCGCTCTACCGCATCAGCCAGGGCGGCAAGGTGATGTACGCGCGCGACGACGCCCACAAGGACGAATTGCTGCGAGCCGAGTTCACCGGGCGCGGCAAGGTCGAGATCGGCCGGTTCAAGGGCCTGGGCGAGATGATGGCGGGCCAGCTCAAGGAAACCACGATGGACCGCGCCAAGCGAACGCTGCTGCGCGTCGAGGTGATCGACGACGAGGCGGCGACGAAGGCCTCGGTCGAATCGCTGATGGGCACCAAGCCGGAGGCGCGCTTCCGCTTCATCCAGGAGCGGGCCGAGTTTGTCGAGGAACTGGATATCTGATAGCGCTTGCTCCCGTAACGGGAGAGCTTCATGCCGCTGCGCATCGTCTACGTCTCGACACTCGAACCGCATGTGACGGAGGCGGACATCGACGCCCTTGTCGGGAAGGCCGCGGCCTTCAACAAGGCGCACGGCATTACCGGCCTGCTCGCCTTCGAGGACAGGCGGGTGTGCCAGATCCTCGAAGGACCGGACGCGGCGGTCGAGGCCCTGTTCCGCTCCATCCGCAACGACGGGCGCCACAGGGGCGTGACCGAGATCGTTCAGCTGCCGATCGACGCCGTGAGCTTCGACGACTGGGGCATGGTGCGGCGGCCGATGATCGATATGGTCATGGCGGCCTATACCTTGAAATAGACCGAAAGACCGGCTCGAAAGCGGACCGCAGCCGCCGTCAGGCGGCGGCGATGGCGAGCGCGTGCTCGCGGGCGTTCTCGCGCAGCGCCTCGAGGTGGATGGCCTTGATGAGGGCGGCGGCCTCGCGGTCGCTCTCGGCCGGGCCGGGCTGGCCGGGCGCAGCATTGATCTCGTTCAGCATCAGCCAGCTCACCTCCTGCGCACCGGCGACGCGGCGGCCGGCGGCCACCTCGCGCCACACCTTCAGCGCGCGCAGGAACACGCCGTGGAGCGGCTTCGCCAGCCCCGACGCGCCGAACAGCGACGTGACGGCGACGTCGCGGCCGGACGCCAGGATCGCCCTCACCCGCTCCTCGGAATGGCCGCTGAGCGTCATCAGCACCGAGCCGAGGAAATCGACCTTGCCATGGGCGATGGCGCGCAGCAGGAAGCCTGCCATCAGTTCGCCGCGCAGGCGCAGATGCTCGATCAGGGCTGCGTGCTCGCCCGTCGGCGTATGCTCGATCAGGGTCAGCGAGGCGCGCACGCAGGCTTCGCGCGTCACGCGCTCGGCGCGCGCCTCGCCCATCAGCGCCCGCACCAGCGGCGCATGCCTCAGCGCCTCGCCCAGCGCGACGAGGAGCATGTGGCGGCAGTCGCCCGGCAGGCGCAAATCGGCAAGCAGGGCCTCGCGCAGCGCGGCCTCGTGGCCGAAGCGCTCGGCCATGCGGCGGAACGACAGCGAGGCGATTTCCGCCCCCGCATTGCGCGCCAGCACCAGACAGGCCTCGAGCGCGCCGACCTCCGCAATGGCCGCCGACAGGCTCATGGACACGACGGGGCGCGAGGCGATCAGCGCCTGGATCGACGGCCGGGAGGCCGCCACCCTGTCGATCAGATCGACATCGGTAAGCAATGGCGAACGGATAAGGATGCAGGCCGCCACCTCGTCCTGATCGGAGGCGAGCGCGGCCACGATCTGCGGCGGCGCGTGGCGGCTCATCGACAGCGCCTCGGCGAGCGCGGCGCGCACCTTGGGCGACGGATCGTCGAGCAGCAGCGTCAGCGCGGCCTCGGCCTCGCAGCGGTCCTCGAAGGCGATCTGGTGATCGAGGAAGGCGCGGGCGAGAGCCCCCGCCGCCGCCGCGCGTTCGCCGACGCGCGCATTGCCGATCCATTTGAGGAAGTGCCTGACGATCATCGACGCCCACGCGAACCTGAGATGCTCTGGACGCTAGAGAAAAATGGTTTACGAACGGTTCACCATGAATCTTAACCGGCCGTCAGCCATGACGGCGGAGACAAGGGAGGGACGCGGCATGGCCGGGCTTTATCTCGAGGAATTCACCGTCGGGCAGGTGATCCGCCACCCGCTGCGGCGCACGATCACCGAAAGCGACAACGTGCTGTTCTCGGTCATGACCATGAACCCGCAGCCGCTGCACATCGACTTCGACTACGCCGCGAAGAGCGAATGGGGCAAGCCGCTGGTCAATTCGCTGTTCACGCTCGGCCTGATGATCGGCATCTCGGTGCCCGACACCACGCTCGGCACCATCGTCGCCAATCTCGGCATGACGGAGACGACCTTCCCCCATCCCCTCTTCCACGGCGACACGGTCCGCGTCGAGACCGAGATCGTGTCGGTGCGCGAATCGAAGTCGAAGCCGGACCGCGGCGTGGTCGAGATGGAGCACCGCGCCTACAATCAGAACGGAGACCTCGTCGCGCGCTGCCTGCGCCAGACGATGGTGCAGAAGAGGCCTGCCGCCTGATGCGCTCGCTGCTGTTCGTACCGGGAGATTCGGAAAAGAAGCTGGCCAAGGGCCTCGAATCGGGCGCCGACGCGCTTATCATCGACCTCGAGGATTCGGTTGCCGCCGGCCGCAAGGAGGCGGCGCGCAGGCTCACGGCCGAGGTGGTCGCCGGCGCGAAGGCCGGCCCCCTGCTCTATGTCCGCGTCAACGACCTGTCGACGGGCCTGACCGACGACGACCTCGCCGCCGTGGTGAAGGCCGGGCCGGCGGGCATCATGCTGCCGAAATCCAACAGCGGCGAGGACGTGGCGCGGCTGGCGGTCAGGCTGCGCGTTCACGAGGCGGAAGCGGGCATCGCGGACGGCGCGACGCGCATCCTGCCGATCATCACCGAGACGCCGGCCGGCGTGCTGAACGCCGGCACCTATGCCGGCGCGAGCGAGCGGCTCTCCGGATTGACCTGGGGCGCGGAGGACCTTTCGGCCGAGATCGGCGCCGCCGCGACCCGCGACGAGGACGGCCGCTACACCGACGTCTTCCGCTTCGCGCGTATCTCGACCATCCTTGCCGCTTGCGCCGCCGAGGTCGCGCCGATCGATACGGTGTTCCCGAATTTCCGCGACGAGGAGGCGTTCCACCGCGACTGCCTCGAAGGGGCGCGCGACGGCTTCACCGGCCGCATGGCGATCCATCCGGTGCAGGTTCCGGTCATAAACGCGGTCTTCACCCCGTCGCCGGAAGCCGTCGCCGAGGCGCGCGCCGTGGTGGACGCCTTCGCGGCGGCGGGCAATCCCGGCGTCGTCGCCATCGACGGCAAGATGTACGACCGGCCCCACCTCAAGCGCGCCGAACGGCTGCTGGCGCGGGCCGGTGCGGCGGGGCTCGGGTGATTCCTGGTCGTCTCGAGTCTGCTATGCGAGCAACGGTAGAACGCTCCCGACGAAAACCGACGCACCATCCATCAACCAATGCGCGACCGCGAGCGGCAAGAGGCGGCGCAGGCGCAGATAGACCAAGAGCATGAACAGCGTATTCGGCACAGACGACGCGGCGCGATGGGCCATGTAAGCCGGATCGAATGTGAGCGGCATGAAGGCATGTTGAAATGCCCAGGCCAATGCGACCAAGGCCACGGCAAACGCCGTGCTTCCGGAAAGCACCTGAAAACGCGGCAGCAGATAGCCGTTATAGGTCATCTGCTCGGTAAAGCCCCAGATCAGTGGCCAAACCAGCAGGGCATAGAGCGCGGCTGCCAGCGGCAACGGCTCGCCGAACTGCGGTAGACCGGCGGCTCCATAGATCAGGAAGCTGCTGATTGCGATGCCGCCGAAAATGAACATGAGGCACAGCGGAATCAGCGCGAGACCCAGCAGGACATCGCGCCACAAGCGGCCGCGGTCGAAGCCGATCAGATCGATCAGCGTGATGCCCTCCCGTCGCGTGAGCCACCAGAGCAGGCAAAGACAGCCTGCGTCGATCAGGGTGCCGTAGACAGGCAGCCACGCTTCGGCATCGCGCCAGGGCGTCGCCGAGCCGTGCATCGCGTAAATGATCGCGACCAGGCCCTGCGCAGCAACCGCAAAGGCAGTACGCGCGACCAGCATCGCGACCAGAACGCGCCATGCCAGCGCCCCAGTGGCCTGCCGCCCGGCAACAGCGGCGCGGGAATTCTTCGCTATGGCTTCGCTCATGTTCATGACGTGGTTTCGCGGGCAGCTTCGGCGCAGCGTCGCGCCGTCGCTTTCCCGATCACGGACGGCTTCATCATGCGCCTCCAGCGCAGACTTTCGCCACAACCAAGATCATGTTCCCGTGTCGACGTTCGTGAAAATCCTGAAACCGGACCGTTTCCTTCCCACCCATGGCGGCCGTTCCCGCGTGGCTGATACCGGCCTCGTGGTCCTTCCTCACTCCTCCCAGCGCGGGCGGCGCATGGAGAAGGTTTCCGTCACCGCGGCATAGTCCATGTAGCCGAGGCGGGCGACGGTGCCGGCCCTGACGATGTCGAACAGGCCGTTCTCGTCGAGCATCGCCTCGTCGATATGGACGCCCACCACCTCGCCAAAGACGGCGAAGCGGTCGCCGGTGCGGCCGTCGAGGCCTCTCGGCCGGACGATCTCCGTCACCTTGCACTCGAGCGCCGCATGCGCCTCGCCGACCCGCGGCGGCTTCACCAGCCGCGACGGCACCGGCGTCAGCCCGGCATGGCCGAACTCCGACACGCCGCGCGGCGCGTCGATGCTGCTGGCGTTCATCCTGTCGACGAGGTCGCGGGTGACGAGGTTGACGACGAACTCGCCCGTCTCGCTGGCATAGGTGGCGCTGTCCTTCGCACCTTCCGAGGAGAACATCACCAGATGCGGGTTGGTGCCCAGCGCGTTGAAGAACGAATAAGGCGCGAGATTCAGCGAACCGTCGGCCGCGACGGTCGATATCCAGCCGATCGGACGCGGCGCGACGATGGCCTTGAACGGATCGTGCGGCAGGCCGTGGCCGGCGGACGGTTCGTAGAACATGGCTGCCTATCCTTCCTGCGGACCGGCCCAGGGGCCGGCATAGTCGGAGACGATGTCGGAAAGCTCCGGCCGCGCGCGCTCCGGCATCTCGCCGTCGAAGGTTCCGATGTGGACGAAGCCGACGACGCGCTCCTGCGGCGCGATCCCGAGGATGCGCTTGCCTTCCTCGTCGTCGGCGTACCAGTTGGAGATCCAGTTCGCGCCGTAGCCGAGCGCGCCGGCCGCGAGCAGGAGGTTCATCGCCGCCGCCCCTCCCGACAGGAACATCTCCCAGTGCGGCACCTTGGGGTGGTCGCGCGGCACGGAGACGACGCCGACGACCAGCGGCGCGCGCGAGAAGCGCGTCAGCTCCTGCTGGCGGCGGTGCTCCGGCAGCGGCCCCTCGCGCCTTTCGGCAAGGGCCAGCAGCGCCTCGCCGATGCGGTGGCGCGCGTCGCCGCGGTAGAGGATGAAGCGCCACGGCGCGAGCCGGCCATGATCCGGCACGCGGGAGGCGGCGGTGAGCATGGTGCGGATTTCGGCATCGGAGGGGGCGGGTTCCTTCAGTTCGGCGATCGGCTTGGACCTGCGCGACAGCAGGAAATCGAGGACGGCCTGATTCAAGTCATGACTCCCGGAGGGTTGGAGGGCCGGCTGTCGGGTACCGGAGCGAGGCCGGATGCCTGGCGGAAACGCTGCCCCGGCAAGGGCCGGTGCGTTTGCGCCTTGAAATTGCCACCGCGCTGGGCTTCAAGGCAAGTCATGAGAGGGGCCGTGACCACACCGTTCACAAGGTGCACCATCGGGCTTGCCGCAGGGCTGGCGCTCTGGGCGCTGCCCGCCGCCGCGCAGGACGTCGGCGGCGCGCCGTCCTTCAACCTGAACATGCCCGGCCTGTCGGGCTATGCCGCGCCGGTGCAGGCGCCGCAGGGCGCGCTCGCCACCGCCGGCGAAGGCCAGGTGACGCTCTCCGCCCATCTGACGGAAGACGGCCCCGCCCTCACGCGCGGGCTCGTCTGGCGCGTCTTCAGCCCGGAGGCGGACGGCGACGGCAAGCTGCCGATGGTGGCCTCCGCGCAGGGCGGCAGCGGCATCTTCACGCTGCAGCCCGGAAGCTACCTCGTCCATGCCTCGTTCGGGCGCGCGGGCGCGACCAAGCGCATCACCGTCGGCCGGGAGTCGCAGACCGAATCGGTCGTGCTCGACGCTGGCGGGCTCAAGCTCGACGCCGTCCTGTCGGGCGGCGTGCGCATCCCGCCGGCAAGGCTGCGCTTCTCGATCTACGAGGCCGAACCCGACACCAGCGGCGAGCGGCCGCTGATCATTCCCGACGTGCAGCCCAACACCGTGGTGCGGCTCAATTCCGGCACCTACCACGTGGTCTCGACCTACGGCACGGTCAACGCCGTGATCCGCTCCGACATCCATGTCGAGGCCGGCAAGCTGACGGAGGCGACCGTCGAGCACAAGGCGGCGGAGCTGACGCTCAAGCTGGTGCGCGAGAAGGGCGGCGAGGCGATCGCCGACACCTCGTGGGCGGTGCTGACCGAATCGGGCGACGTGGTGCACGAGAGCGTCGGCGCCTTCGCCTCGATGGTGCTCGCGGAGGGCGACTACGCCGTGGTCGCCAAGAACCGCGAGCGCATCTACCAGCGCGAGTTCACCGTGACCGCCGGCCGCAACCAGGACGTCGAGGTTCTGGTTTCCGAGACGGAGGCCGAGGCGGACTGAACCGCCCGCCCCGTTTTTTTCCTGCCTTCAGGCCAGATAAGCCCGATCAGGCGGCAGCCGCGCGGTTGCGCTTGATGTCGGGCGGCGTCGCCTCATCCGTGAGCGCGGCAATCGCGGCGTCGAGCGTCATCGCCACCTGATCGCGCGAGCCGAGGCGGCGCAAATTGACCGTCCCCTCCTCCGCCTCGCGGCGGCCGCACACGAGAATGACCGGCACCTTGGCCAGCGAGTGCTCGCGGACCTTGTAGTTGATCTTCTCGTTGCGGAGATCGACTTCCGCCGCCAGCCCGGCGGCCTTCAGCTTCGCCACAACCTGCGTGGCGTAGTCGTCGGCATCGGAGGTGATGGTCGCCACCACCGCCTGCACCGGCGCGAACCACAGCGGCATCTGGCCGGCGTGGCTCTCGATCAGGATGCCGAGGAAGCGCTCCAGCGAGCCGCAGATGGCGCGGTGGATCATCACCGGCTGCTTCTTCTCCGAATCCGCGCCGATGTAGAACGCGCCGAAGCGCTCGGGCAGGTTGAAATCGACCTGCGTGGTGCCGCACTGCCATTCGCGGCCGATGGCGTCCTTGAGCGTGTATTCGAATTTCGGGCCGTAGAACGTGCCCTCGCCCTCGTTGATGCCGGTCCTGATGCGGTTGTCCTCGCGCGCCATGCGCTGGAGCGCGCGGCGCAGGATGTCCTCGGCGTGGTCCCACGCCGCGTCGGTGCCGACACGCTTCTCCGGTCGCGTGGCGAGCTTCACCACCACCTCCTCGAAACCGAAATCCTTGTAGACCGACATCATCAGGTCGTTGATCTTGAGAATTTCCGCCTCGAGCTGATCCTCGGTGCAGAAGATGTGGGCGTCGTCCTGCGTGAACGCGCGAACCCGCATGAGACCATGCAAGGCTCCTGATGCCTCGTAGCGATGGACGTTGCCGAATTCCGCAAGCCGGATCGGCAGATCGCGGTAGGACTTCAAGCCATGCTTGAAGATCTGGACATGGCCGGGGCAGTTCATCGGCTTCAGCGCGAAGATGCGCTGGTCGGCCTCGGGGTCGTCCGGGTGGGTGAAGGCGTGGGCCGACTTCACCGCGAACATGTTCTCCTGATACCAGCCCCAGTGGCCGGAGGTCTCCCACAGCGACTTGTCGAGCACCTGCGGCGCGTTGACCTCCTGATAGTCGTCGCCGAGCCGGCGGCGCATGTAGGAGATCAGGTTCTGGAACATCTTCCAGCCCTTGGCGTGCCAGAAGACCACGCCCGGCCCCTCCTCCTGGAAATGGAACAGGTCCATCTCGCGGCCGAGGCGGCGATGGTCGCGCTTCTCGGCCTCCTCCAGCATGTGGAGATACTGGTCGAGCTGCTCCTGGCTGGCCCAGGCCGTGCCGTAGATGCGCGTCAGCATCGGGTTGTTGGCGTCGCCGCGCCAGTAGGCGCCGGCCACCTTCATCAGCTTGAAGGCGCTGCCGATCTGGCCGGTCGAGACCATGTGCGGGCCGCGGCACAGGTCGAACCAGTCGCCCTGGAAGTAGATCTTGAGGTCCTGCCCTTCGGGGATGGCGTCGACCAGCTCGACCTTGTAGGCCTCGCCCTTGTCGCGAAAGACCTTCTTGGCCTGCTCGCGGTCCCACACCTGCTTGGTGAAGGGCTTGTTGCGGGCGATGATCTCGCGCATCTTCTTCTCGATGGCGGGGAAGTCGTCGGGCGTGAACGGCTCGTTGCGCGCGAAGTCGTAGTAGAACCCGTTCTCGATGACCGGGCCGATGGTGACCTGCGTGCCCGGCCACAGCTCCTGCACGGCTTCCGCCAGCACGTGGGCGGCGTCGTGGCGGATCAACTCCAGCGCGCGCGGGTCGTCGCGGGTGACGATCTCGACCTTGCCGGACTGCGCAAGCGGGTCGGTGAGGTCGCGCAAGGTCCCGTCGAGCACATAGGCGACAGCCTTCCTGGCCAGCGACTTCGAGATCGATTCCGCAAGCTGTGCGCCGGTCGTCGCCGCGTCGTACTCGCGGACCGAACCATCGGGAAATGTCAGGGAAACGGGTGCCATCGGAAATTCTCCTATCCAGTCCCGCCTACGAACGCGGGTGGCCAGTCACGATCCGGCGCGGCGGTCGATGCCTGCCGCGCCCGGCGCACACATAAACGCGCGCCCGCCATGCGTAAAGGGCCCGCGCCCTTGCAGGTGCGAGCCCTTCCGGGATGCAGGTTCGGACGACCCTAGCTGTTGTCTTCGACCGGCGCGCCCGGGCCGTTCTTCTTGATCGAGTCGATCGCGTTCTGCGCGCTCGCCTTCGAGGCATAGCCCTCGGTCGAGAACATGATCTCGTTGTTGTACCTGAAGCGGACCCGATACTCGCCCGCCTTGTCCTTGTAGATTTCGAACTTGTGCACCGTGATACCCTCCGTCTCCTCGAATCCGAATTACCGCAGGAGGTTGCGTGCGCAGGACGGGGTCCGTCAAGCAAGACGCCGCCGGCTCGGCTCACCGTTCACAGCTTGAGTCCGGTTTCTGCCTCGAAATCGCCCAGTAGCGCCACGGCATGTACCAGACGTAGCGGCCGTCGAGCGTCTCCGGCACGAGGTCGATGCCGTGCGTGCCGCCCGGGCCGCAGCGGACGAAGCGGAACAGGCCCATGAAGCCGCCGGCCCACAGGCCATGCCGGGCGATCGCCTCGTAGGCGTATTCCGAGCAGGTCGGGAAATGGCGGCAGGAATTGCCGATGAAGCCGGACAGCGTGAGCTGGTAGAGGCGCACCAGCGCGGTGCCGAGGACGCGGCCCGGCGTCTTCGGCCACGGGCCGGACCAGTTACGTCCCCTCGTCTCCCGCCGGGCGGGAGCCGGATGCGGGCCGGCCGTCTCGTTCTCGTGTTCCATGGCCGGTAGATGACGCTTCGGTGCCGGATTTGCAATGCTCGCCCTGCGGGGCCTGCTGGAACGTGACGATGCGGATCACGTGTGCCAGGATGTCGATGACGGTCATGTCGCGCTTCCCGTTGAGCCGGGATTGAACCGCGCCTTCACAGCCGCCTCAAACGAGTATAATTTCCCGGCTGGATAACCAGAGGTTATGCAGCCGATGAAGCGAAGTCGCCTGCCGCTGACGGCGTTGCGCAGCTTCGAGGCGGCGGGACGGCACATGAGCTTCAGCCGCGCGGCGGAGGAGCTGCATGTCTCGCAGGCCGCCGTCAGCCGGCAGATCCGCGAGCTGGAGGGCTTTCTCAGAACGCAGCTGTTCACCCGCTCCCACCGCAAGGTCGAGCTGACCGCCCCGGGCAGAACGCTGCACCGGGAACTGGTGGCGAGCTTCGATGCGATCGGCCGCAGCGTGTCCGCCCTTCTCGGCGCCGGCGCCCCTGGCGTCGTCCGGGTCAGCGCGGAGCCGTCGCTCGCCGCGGCGTGGCTGCTGCCCCGGCTCGACCGCTTCCGCGCCCTTCATCCCGACATCGACGTCGCACTCGACGTCGATTCGAGACTCGTCTCCTTCCGCAGCCACGAACCGACGCTGGCGCTGCGCTTCAGCGTGCGCGACAGGTCGTGGCCCGGCTGCGATGCCGAGCTGCTGTGGGAGGCCGTCGACACGCCGGTCGTGGCGCCTGCCCTGCTCGCCGCGAAGGGACCGCTGGCGAGCCCCGCCGATCTTGCCGGCTTCACCTTGCTCCACGAGGAGAACCGCAGCGGCTGGGCGCGATGGTTCCGCGCCGCGGGGCTGGAGGAAACGGCGTTCGCGCAGCGCGGGCCGCTGCTGGCCGACGCATCGCTGTCGAAGCAGGCGGCCCTGCTCGGCCATGGCGTCGCTCTCGGCGACATCCTGCTCGTCCATGAGGAGCTGGCGTCCGGAGAGCTCGTGCAGCCCTTCGCGACGGTTTCCGCCTGCGGCGCCTATTTTCTCGTCGCCCGGGACCTCGCGAAGCTGAACGAAAGCGAACGCGCCTTCGCCGGCTGGATACGAGCCGAGATCGCCGACAGCCTGCAGCGCATGAGGCAGAACGGGTTCGGCTGAACGGTCAGGCCGCCTCGCCCGCCCGCCGCTTCTCGACCTGGCCGATGGCGTCGACCACGGCGTCGAAGGTCAGCATGGTGGAGGTGTGGCGCGCCTTGTAGTCGCGCACCGGCTCCAGATATTTCAGGTCCTCGAAGCGTCCGAGTGGCGGCGGGCCGTTCTCCTTCAGCATCTTCAGCATGATCTCGCGCACGGCGCGCAGCTCGGCGGCGGTGGCGCCGACCACGTTCGCCGCCATCACCGACGACGACGCCTGGCCGAGCGCGCAGGCCTTCACCTCGTGGGCGAAGTCGGTGATCGTGTCGCCCTCCATGCGGATGTCGACGACGACGGTCGAGCCGCACAGCTTGGAATGCGCGGTCGCCGTGGCGTCGGGCGCGTCGAGCCGGCCGATGCGGCCGATATTGCCGGCGAAGCCGAGAATTTTCGCGTTGTAGACGTCGTCGATCATGAATTTCCAGCCTCGCTTGCGCGAAAAGCACGCCACGTCTTCCAATCGTGCCGCGTGCCCTTATATAATGAGACGGTTCCGCCGGCCACAAGCCGCCGCGCATGCGGTATTGTGGCGCCCTGCGGAAGAGAATGCACGCCGCTTACCGGATACCGGCGCAAGGCCGGTTTTTCGTGAAGGGCAGTGGTCCGTTCAACTCGTTCCTTCACCGAAAGGAACTACGGGAGACGCCTTTCATGGACGCCGTGGTCAAGAACTTCACTCCCCGTGCCGATTCCACCGCCGCCCCGCGCGCGCAGGAGACGGCCAAGCCCGCCTATATGGACAAGCCCGTCACCGACCGCCCCTCGCAGGAGGAGGTAGAGGCCGCGGTGCGCACGCTCCTGCGCTGGACCGGCGACAACCCCGACCGCGAAGGGCTGGTCGACACGCCCAAGCGCGTGGCGAACGCCTTCCGCGAGATGTTCTCCGGCTACGACCAGTGCCCCGCCGAGGAGCTCGGCCGCACCTTCGAGGAGGTGCAGGGCTATGACGACATGGTGCTGGTCAAGGACATCCGCTTCCATTCGCACTGCGAGCACCACATGGTGCCGATCATCGGCAGGGCGCATGTCGCCTACCTGCCGGACGGCAAGGTGGTCGGCCTGTCGAAGATCGCGCGCGTGGTCGACATCTTCGCCCGCCGCCTCCAGACGCAGGAGGCGCTGACCGCGCAGATTGCCGGCGTCATCCAGGACGTGCTAAATCCGCGCGGCGTGGCGGTGATGATCGAGGCGGAGCATATGTGCATGGCCATGCGCGGCATCCGCAAGGAAGGATCGACCACGCTGACCACCACCTTCACGGGCGTCTTCAGGAACCAGCCGGAAGAGCAGGCCCGCTTCATGATGATGCTGAGAAACGGCCTCGCCGGATAGTCCCGCCGCGGCCCGACCGCAACGACAGGGCCGCGACATGGACAGCTTCCCGCCTCCCCCCTCGGACAAGGCCGCGCTCGAAGAGGGCGACGCCTTCTCGCCGCGCTTCGACCGCGACGGGCTGGTGACGGCGATAGTCACCGACGCCGGCGACGGCACGCTGCTGATGGTGGGGCACATGAACGCCGAGGCGCTGGCGCTGACGCTCGAAACCGGCCTTGCCCATTTCTGGTCGCGATCGCGCGGCACTCTGTGGAAGAAGGGCGAGACCTCCGGCAACATGCTGCGCGTGGCCGAGGTGAAGACGGATTGCGACCAGGATGCGGTCTGGCTCAAGGTCACGGTCGGCGGGCACGATGCAACCTGTCATACCGGACGGCGTTCCTGCTTCTACAGGACGGTGCAGGTTCGGGATGGGAAGGCAACGCTTGTTCAGGACGGCAGCGGGGCGAAGTTCGACCCCGCGAAAGTCTACGGCGGGGGCTGAGCACCCCGCCGCGGCAAGGGCGGGCGCATTCATCCTTTCGATACGACCGATAGTGTATGACTATCCCGGGGATAGGGAGTGAGTGCGATGCTCGAGTGGGCGTCTCTGCGTAGCAGACATGAAGGCGGCAACGGCGGCGACCTGCCGGCCGAACCGCGGATCGTCGAACCGAGGCCGGTCCGCAAACCGGGCATCGCGCTGGCGCTGGGCGGCGGGGCCGCCCGCGGCTGGGCGCATATCGGCGTGCTGCGGGCGCTGGACGAGGCCAGCATCCAGATCGACATGATCGCCGGGACCTCGATCGGCGCGCTGGTCGGCGGCTGCTATCTCGCCGGCAAGCTCGACGAGCTCGAGGAGTTCGCCCGCTCGCTGACCAAGCGGCGCATCTTCGGCCTGCTCGACCTGCATCTGGGCGGCAACGGCCTGCTCGGCGGGCTGAAGCTGACCGCCAAGATGCAGGAGCACCTGAACGGCACCACCTTCGCCGACCTCACCAGGCCGTTCGTCTGCGTCGCGGCGGAGATCCGCACCGGGCACGAGATCTGGCTGTCGAACGGCTCGCTGATCACGGCGATGCGCGCCTCCTATGCGCTGCCCGGCGTGTTCGAGCCCGTGACCTGCAACAAGCGCGTGCTCGTCGACGGGGCGCTGGTCAATCCGGTTCCGGTGTCGGTGTGCCGCGCCTACGAGCAGCGGCTCGTCGTCGCCGTCAACCTGCATTACGACCTGTTCGGCCGCGCCGCCGTCATCAAGCACAGCGCCGACACCGACGGCGACGGAGAGGCCGAGCTCGTCATCGACAAGGGGCCGAGCGACCGCGAGGCGCGCCTCGGCATCACCGGCGTCATGGTCGAGGCCTTCAACATCATCCAAGACCGCATCTCGCGCGCCCGCATGGCCGGCGACCCGCCGGACCTGTCGCTGCTGCCCAAGCTCGGCCATATCGGGCTGACCGAATTCCACCGCGCCGACGAAGCCATCCGGCTCGGCTACGAGACCGCCCGGGCGCAGATCGGCGAGCTGGAGCGGCTGCGCGGCGTCCTCGCCTGACCGCGCCCGCAGGTCGCCATCCCTCCTTCATGAACAGGGCCGCAGCCGGGAAACCCGGCAATTTCGCGGCGGAATCATGATCTTGCCTTATTTCGTCCGTAGCCGGGAGGTTGCGGAACGGGCCGGGATTCGTTAGGTCTCGTTCCGGGCACGGGGGATCATGCCGTTCTTGCCCATTGCGGCAAGTGCATGTCGTGTCCAGTCTTGGAAGGGATAGGCATTTGAAAGCTGAGGGAACGCGCTTCATACGCGACGGCAGGCGCACCCTGCTCGTGGCGTTCGCATCCGTCCTCCTCGCTTCCTGCGCGACGTCCGATTCCGACGTTCCCTTCGGCTTCGCCGCCTCCGACGGCGCGCTCCTGCTCGATCTGCAGCAGCTCGACTGGTTCGATGCGCTGCTCAA